>JBGPGW010000207.1:0-6483 GCA_041484095.1 Alphaproteobacteria bacterium | reverse complement strand
TGCGACGCGCATTCTCATCGGCGGGAAGGCCGGCCGCGATTTCGGCGGCGTGAGGGGTGCGGCCGAGGCGCTCTATCGGCATTTCACCGCCCTCTTCCCGGATTTGCGGGGTGCCCGCCTCAGCCATGCCTGGGACGGCTATTTCGCCTTCACCTTCGACTTCGTCCCGCATATCGGCGTCCATGAGGGCGTGCACTACGCGCTCGGCTGCTGCGCCGCCGGCGTGCCGATGGGCACCTATCTCGGCCACAAGGTCGCCCTCAAGCTGATCGGCCACAAGGACGCCGCGACCGTCTTCGACAACCGCGCATTCCCCACGATTCCGCTCTACAGCGGCAACCCGTGGTTCATCCCCGCGGTGATGAACTGGTACGACGCGAAGGACCGCCTGGGGGGTTGAGCGGCGGCGGAATTTTCATACGCTCGGCACGAAGCCGGCGACGAACGCCTCCACGTCCGCATCCGACGCGGTCGCGTCCGCGATCACGCCGATCAAGCCGCCGACCGGCACCATCGTGCCTTCGGGCACGACCTGGCGGCGCAGCACGCCCGAGACTTGGGATTCGAGCTCGTTCGTCGATTTCTCGATCTCGATGTCGGCGATGTGCTGGCCGGTCGCCACGACCTGACCTTCCGGGACGTGCCAGGCCGCGACCGTCCCCTCCTCCATCGTCAGTCCGATCTTGGGCATGGTGAGCGCGTGGATGGTCATGGCAGCCTTTCTTCGATGCGCGACGTTGAATTGTGCCGCGACATGCCCCCCTCAGCGGAGAGGGGGGCTTAATTCACGTTCGGCTCACCATAGCCAATCGCGTCCGATAGCCGAGCCGGTCCGAGAGCCGCATGCTCCTAGCGCGGTTCGACACGCGCCGCAAGGGTGGGATGACGCCCCTCATGCTTCGACGGGCTCATGCTTCGACAGACTCATGCTTCGACGGGCTCAGCATGAGGTATCATTCATTCACCTCGCCCTGAGCTTGTCGAAGGACGAAGCATGAGGCCGATCACCCTCCAAAGCACCCTCCCCCTGCCCCCTCCCTTCCAGGGAGGGGAAGATTTTAATTCGATGACCTCTGGTCTGAAATTCGATGACCTCTGATCTGATGCCCCGTGCATCACGCCGCACATGGGATGTCGACCGGCGATCGCTCGCGGCCCTCTCCCGTTTACGGGAGAGGGAGGGACCCGCCGCATCCGCGGCGGGAGGGTGAGGGTCGGCCGCTGCGCCCTCGTGCTTCGACAGGCTCATCCTGCGACCGGCTCATGCTTCGACAAGCTCAGCATGAAGTATCGTACATTCACCTCGTCCCGCGCTTGTCGAAGGACGAAGCATGAGGGTTATTGAAACCTGCCGCCCTCACCGCTCCCTGATCTCGATCGGGCGGTTCACGAGCTGGTCGCGCAGCACGCGCTTCAGGACCTTGCCGGAGGGGTTGCGCGGCAGCGCGGATGAGAGCGAGAGCTCCCGCGGCACCTTGAAGCTCGCGAGATGCGCGCGGCAGTGTGCGGCGAGCGTCGCGAGCGAAAGCTCCGCCCCCTCGTTCAGCACCACGACCGCCACCGGCCGCTCGCCCCAGAGGGCGTCGGGCAGGCCGATGACGGCGCATTCGCGCACCTCTGGCAATTCATAGATGACGCGCTCGACCTCGGAGGAGGCGATGTTCTCCCCGCCGGAGATGATCATGTCCTTCTGGCGATCGGTGACGTAGAGGAAGCCGTCCTCGTCGAGATAGCCGACATCGCCCGAGCGGAACCAATCGCCGAAGAAGCTCGCGGCCGTCTTGGCCTCATCCCGCCAATACCCCTCCGTCACCTTGGGACCGCGGAGGCAAATCTCCCCGTCCTTCCCCGCCGGCAGCTTCGCGCCCGATTCGTCCGCGATGCGAATTTCGACATGGGCCAGCGCGCGCCCCGTCGAGCCGATCTTGGTCAACTCCATCCCCGCATCCATGAGCGTGTCGCCGCCGCAGGTCTCGGTCAGGCCGTAGCCGTCGATGAAACGGCCTTGGGGGAACAGCTCCCGGAAGGCGCGGATGCGCGCCTCGGGCGTCTTCTCCCCGCCGCCGATGCACCATTTGAGCGAGCGCGTGTTGAACTGCCCGCGATAGTCGAGCGCGCGGCTGAGCATCACAGGCGCCATCCAGGTGCAGGTGAGATGGTCGCGTTCGATTCCGGCCAGCGCCTCCTCGGGATCGAAGTCGCGCTGGATCGCCATCGTCCCGCCGACCGAAAGGACCGCCGTGCCCGGCAGGTCGAACGCGCCGACATGGTAGAGCGGCGCCGCGCAGAGAAGGCGATCCTCGGCCGTGATCCCCAGGTGAATGATCTGATCCAGATTCTTCCAGTAGTAGTTCGCATAGCTGTGGCGCACGCCCTTCGGGCGGTCGGTCGTGCCGGAGGTGTAGATGAGACGGAAGAGGTCATCCGGTTTTCGTGCCGCCATCGGCGCGGGCTCGCGGTCGAAGCCGGCGAGCACGCGGGAATCACGCTGGGCGTTGTGGTCGAGCAGCACGACGTCCGGGACCGCGCCCTCGGCGATCGCGTCAAACTCCGCATCGGCCAAGAGGAGCTTGGCGCCCGAATTGGCGAGGATGTAGGCCACCTCCTCCGCCGCAAGGCGATAGTTGATCGGGAGGAAGACGGCGCCGAGATGGCTCGTCGCGAAGGACGCATCGAGGAAGGACGCGCTGTTCTTCATGAACACGGCGACCACGTCGTCGGGCCCGATGCCGCGCGCGGCGAGCCAGCCCGCGAGACGCTGGATGCGATCCCAGAACTGGCCGTAGCTGATGCGCTGCCCGTCGTAGAGGAGCGCCACGCGCTCCGGCGCGCGGATCGCGTGATAGCGAATGAAGGCGGAAAGATTCACCATGGGCGGTCAGCCTGCTGCTGCATCACTCGCCTCCCTTCACGCTTTCTCTCATCCCCGGCTTGGGATGAAAACTTCGTATCGGCCTCGTCTCGACCTCGTTGACGGGAGAGCATACGCCGAAGCTCGAATGCGGATCACCCCTCCCCTTGCGGGAGGGGTTAGGGGAGGGGAAATATTCTCGCTGGGCCTTCCTCACAACCATTCGCACCGCGGCGAGCGATATCATCGCGTCATTCGCATTTGCGATTATTATAGTCGCACAATCCTCATTCCAACTGTCATGGATCCGGCGCACTAGCCTGCTTCCAGATTACTTACTCCCCCTCCCTCCACGGGAGGGGGTAGGGGGAGGGTGAATCAGCCGTTCGACGACATGTCGCGTGATGGTTTCAACCACGCCATCGCGATTGGCAAGGATCTCATGATTCCAGAATCGAACAACCGAAAATCCCTCCGCGTTCAACCATCGCGTGCGCTCGGAGTCCTTCGCCGCGTTCTTTGCGTGCTGCCCACCATCGACTTCAACAACCAGACGCGCGGGCAAGCAGACAAAATCCACGACGTAGGGACCGATGGGAAACTGTCGACGAAACCGCACATTGTGAATCTGCTTCAAGCGCAAACATTGCCACAAAGCAATTTCGGCCTTGGTTACCGACTGACGCAGTGCATTGGCTCGCGGGTGGGCCATCCCCTCCCCTAACCCCTCCCGCAAGGGGAGGGGAAGAATGTTTGGCTCGTCCTACCGAAGGACCATCCGCGCCGGCGCTCGTGCCGCAGCTCCCTCCGACTTGAGCGAGTCTTCGACCCAGTATCTTTTGTCGGAGGCCATCCCTCGGACTCCGCTATTGGCGACCCTACTATTGGAGGGTGGCCTTCGCGGCGGCGACGATCTTCTCGGCATTCGGGATGTAGAGGTCTTCGAGCGGGGCGGCGAAGGGCACCGGCGTGTGCGGGGGCGAGACCATCTTCACCGGCGCCTTCAAATCGTGCCACGCCTCGCTCGCCGCGAGGGCTGCGATGTCGGTCGCCATGTTGCAGCGCGGCGACGCCTCATCGACCACGACGAGCCGGCCGGTCTTCTTGATGCTCGTGAGGATCGCATCCCGGTCGAGGGGCGAGGTCGTGCGGGGATCGATGATCTCGGCGGCGATGCCGTCCTTGGCCAAGGCGTCGGCCGCTCGCACCGCCATCTGCACCATGCGGCCGATCGCGACGATGCTCACATCCCCGCCCGCGCGCACGATATTCGCCTTGCCGAAGGGGATCGCATAGGCCTCGTCCGGCACCTCCGCGCGCGCGCCCAGCATCGCCTTGTGCTCGAAGAACAGCACGGGGTCGTCGTCGCGGATGGCGGTGATGAGAAGCCCCTTCGCATCGTAGGCGTTCGACGGGATCACGACCTTCAACCCCGGCAGATGCGTGAAGATGGGATAGAGGCATTGCGAATGCTGGGAGCCCGCGCGGAAGCCAGCACCGTAGAGCATGCGCAAGACGAGCGGCAGCTTGGCCTTGCCGCCGAACATGTACCGGATCTTGGCGATCTGATTCATGATCTGGTCGAAGCAGACGCCGGTGAAGTCGACGAACATGATCTCGGCAACCGGACGAAGGCCCGTCATCGCGGCACCCGCCGCCGCACCCACGAAGGCCGATTCCGAAATCGGCGTGTCGAGCACGCGTGCGGCGCCGAATTGCGTGGTGAGCCCGCGCGTCATGCCGAAGGGGCCGCCCCACGCCTCCTCGAGGCCGGCCGAGCCGCCGCGCCCGCCCGCGACATCCTCGCCGATGATGACCACGCGCGAATCGCGCTCCATCTCCTGCTTCAAGGCCTCGTTGATCGCCGTGCGGAAGGATTTAGCTGGCATTTGGAATAACCTCACTCGTCACATTCATAACCCCTCCCGGCAAGGGAGGAGGTAGGGGAAGGGTCCGCAGTTGCGCGACGCCACGTCGGAAGAGACCGCGTCGTGATTCTTGCGATGGACAGCGAATTGCCTCGATGCGTCGTCCGGCATGCTTACGCTGTGTCGTATACTCGTATCGCGTCGCATGTCCATTCGGCGCGCACGATGCATGGACGTCGCTCCCGACGGATCGCAACATGCCTCAATACGAGACGTAGACGTCGGTCATGAGCGCCGAGGCGGGCGGCGTGGGTGCGGCCTTGGCCGCTTTGACCGCGCTGTCCACTCGCGCGCGCGCGTCGGAATCGATCGCGTCGAGCTCGGCGGCACCGAGCAAGCCCGCCGCCGTCACGCGCTCGCGAAAGCGCATGAGGCAATCGACCTCGGCGCGGAGCGTCGCGACTTCGTCCTTCGCGCGGTAGGCCTGCGTGTCGCCCTCGAAGTGGCCGTAATAACGCTTCATGCGGCACTCGATGAGGCTGGGTCCTTCGCCCTCGCGCGCGCGTTCGGTCGCCTGGCGCATGACCTCCCACACCGCGAAGTAGTCGTTGCCGTCGACCTGGTGGCCCGGCATGGCGAAGGCCGCGGCACGGCGCACGATGTCGCCGCCCGCGAGCGACCAGCTCGATGCCGTCGCCTCGCCGTAGCCGTTGTTCTCGAACACGAAGATCGCGGGGAGTTTCCAGACCGACGCCAGATTCATGGCCTCGAACACCGTGCCCTGGTTCGAGCCGCCATCGCCGGTGAAGGCGACCGCGACCGCCCCGGTGCCGAGCGTCTTGGCGGACAATGCCGCGCCGCAGACGAGCGCCGTGCCCGCGCCGACGATGCCGTTCGCCCCCATCATGCCGCGGTCGAGATCGGCGATGTGCATGGAGCCGCCCTTGCCGCCGCAGATGCCCGTGGCCTTGCCGTAGATCTCCGCCATCATCCCGTCGACGTCGCAGCCCTTGGCGATGCAGTGGCCGTGGCCGCGATGGGTGCTCGCGATGTGGTCGCGGTCGCCGAGATGCGCGCACACCCCCGCCGCGACCGCCTCTTCCCCGGCATAGAGATGGACGAAACCGGGAATCTCGCCGGTCGCGAACTCGACGTGGAGACGCTCATCGAACTCGCGAACGAGACGCATCACGCGGTATGCCCTGAGCAATTCGTCGCGACTTTGCTGCATCGTCTACTCCCAAACGCTCTGAGGCGGTTTGACCGGGACAGAATGGGTTTATATCCTCGTGCATCGTCGCGGCAAAGCACCGTGCATCGATTGCCGACGCAACAGAACAGGGAATGCCATGTCGAGCGAGCCGATCACCGTTTTCAAGGCCCAGGGCCGTCAATTCAAGAAAGTCGCGGGGCCGCCGGGCACCCTCGAGGTCGCGCGCATCGTCGAGGGGCACCACTCGACCGATCTCGGCGCCGGTATCGCGGTGTTCGAGGGAATCTCGATCCCCTGGAAACTCCTCTACAACGAGGTGTTCTTCGTGCTCGAAGGGGAATTTCGCCTCCGCATGGGCGAGACGCTCTATGTCGGCGTGCCCGGCGATCTCCTGTTCATCGAGGCCGGCACCGAGTTCCGCTACGAGGCGATCGGGCGGACCAAGGTGTTCTTCGCCCTTGCGGACACGACCAAGCACGAGGAAGAACGCGCGGTGTTCGAGGAGTCCCTGAAGCAGGTGCGCGCGCCGCAGCCCTAGGTGGCGTCCCTTC
>JBGPGW010000206.1:0-6508 GCA_041484095.1 Alphaproteobacteria bacterium | reverse complement strand
GTCCGCATTGGTGAACTGGTAGACAGCGAACTTGAACTTCCCGCACTGGCCGTGCTCATCGCACTTGATCGGGCCGCTCATGCCTTCGAATTCGGGATTGTTGAACACGGCGTCACGAAGCGCCTTGCGTCCGATATAGGTGTTGCCGTCCTTGTCCTGGACCGCAACCTTCTCGATCGCCTGATGCAGCAATTTCGCCCCATCGTAGGCATGGGCATGGAAGCCCTGGATCGGCGCCTCGCCGAACTTCTTTTTATAGGCCGCGACGAGCTTCGGATATTCCTTGCCCAGCGCTTCCTGCGACACATCGGGGAAGGTGATGCGCATGCCCACGATGTTGTCGCCCGAAGCGGTGATGAAGTCCCTCGTCATCATCGAGCCGCCGCTGATGATGTCTTTGGTCAGGCCGGGGATTTCCTTGGCCTGGCGGGTGATCTGTCCGCCCGCGGCGACGAACACGGGGTAGTAGAGGACATCGGCCTTCGCCGTCGCGATGCGCGTCAAGACCGCGCGCATGTCGACGTCCGTCGGAGAGACGGCCTCGGCTGCGATGACCTTGCCGCCGAGCTTCTCGAAGTTCATCTTGAACTCAGCAACGAGCTGCTGGGAATAGGGGCTGCCATCATGGATGGTCGCCGCCGTCTTCCACTTCATGACGTTGTACATCCAATTGGCGTCGCCCTTGGCTTGTTCGGCGTCGCTGAAGACCGTGCGGGCGAAGCCGTCGAAGTCCTTGCTGCGATCGGCGGCCGTGAGACGCGGGGCGGTGCAAGCCGTGCAGATATCGACGATGCCCTGCTTCCACAGGATCGGGGCCGCGGCCGTCGAGGCGCTCGAACACGCGGAACCCAGCGCGCCGACCATCTGCTGGTTGGCGGCGAGCTTCGTGCCGGCGGTCTGACCGCCTTCAGCGTTGCAAAGGTCATCTTCGACCACGAATTTGATCGGATGGCCTTTGATCTTGCCGCCGATCTGGTCCCAATAGACCTCGGCCGCTCGTTTGGAATCGAGACCAAGGGCCGTGTCAGGACCCGAGAGAACCCAGTAGCCGCCGATTATCACCGGCTGACCCTTCGCGATCTTGACGACGCCGATCGGATCATCGACCGGGCCGACCTTGACCGCAAACGCCGGCGCCGAAGCCAAAGCCCCCGCGCCGAGAATGGAAGCGGCTGCAAGCCACTTCGCGAAACCGTATGCTTTCATCAAGCGAATTCCTCCCTGATTGGACGCATTGGACTTGGACGCAGTGGACGAGGTGCGCCCGACCTCTTTCCTTCATCAATCATGGCCGAACGACGGGTCCGAGCCAAGTGGGACCGATAGGGTGGCCGGCGGGTACCCTGACACAGGCGCATCGGGAGGGCGAGCCGACGAAGCATGTTCCACAGGTATATCTGCCATGCGACCCCGTGGGGTGCGCACCGTCCGTCCCCTGATGCGGGCCGCTCTCGGATCGCCAGGCGCCGCATTTGTTTTCCCCGCGGCGTGCGCGTCGACCGGGGACGCGGACATCGTGCGAATCGCGGGTGGCGCGCCCCATCGAATGCACGGGTGGCGCGCCCCATCGAATGAATGGAACCCTAGCGCTGGCGCTTGCCTCGCGTCACGCGCGCCAGTCCGATCCGCCTGAGGCAGACAAGCATTTTTCGCTCGCGCGGGGCGAGGGGCTTCGCCACACTCGGCTGTGGGCGATTTCGACCTCGAAGGGGGCTGTCATGAAGGCGGAGAAGCGTCTCAAGGAGCTGGGAATCGACTTGCCGGATTTCGGCAAGGCGGGCAAGTACGACGGTCAGAACTATGGCCCGATGAAGCCCTTCCATATCGTCGGCAAGATCCTGACCCTCTCAGGCCATATTCCGCAGGTGAACGGCCAGGTCATCTACCCCGGACGGCTCGGCGACACCGTGACGTTCGAGCAGGGCTACCAGGCCGCCCGCATCACGGGCATCAACTGCCTCGCCGGCATCAAGCAGGCGCTCGGCGATCTCGACCGCGTGAAAGGCGTGATCCGCATGCTGCATTTCGTCGTCTCCTCGCCGACGTTCTACGACGTGCATAAGGTGTCGAGCGGAGTCAGCGACCTCTTCCGCGAGGTCTATGGCGAGACGATCGGCACGGGGTGCCGCGCGACGATCGGCGTGATGTCGCTCGCGCTCAACAATTGCTTCGAAACCTGGGCCGATTTCGAGATCAAATAGCATGCTCGACTTTTCACAGAAGGACTTCCAGGGCGCGGGACGCGTCCCGTCGCTCGGCGCGCGCGGCATGGCGGCGACGTCGCACCCGCTTGCGACATTGACGGCGATCGACATGCTGCGGGCGGGCGGGAACGCGGTCGACGCCGCCATCGCGGCCTGCGCGGTGCAATGCGTGGTCGAGCCACACATGACCGCGATCGGCGGCGATTGCTTCGTGCTGTATGCGCCGAAGGGCGGCAAGGTCATCGCGCTCAACGGCTCGGGCGCGGCGCCCAAGAAGGCGACCGTCGACTGGTTCCTCAAGCAAGGCCTCAAGACAATCGACAGCCAGAGTGCCCATGCCGTCACCGTGCCGGGCTGCGTCGGCGCCTGGGCGCGGCTTGCAGCCGATCACGGCCGCAAGAGCCTCGGCGCGATCCTCGAGCCTGCGATCCGCGCCGCGGCCGATGGGTTCGTCGTGCAGCCGCGCGTGGCGGCCGACTGGAAGCTTGACGGCGAACGCCTGCGCCGTGATGAGAGCTCGGTCCGCACCTTCCTTCCGGGCGGGCAGGCGCCCCGCGCCGGGGCCATCCATCGCCAGGAAGCGCTTGCGCGCACCCTCCGCGGGATCGCCGAGCGCGGCCGCGACGCCTTCTACACCGGCGCCGTCGCCGAGGACATGGTGAGCCACCTGAATCGCTTCGGCGGCCTTCATACCGTCGAGGATTTCGCGGGCTACCAGCCCGAATATGTCGACCCCATCAAGACGAACTACCGCGGCTACGACGTGTTCGAATGCCCGCCCAACGGCCAGGGCATCATCGTGCTCATGATTCTCAACATTCTGTCCGGCTTCGATCTCGCTTCGCTCGATCCGACGGGCACCGAACGCTTCCATCTCCAAATGGAAGCCAGCCGCATCGCCTACCGCGACCGGAACGATCTCGTCGCCGACCCGCACAAGGCCTCGGTCCCGGTCGGACAGATGTTGTCCAAGGCCTATGCGGACGAGATGCGCACGCACATCCGCCGCGACTGCGTCATGGGTGCGCTGCCGCCATCGCCGTTCCCGACCCACAACGACACGGTCTACATCGCGATCGTGGACGGCGAGGGCAATGCGATCAGCTTCATCAATTCGATTTTCGACGGGTTTGGCTCCGGCCTCACCGCGCCCGAGAGCGGCGTGCTCATGCAAAGCCGGGGGTCGAGCTTCGTCATCGACCCGAAACATCGCAATTGCATCGCGCCCGGCAAGCGGCCGATGCACACGATCATCCCCGGCCTGGCCCAGAAGGACGGGCGCACGGTGATGCCCTTCGGCGTGATGGGCGGCCAATATCAGCCGGTCGGCCAGGCCCATTTCTTCACCAACGTGGTCGATTACGGCATGAACGTGCAGCAGGCTCTCGACCTGCCGCGGGCGTTCTGGTGGGACGGCCAGGCCAATCTCGAGCACAGCGTACCGGAAGCGACGGCGAAGGGTCTCGCCAAGCTCGGGCACACGGTCACGCGCATCGACAAGCCCTATGGCGGCGGCCAGGCTGTCTGGATCGACGACGGCGTTCTCGTCGGCGGATCCGATCCGCGCAAGGACGGCTGCGCACTGGGATACTGAGGGGCCTATGACCGAGGGAACTGTCGCGGACGCGCTCCTTGCGGCGTTCGCGCATTTTGGCGTGCGGCGCATCTTCGGCATCCCCGGCGGCGGATCGAGCCTCGATGTCATCGAGGCGGCGGCGCGGTGCGGCATCGACTTCGTCCTTACACGCACCGAGACATCGGCGGCGATGATGGCGGCTGCGACGGCGGAGATCACCGGCACGCCCGGCGTCGTCATCACCGGTCTCGGCCCCGGCGCCGCCGCCGCGACGAACGGAATCGCCTATGCGGCACTCGACCGGGCGCCCGTCGTCATCGTGACGGATTCCTTTGACGCGGCGACCGACGGCTATGTCAGCCACCAGGCGCTGGACCATGCCGGCCTCTTCCGCACGATCGTCAAAGGCTCGGTGGTGCTCAAGACGGGCACGAGCGCAAGGGAGATCGGCGGGCTCATCGAAAAGGCGCTCACCCATCCGCTCGGCGCCGTGCATTTCGATCTGTCGAGCCGGCAGGCCGCCGGTCGCGCCGATTGCAGCCCGCCGCCCGGCGCTTCCCCTGCAGCCGCCCGGCCGAATGCCGCAACGATCGCAAGCGCACGATCCCTGCTCGCGAAATCCGCCAAGCCCGCGATCATCGCCGGCGTGCAGGCCCGCGAAGCGCCGGAGGCGTTGCGGGCGCTCGCCCATGAGCTCGGCTGTCCCGTTCTCACGACCTACAAGGCGAAGGGCGCCGTTGCGGATTCCGATCCGCTTGCCGTCGGGCTCACCACCGGGGGTGCCGCCGAGGCTGAATGCCTCGGGGCGGCCGACCTCATCATCTTCTTCGGATTCGATCCGATCGAGCTGATCCCGCAGCCCTGGCGCTACGGCGCCCCCATTCTCGAACTCGGCCGCGTCGCGGGACTGCCGCACTACCGCGCGCCGACGCTCTCGCTCATCGGCGCGCTCGACGCATCGGCCGAATCGCTACGGGGCACCAACCGGTCGGGCGGCTGGACGGCCGGCGAGATCGCCGCGTTCAAGACGCGCATGCGGGCGCGTCTCGAGGTTGACGATACGAACGGCCTCTCGCCGCCCTATCTCGTCAAGGCCGCGATGCGGCATGCCCCGCCCGGCACGCGCGCGACGGTCGATGCCGGCGCGCATATGTTTTCAGCCATGGCGTTCTGGGGCGCCGAGGAGTCGAGTGGCGTGCTCATCTCCGACGGTCTTTCGACGATGGGCTACGCGCTGCCGGCCGCGATCGCCTCGGCACTCGAGGAACCGCACCGCCCGGCCGTCTGCTTCACCGGCGACGGCGGGCTGCTCATGTCGATTGCCGAGCTTGCGACCGCTGTCGAGCGCGGCTGCCGGATCATCGTCGTCGTGTTCAACGACGCCGCGCTCTCGCTCATCGACATCAAGCAGCAGAAGCGCAAGATGCCGACCCGCGGCGTTCGCTACCCGACGGTCGACTTCGCGACCATTGCCCGCGGCTTCGGCTGCCGGAGTTGGCGCGTCGAGGACGCCCGTGCGCTCGACGATGCGCTCGCCGCCGCCTTCGCGGGCGAGGGCCCCGCCCTGATCGACGCCGCCATCGATCCATCCGCCTATGGCAGGCAGATCGAGGCGTTGCGCGGCTGACCACCCCGGCATCGCCTCGATTCCGAATCGTCGTGGCTGACAGGACGCGGCGACTCATTAGAATGGCGGCCGGAGATTAGCCGCCGGCACGACTGGGGGAGCGACATGCCTGATCCGAGGACCGGTGAGCTGCGCGGGAACCGCAATCTCAAGCGGCTCGCGCGAATCAGCCAGAACAAGCAGAAGGAGGAGATCGAACGGGGCCTCCGTCTCGGCCTCGAGGCCGCGCCCTCGGTCATCGACCGCACGATCTCCTGCTTCAGCCGCGGCCATCAGCCGGCCTTCGCCGGCATCAACACCTTCATGAAGGCGCCCTATTGCGAGGACATCCGCAATGTCGGCCGGTACGAAGCGGCCTTCGTGGGCGTGCCTTTCGACATGGGAACGACCTACCGGCCCGGCGCGCGCTTCGGCCCCCAGGCCGTGCGCCGCATCTCGGCCCTCTACGACAGCTTCTCCATCGATGCCGGCGTCGATCTCCAGGAGGAGCTCGATCTCTGCGATGCGGGCGATGTCTTCGTCATTCCCTCGAACATCGAGAAGACCTTCGACCAGGTCACGAAAGCGATCTCGCACATCTACACCTCGGGGGCCTTCCCGATCATCTGCGGCGGCGATCATTCGCTCGGCTATCCCAATGTTCGCGGCATAGCCCCGCACATCGACGGCAATGTCGGCATCATCCACTTGGACCGCCACCTGGACATCCAGGAGAAGGACATGGACGAGCGGATGCACACGACGCCCTGGTACTGGACGACGCACGAGGCCAGTGAGCACACCCACGCCGACCACAGCCACATGCACGATGTCGGCCTGCCGAATTGTCATCCGAAGAACCTGGTCCAGCTGGGGATCGGCGGCTGGTACGGATCGCGGCCCGGCGCCATCGTCGCCAACCGTCGCGGCACGAGCGTGATGACCGTGACCGACGTGACCGAGATGGGCCCGAAGAAGGCGGCGGAAAGGGCGCTCGAGCTGGCCTGGGAGGGCTGCAAGGCCGTGTATCTGTCGGTCGACATCGATTCGATCGATGCCGGGTTCGTCCCCGGCACCGGATCGCCCGAGCCGGGCGGACTCTTGCCGCGCGAGGCGCTGGAG
>JBGPGW010000205.1:0-6576 GCA_041484095.1 Alphaproteobacteria bacterium | reverse complement strand
GTCCTCGCGTCGGGCTATCGCCTTCACCGGCGCCGGCATCTCAACTGAGTCCGGTATCCCCGACTTCCGCGGGCCGAACGGCGTCTGGAAGAAACTCGATCCTGCCGAGTTCACGATCGACAATTACCTCAAGAACGCAGAGCACCGCGCGCGCGTCTGGGGCATGCGCGCGGCGACCACCGAGGCGCGTCCCGAGCCGAATGACGGCCATCGCGCGCTCGTCGACCTGGAGCGCATGGGCATCATCTCGAGCGTGATCACGCAGAACATCGACGGCTTGCACCAGGCGTCCGGCGTCGCGTCCGAGCGCGTGATCGAACTCCACGGCAACACGACCTATGCGACCTGTCTTGAATGCGGCGAGCGCTACGAACTGGTCCCCATCAAGCACGCGTTCCTCGCCGACGGCACGCTGCCGGAATGCACGGAATGTCTCGGCATCATCAAACCCGCGACGATCGCCTTCGGTCAGGCGATGCCGGCCGCTCCCATGCGCCAGGCCGAGGCGGAAACGCTCGCCGCCGATTTGTTCCTCGCGATCGGCTCTTCCCTCGTCGTCTATCCCGCCGCGGGCTTTCCGGCACTGGCCAAACGGAACGGGGCGCGCCTCGTCATCCTCAACCGCGAGCCGACCCCCTTGGACGAGATCGCCGACCTCGCGATTCGCGGCGAAATCGGGCCCATCCTCGGCGAAGCGGCCGGCGTCGCCTGAGCGCTGGTTCCCTCTGCTCTCCCCTGGCCGGAGCGGGGATGGCCAGTGTAAAACCTAAGTCGAGATTCCCCGCGCCGATCCGAGGAGCCCCCCATGTCCCCCCCCATGTCCGATGCGTCATTCGCGCCCACAGCCAAGATGGAACCCTATTGGTGGGAAGAGGCGCCGCGGCCTGTCCTGCCCGATCCGCCATTGCCCCAGCGCACCGACGTGGTGGTGGTGGGGTGCGGCTACACCGGCGTCTCGGCGGCGCTGACGCTCGCGCGCGGCGGGCGCGAGGTCGTCGTCTTCGATGCGGAGCATGCGGGCTGGGGGTGCAGCACGCGGAACGGCGGGCAAATCGGCACGAAGCTGCGCCTGGGCCTTGGGGATCTGGCGGCGACGCATGGGCGGCCGAAGGCGGTCGCCATGGTCAAGGAAGTGACCAACGCACGCAATTACATCGAACGCTTGATCAAAAGCGAAGGCATCGAGTGCAACTGGACGGTCTGCGGCCGGTTCGTCGGCGCCCACCGGCCGAGCGATTACGAAGGCCTCGCGGCCGATCTGCCCGTCTACAAGAAGGAAGTCGGCATCGACGCCGACATGATCCCGCGCTCCGAGCAGCGCAACGAGCTTGGCACCGACGCGTATTTCGGCGGCCAGCTCGTCCACAACAACGCGAGCCTCCATCCCGGCCTCTTCCATAAGGGCATGCTCGACCGGGCACTCGCGGCCGGCGCGCGCATCTCGATCCACAATCCCGTGACCAAGGTCGAACGCGACGGCGGCGAATTCGTCGTCACGCACAGCCGCGGCACGATCCGCGCGAAAGACGTGATCGTCGCGACCAACGGCTATACGGACGGTGTGGCACCCGATCTTCGCCGCCGCGTCATTCCCATCGGCAGCTACGTGATCGCGACCGAGCCGATGTCTGAGAACCTCATGAGCGTGCTCATGCCGAAGAAACGCGTGATCTCCGACACGCGGCGCGTCGTGTACTACTACCGGGCCTCGCCCGACGGGCGGCGGATCGTGTTCGGCGGCCGCGTCGCGTCGAGCGAGACGAACCCGGAAATCTCGGGCCCGCGTCTCCATGCCGTGATGGCGGGCCTCTTCCCGGAGACGCGCGACGTGAAAATCTCGCATTCCTGGATGGGCTTCGTCGCCTACACCTTCGACCATCTGCCGCATTTGGGCACCCATGACGGCATCCACTACGCCATGGGCTATTGCGGCTCCGGCGCGCACATGGCGCCCTATCTCGGCCACAAGATCGCGCAGAAGGTGCTCGGCAAGACCATCGAAGGTGCCACCGCCTTCGATGACCTCAAATTCCAGACCCGGCCGTTCTACTCCGGAGCGCCGTGGTTCCTCGCGGGCATGGTGATGTTCTATCGCATGATGGATCGCCTGCCGCAGGCCTCCGGCCGCCGTCCCTGACGGGGACGGCGCGAACCGCGCCTGAAGATAAATCGCCAGAGGAGGTCGGCGCCGTGCCTCATGCTGCTCTCACGCCTGAATTGAAGCTCGCGCCCTATTGGTGGGACGAGACGCCCTGTCTCGCGACGCCGAATACGGTGATCCCCGCGAGCGTCGATGCCGCCGTGGTCGGCTCTGGCTATACCGGCCTGTCGGCGGCGCTCACCCTCGCCCGCGCGGGGCGGAGCGTCCTGGTCCTCGAAGCGGAGGCGCTTGGCAGCGGCGGGGCCTCCCGCAACCAGGGCCAGATGGGCGCGGTCCTGAAGCGCAGTTTCTCCGATCTCGTGGCGAGCTACGGACGCGCCAAGGCGATCGCCGTCTATCGCGAAGGCCAGGCGGCGATCGCCTACACCCAATCGCTGATCGAGCAGGAGCAGATCGCCTGTCACCTCGTGCGCTCCGGCCGCTTCGTCGGCGCCTACCGCTCGGCCGACTACGAGGCGCTGGCGCGGGATCTCGACACGCTCAAGCGCGAGCTCGGTTTCGAGGCCGACATGGTGCCGCGCGCGGAACAGCACCGCGAGATCGGCACGGATTTCTATTTCGGCGGGCAGGTGCGCCACCGCGACGCGACGCTCGACCCCGCCCGCTACCATCGCGGCATGCTCGACCGCGCGGAGAAGTCCGGCGTCACGGTCGTGGCCCATGCGCCGGTGACCGCGATCGAGCGCGACGGCCAAGGCTTTCGTCTCACGACGCCGCGCGGCCGCGTCACGGCGCGAAACGTCGTCATCGCGACGAACGGCTATACGGGGCGGGTCACGCCTGAGCTCCGCCGGCGCGTCATCCCGGTCGGCGCCTATATCATCACGACGGCGCCGCTCCCGCCCGAGCAAGTGGCGCGCATCATGCCGAAGGCGCGCTGCGTTCATGACACGCGCAAATTGATCTACGGCATTCGCCTCACGCCCGACCGGACGCGCCTCATGTTCGGCGGGCGTGCCTCCCTCTCCGAGACCGATCCGCGCGTGACGACACCACGCCTCTACGACCGCATGGTGCGCATCTTTCCCGAGCTTGACGGCGTCAGAATCACCCATTCCTGGACCGGTTACGTCGCCTTCACCTTCCAGAACCTGCCGCATATCGGGATCCGGGACGGATTGCATTACGTGCTCGGCTGCTGCGGCTCGGGCATCGCGCTCGGCACCTATCTCGGTCACAAGGCGGCGCTGCGCATCCTGGGCGACAGCGAAGCCGCGACGGCGTTCGACGATCTGCCGTTCGAGACGCGTCCGTTCTATTACGGCCGTCCCTGGTTCCTTCACGCGGCGCTCGCTCACTATCGAGTCTTGGACGCGCTGCCGCGCCGATGATCGTCGATCCGGTGTTCTACGCCATCGCGGTGCCGGTCCTCTTGGTGACGGGCATCTCGAAAGGGGGCTTTGGCGCGGGGATCGGCACCTTGGCCGCACCGCTCATGTCGCTCGTCATCGCGCCGACCCAGGCGGCGGCGATCATGCTGCCGATCCTGTGCCTCATGGATCTCTTCGGGCTCTGGGCCTATTGGCGCCGGTGGGACCGCGTCAATCTCCGCATCATCATGCCGGGTGCGCTGATCGGCATCGCGCTCGGCACGCTGACCTTCGGCATGCTCGACGATCGCTGGATCGGGCTTGCGATCGGCGCGCTGGCCGTCGCGTTCGCGCTCGATTGGTGGCTGCGGCGCGGAATCGACAGGCCCGCGCGCGCACCGGACGCCTGGCGCGGCACGCTGTGGTCGAGCGTCTCGGGATGGACGAGTTTCGTCGCGCACGCCGGCGGGCCGCCGCTCGGCGTCTATCTCCTGCCGCAGCGCATGGACAAGACCCTCTATGTCGGAACGACGGTGCTGTATTTCACGTTCGTGAATTACCTGAAGATCCTGCCCTATGCGTGGCTCGGCCTCCTCAGTCCCGGCAATTTGTCGACCTCCGCCGCGCTGATTCCCTTGGCGCCGGCGGGTATGTTTCTCGGCGTGTGGCTGCACGGCCGCGTCAAGCCCGAGCCGTTTTATCGCGTGTGCTACCTCTTCGTGCTGGCGGCGGGGGTGAAGCTCGTCGCGGACAATTCGGGGATTCTGTGGTGATGAAATACGGATTCGGCCAATCGGTGCGGCGAAGCGAGGATCTGCGCCTGCTCATGGGCTGCGGGCGCTTCACCGACGACATCGTGCTGCCGCGCATGACGGCGGCGGTCGTCCTGCGCTCGCCCCATGCCCATGCCGCGGTGCGGGGGATCGATGCCGAGGCGGCGCGGGCCATGCCCGGCGTGCTCGCCGTGCTGACGGCGGCGGACGCCGCGGCGGACGGGCTGGGCCCGCTCAGGGTCGTCGACACGACGAAGAACCGGGACGGCAGCGCGCCCTTCACGCCGCGCCGGACCATTCTTGCGGAATCGCGCGTCCGCTACGTCGGCGAGCCGGTGGCACTCGTCGTGGCCGAGACCGAAGCCGAGGCGCGCGATGCCGCCGAGGCGATCGAGGTCGACTACGAGTCGCTTCCCGCGGTCGGCGACACGGAAGGCGCCATGCGCGAGGGCGCACCGCTCATCTGGCCCGAGGCGCCGCGCAACCGGGCCGTCGAATGGGAGGCGGGAGACCGTGCGGCGACCGAGCGCGCCTTCGCCGCGTCGTCCCGCACCGTGCGTCTCACGCTCGTGAACAACCGGGTCAACGGCACGCCGATGGAACCCGCCGCCGCCATCGGCGACTACGAGCCGGGCGAGGGGCGCTATACCCTCTATGCGCCGTCCCAGGGCGTGCACGGCCTGCGCGAGACGCTCACCCGCGACGTTCTCGCTGTCGAGGAGCGCAGACTGCGCGTCGTGACGCCCGATGTCGGCGGCGCATTCGGCCTCCGCGAGGCCGCCTTCGCGGAACACGGCCTCGTGCTGTGGGCGGCGCGGCGCCTCGGGCGGCCGGTCAAGTGGTGCGCGACGCGCGCGGAATCGATGCTCGCGGACCCGCATGCGCGCGATCACGTGACGGAGGCGGAGATCGCACTCGACGCGGAGGGACGGTTTCTCGCCGTGCGCGTTCATACGATCGGCAATATCGGCGCCTATGCCTCGGCGCATGGGCGGACGGTGCCGACGGACGGCTATGCGGCGGGAATCACGGGGCTCTACACGGTGCCCGTCTTTCATGTCAGCGTCGACGTCGTGTTCACCAACATGATGATGACGGATGCCTATCGCGGCGCCGGCCGGCCGGAGGCGATCTACGTCATCGAGCGCCTCGCGGATGCGGCGGCGGCGGAGCTTGGCATCGCGCGCGAGGAGATCAGGCGGCGCAATCTCATTCCCGAATCCGCCATGCCGTACCGGACCGCGACGGGCGAGGTCTATGACAGCGGCGAGTTCGAACGCAACATGACCGAGGCGCTCAAGGCCGCGGATGCCGCGGGGTTCGATGCGCGCCGCACCGCCGCCCGCGCGCGCGGCCGGCTTCTCGGCCTCGGCCTCTCCACCTACGTCAAGATCAACGGCGGCATGCCCAACGAGCTGGCCGAGATTCGCTTCGAGAGCGGCGGGGGCTTGGCCGTCATCATCGGGACACAGACCAACGGACAAGGTCACGCCACGTCCTTCGCGCAGTTGGTCGCCGATCGCCTCGGCGTCCCGTTCGAATCCGTGACACTCATCCAGGGCGACAGCGAGAACGTGCCGTATGGCAAGGGAACGGGCGGATCGAGCGCGCTGTCGGTCGGTGGTGCTGCGCTCGCGGGTGCGATCGACAAGGTCATCCTCTCCGGCCGGAAGATCGCGGCGCATCTGCTCGAAGCCGCGGAGGCGGATGTGCGCTTCGAAAGTGGGCGCTACACGATTGCCGGCACCGACCGGAGCGTCGGCATGAGCGAAGTGGCGGCCGCATCCTTCCGCGCGGGGCCGTGGAGTGCGGAGATCGGCTTCGGGCTTGCGGAACGCGCGCTCTACCTGCCGCGCGGCAAGACTTTCGCGAACGGGTGCCATGTCGTCGAAGTCGAGGTCGATCCGGAAACCGGGCGGACCGAAATCCTGCGCTACACGATCGTCGACGACATGGGGCGCTTGCTCAACCCGATGCTCGTGCTCGGCCAGATCCATGGCGGCCTCGCCCAGGGGCTTGGCCAGGCGATGTCCGAATCCTGCGCCTATGAGCGCGAGACCGGCCAGTTCCTGTCGGCGACGTTCATGGATTATTGCCTGCCGCGCGCCGCCGACATCCCGGATGTGACGATCGCGTTCAACGAGGTGCCGTGCACGACCAATCCGCTCGGCGTCAAAGGGGTCGGCGAGGCCGGAACGACGGGCGCCATGCCCGCGATCGTCAGCGCGGTCGTCGATGCGCTCCGTGACTTCGGCGTCCGGCATCTCGACATGCCCTTGACGCCCGAGCGGGTCTGGCGCGCGATTCGCGGGAACGGGTAGATTTTGTGATT
>JBGPGW010000204.1:0-6615 GCA_041484095.1 Alphaproteobacteria bacterium | reverse complement strand
GTCGGCGCCCAAACGACGCCGCTGGTGGTGAGCAATGTCGGCGTCGGCGCCGATGTTTTTCTATTTGCGCACCGTCATTCGTTTTTCTACGGGATCGCTGCGATTGCCATGGCGCTCATCGCCGGTTGGAGCGCGAGCGCGGCGTTCCGACGAACCTGAGCCACCCGACGACCGAAAGGGTCGATATCATGTCCGACGAGAAAGCCAGAATGCCCCAGCGCGTATTCCTCGTCGTCGTGGACGAGAGCGAGGAGCTTATGGTCGCACTCCGGTATGCCTGCCGCCGCGCGGTGCGCACGGGCGGCCGAGTTGCACTGCTTTACGTGATTGAGCCGGAGGCGTTTCTTCATTGGGCCTCGGCGGAGAGGCTTCGCGAAGAAGAGCATCGCGCGCAAGCGGAACAACGGTTGCAAGAACTGTCGTCTAAAGTCGTCGATTGGACGGGTGACATGCCCACGCTTTATATCCGCAGGGGCCTGCGGCGGGACGAGTTGCTCAAGCTGCTCGACGAGGAGCCCAATATTTCCGTGCTGGTGCTCGGTTCGGCCAAGGGGCGGCGGGGGCCGGGCCCCCTCATCACGGCTCTGACCCGGAAATATGCGGGCCGTCTTCACATTCCACTCACGATCGTTCCGGGTTCGCTGACGGACGAACAGATCGAGGCCCTCACCTAAGTTTGATCACCGTCGTCCTCCGCATCGCCGGTTAGGAGAGGCTTTCGATCCGAAAATTTTCGGCGTCGTTGGTCCGCCGATAAGCGCGCGGGAATTCAGCGACACAGCAGAAAAATTAACGTCTGAACCAATTGTGGTTAAATTGGGCCGCGCCAAAGATGGTTAAATCGCATCGCCCGAATGATGGATAAATCGACCTGCGGCGAAGCGGTGTCATGTCAATTCGCGCTAGGTGTCTGTCATGGGTCCACCGTTACGACTATACGTGGTGGTGGTTGGCTACCTAGTTTCGGCTAATACGAACGAACGCCGCTTTGGTCTTGATATGGCCGGGTCGGCAACGCATCTTACTAAGCGACGAGGTCGAACGACAGAACGAGGTACGTAGTGTTCGTTCAGACGGAAGACACGCCTAATCCAGCGACACTCAAGTTCATTCCCGGCGTCCCTGTCATGACGACGGGGACGATCGAGTTTACGAGTGTGGAGAAAGCGGATCGCTCGCCGCTTGCCAAGCGCCTGTTTGGGGTCGCCGGCGTGCGGCGGATCTTCTTCGGCTCAGACTTCATCACGGTGACGAAGAACGTCAGTGACGAATGGCGCGTCATGAAGCCGGCCATTCTCGGCGCGATCATGGAGCATTTCACGACGGGCGAATCCGTCGTGATGTCGGCTCCGACGGAGTCCGTCGTCCAAGCGGACGATAGTGAGGTCGTGCGACAAATAAAGGATCTTCTCGAGTCCCGCGTGCGGCCGGCAGTCGCGGCCGACGGTGGCGATATTCTCTTCGATCGATTCGAGGACGGAATCGTCTATCTCGAGATGCGCGGCTCCTGCTCAGGGTGTCCGAGTTCGCTCGCGACATTGAAGATGGGCATCGAGAACATGCTTCGGCACTACGTGCCGGAAGTCGCGGAAGTCCGCGCCACTTAAGTACCCAGTCATGGGGTAGCGCGACGTGCGCTTACGCGCCGCGGCAGCATGTGCGTGCGCGGGGCGCCTGCAGGAAGCAGCCCCGCAGGAAGCAGCAATGTGTTGGAGGTGGGGCCAGCAGCCATGGGGCTTCGGAGTAGAGAGAGCTTGGGATCAACAACCAGGTTATCGCAAAATGAAAAATGTCCTTTCGCAGATCAGTCGTTGGGTATCAGGCGGTTCGTCCCGAATCATTGTGACAACAATGGTGAGCGGCGCCCTGGTCGGCGGCGCCATGATGATGGGATCGGCGATTTCCGCACCGCATGGCAGAATCGGCTCCGGACACTGGTTCGGGCTGCCCATCGGCGACGGTATGGGGCAAACGACGGTGCCGGTGCGGGTCGTTGAGGATGCAGAGGGCCTTTTGGCGCTGTTTGCGTCGATGAACTATCAGCTTCAAGACGTGCGCAGCGGGCGCGGCGCCGTGCCTGCGGTATTTCTCACTCAGATTCCTTCGGATCTGCCGGAGGTTGATTCGCTTGAACAACGCAAGGCGCTGTTCTTTAAGGTCATGCTCCCGTTGATTCTCGATGCGAATGAGGCGATTCGCGCCGATCGCGCGCGGCTCGAGCAATTGGCGAGCCGTATCGAGACCGGGAAAACCCTCTCGACGGCGGAGCGGCTTTGGCTTGCGCACCTTGCGGATCGCTATCAATTGGATAGCGTCGACTTCGCGCAATTGCTTCGTCGCGTCGATGTCGTTCCGCCATCATTGGCGCTTGCTCAAGCTGCGATCGAGAGCGGCTGGGGAAGTTCGCGGTTCGCGCGTGAAGGTCACGCGTTCTTTGGCCAAAAAAGCGCCGTGATCATCGACCAATCCGGGCTGACGCTGACCGATGGCGATGGGTCGTTGTTCCGGAGCTTTGAAGACCCGCGAGAGGCCGTGCGCTCGTACATCCACAACTTGAACACGCACAGCGCGTATCGCGACCTCCGCTCATTCCGTGCCGAGATGCGGGTGAGGGGACGGTCGCTCGATGGCGGAGACTTGGCCCAATTTCTCGTTCGCTATTCCGAGCGCGGGAAGGAATACGTCAAGGACGTCCGCATGATGATCAAGGCCAACAGCCTTCACGATCTTGATGGCGCGCATCTTGAGGGCCGGCCCATTCACGTCATCATGCAGGGCGTCTAACGCGATCAGCGGCCGGCGGGGGCGCCCCTGGCGCTCCTTGGCTGCCGTTTGGCCAGCCGTGACAGCATGAGGGTATAGCGGGATTCCATCGAGGCTTGCAGGATGGGTCGCTGTTCTCCATAGATGGCGTTTCGTCGGACTTGGAACGCTGCCATGGAGGAGCCGATCATGCCGGCGCGGCGATTGAACGATGAAGGCCTCGATCTCGTCTTTCGCGAGGCGCGAACACACCGCAGATGGCTCGATCGGCCGGTCGGCGATGATACGATTCACGCGGTCTATGACCTCATGCGCCTCGGTCCCACCAGCGCCAATTGCGCGCCGGCGCGCCTGATTTTCATTCGTTCGGAGAGCGCCAGAGAACGCCTCCGCCCCTGCCTCGCGGCAGGCAACGTCGAGCAGACCATGACCGCGCCCATCACGGCGATCATCGGTTACGACCGCCGATTTTACGAGCTCCTGCCACGGCTCTACCGCCAAGCCGATGCGCGCTCCTGGTTTGCCGATGACGAGCGCGGAGCGGAAATTACCGCCTTCCGCAACAGCTCGCTTCAGGGCGCCTATTTCATGGTTGCCGCGCGCTCTCTGGGACTTGACTGCGGGCCGATGTCCGGATTCGACAATGCGCGGGTTGATGCCGAGTTTTTCCCGGACGGGTGGATCAAGTCGAACTTCCTGTGCAACCTTGGCTTCGGTGCTGAAGCCAATCTCGAGCCACGCAATCCCCGGCTCACATTCGAGGAGGCATGTGCGGTTCTCTGAGGAACGTGCTGCCGGTGCTGGATCGGATCATGGTGTCGTGAAAATCCTAGGACTGGACTCCGCGGGGACGGCGTGCTCGGCAGGCCTGTGGTGGGATGGTGCGCTGGTGTCTCATGCATTCGCACACATGCGCGAAGGGCAGGCCGCGTCACTCATGCCGATGATCGCCTCGGTCATGCATGGCGCCAACCTTCAAGCGCTTGACATCGTCGCCGTGACGGTCGGTCCCGGCTCGTTCACCGGAATCCGCATTGGCTTGGCGGCGGCACGGGGTATCGCGCTGGCTGCCGGGATTAAAGTCGTTGGCGTCACGACGCTCGAAGCTGTTGCCCATGCCGTCGACGAGCTGGTCGATCAGTCTCTCCTTGTCGCGCTCGAATCGAAGCGCGCCGAATTATTCGTTCAGTGCTTCGATCATAGGCGCGCGCCGATCACCGCGCCCGCTTCCATCCGCCCGGACGCCCTCGCGCAGAGTTTGCCGGAAGGCCGCTTCACTGTCGTCGGGGATGGCCGCGCGCGCGCGCGCGAAGCATGCGCCCGCGTCGGGCGGGTGCTGCATGCGCTCGATGGCCCGGATCAGCCCGATGGCGCAACCGTCGCGCGGCTGGCCGCCGACCGGCTGGCGTGTGGCCAGCCAATGCTGCCGCCTCTGCCCGTCTATCTGCGGGCGCCGGATGTCACGTTGCCCGGCGGCCGGGTGCCGCAGTGAGCGGAATATCCCCTCCTTCACAAACCTCCGTTTCGCTCTCGATCATGTCGACCGGCATCACCCATGCCGCCGTTCTCGCCGCGATCCATCGACGCTGCTTTGAGGAAGCATGGAGCGAGGCGGCCCTGGCGGCGTTGCTGGTCCAGCCCGGCTCGTCCGGCCGCATTGCCGTCTGCGGCGACCCCGTCGGGTTCGCCCTGTGTCGCCGGGTCGTGGATGAGATGGAAATATTGACACTCGGCGTCATGCCGGACGCACGCCGGCAGGGTATCGCCACACGGCTTCTTCAGTCCGTGCTCGAGGGCGCGCGGGAAGCAAACCTTCGACGCGTCTTCCTCGAAGTTGCGGTCACCAACGGCGCCGCCTTGCGGCTCTACGAACGGGCGGGATTTAGACCCGTCGGACAGAGACCCCGGTACTATCGCGCTCGTGACGGGTCGCCGGTCGATGCCGTGATCCTGGCATGGCAGTCTGTGGCGGCATGCGTCGATTCATCCGCCAGCCGGACCCGAACAGGGAACGCCTGATGGTCATGGACGCACTTTTTTGATCTCGGCACCAATGGCCGGTACCGTTGGTTTCGTCTATAATTTCTTGAGGGGGAACGGAAGCATGCCGGAACGAGCCGCAAGCCTATCGAGAATTGAGCGTCGCTGCATCCAGAAGGGTCTCAAGATGACCGGACAGCGCCGCGTCATTGCGCGCGTGCTGTCCGAGGCTACGGATCATCCCGACGTCGAACAAGTGTATCGGCGCGCCTCATCCGCCGATCCGCGCATAAGCCTGGCGACGGTCTATCGGACCGTGCGATTGCTTGAGGGTGCGAAGATCCTCGAGCGCCACGAATTCGGCGGCGGGCGAGCGCGGTACGAGGAAGTCGCCGAGACGCACCACGATCACCTCATCGACATGGAGACCGGCCGCGTCATTGAGTTCCACAGCGAGGAAATCGAGCAGATCCAGAAGCGAGTTGCCCGCGAGCTTGGCTATGAGCTGATCAGCCATCGGCTTGCATTGTACGGCATGCCCTTGAAGCAGCGCAGGACGGGCGGGGAGCGATGAAGCATCGCATGGCGGACCGAGGGCGCGGAACGCGGTAATGGCTCGAGCGCAGTCCACGACCCGAGGCGGCAACACGCAGTCTGCGGGCAGGATCGTCGATGCCCGCGCGAACAAGCTGGTCGTGCGTTTGGCGGAGTCACAAGCCGAGATCGATGCATCGCTGTCGCTTCGGTATCGGGTGTTCTATGAAGAAATGTCGGCCAAGCCGACACCGGAGATGGCCAAGCGCCGGCAAGATTTCGATTCGTTCGACGAGGTGTGCGACCACCTCTTGGTTCTGGACTATGGCCGCGCTGATAAAGAGGGCGAAGTCATCGGTACCTATCGCCTCATTCGGCGCGATGCGGCGGCGCGACAAGGCGGATTCTATACGGCAGGCGAATATGAAATCTCGCCGCTCCTAAATTTTCCCGGAGAAATCCTCGAACTCGGCCGCTCATGCGTCGATGCCCGTTATCGCAACCGGTCAACGATGCAGCTGCTCTGGCGGGGCATTGCCGACTATGTGACGCATTATAACATCGGACTGATGTTCGGCTGCGCCTCCTTGCCGGGAATCGATCCGGCGCGGGTCGGCGAACGGCTAGCCTATCTCTACCACTACCATTTGGCGCCGGGGGCGATACGGCCGCGTGCGCTCGAGTCGCGCTATCTCGACATGCGTCAATGCGCGCCGGAACAGATCGATCCAGGACGCGCGCTGGCCGCCCTTCCGCCTCTTATCAAGGGTTATCTGCGGCTTGGCGGATTCGTCGGCGATGGGGCGGTGATCGACGAGCAGTTCAACACGATCGATGTCTGTGTGGTGGTAAAAACGGACAAAGTGACCGAGAAGTATCGCAAGCACTACGCACGCGACGATGGCGGCGGGCGGCTTCCGGTTCTCGACTGACGACGCACCGCGCCATGGGATCTCCGGTTCGCGCTATCTGCCGAATCGCCGTCTATCTCGGATGGACCCTGGCGGCGCTCCCGCTGCAAGTGATGGCGCTTGCGCTCGGTTCGGATTATCGGCGTCGCATTCCGTCGATTTATCATCGCGTCAGTTGTCGAATTCTCGGCCTTGACGTCAAAATACTGGGCGTGCCTAGCACATCTCACCCCGTGCTCTTTGTGGTCAACCATAGCTCGTATCTCGATATTTCCGTTCTTGGCGCGCTCATTCCGGGATCGTTCATCGCCAAATCAGAGGTCAAGAGGTGGCCGTTCTTCGGATTGCTGGCCAAACTTCAGCGTACGGTGTTTGTCGACCGCGCGGTGCGGTCGACGGCAGGGCAGCGTGATGCGATCGTCGCTCG
>JBGPGW010000203.1:0-6680 GCA_041484095.1 Alphaproteobacteria bacterium | reverse complement strand
GCTCACACCAGGACCAGATCGTCGCGATGGATGAGTTCATCGCGGCCACGGTACCCGAGAATCGCTTCGATTTCAGTGCTCTTGTGCCCCATGATCCGCCGTGCGTCCTCGGCCGAATAAGCCGAGAGCCCGCGGCCCAAATCCTGGCCTAGGGAATCGCTGATTCGCACGGGGTCGCCCCGCTCGAACACGCCCTCGATCGCGATCACCCCCGCGGGCAGAAGGCTTCTGCCCGCACGAAGCGCCTGGACCGCGCCCGAATCGACCGTTATCCGGCCGACCGGCTTGAGCGCACCGCCGATCCAGCGCTTCCGCGCGCTCATCACCTCGCCGTCGGAACGGAACCAGGTCGAGGGCGCGCCGTCCTCGATCGCCAGGAGCGGGTGGTCGCGGCGGCCATTGGCGATGAGCATGCCGCAGCCGCCGGCCGTCGCGATGCGCGCGGCCGCGATCTTCGTGACCATGCCGCCGGAGGAATCGCCGGGGAGCGCCGCGCCCGCCATCGCTTCGATCGCCGGCGTGATCGCATCGACCTCGGCGATGAGCGTCGCTTCGTCGTCCCGCCTTGGATCGGCCGTGTAGAGCCCGTCGTTGTCGGAGAGGAGAACCAGGAGATCGGCGCCGATCATCACCGCGACCCGCGCGGCGAGACGGTCGTTGTCGCCGAAGCGGATTTCCTCCGTCGCGACCGTGTCGTTCTCGTTGACCACGGGCACGGCCTTGAGATCGAGAAGCGTCGCGAAGGTCCCGCGTGCGTTGAGGTGCCGGCGGCGCTGCTCGGTGTCATCGAGCGTCAGCAGCACCTGCGCGATGGTGACGCCGTGGCGCTGGAACGCGGCCTCGAAGGCCTGCATGAGATGCGCCTGCCCCGCGGCCGCGGCGGCCTGCTTCTCCTCGAGAGGGAGTTCGCCGGAAGCGAGGCCGAGCTGGCGGCGTCCAAGCGCAATCGCACCCGAGCTCACGATCACCACCTGGCTTCCCCGGCTTCGGCAGCGGACGACGTCGTCCGCGAGCGCGTCGAGCCACGCGCGGCGTGCCGCGCCCGATTGCGCGTCGACGACCAAGGCCGAGCCGATCTTGACGACGAGGCGCCGCGCGGCGCGCAAGCGGTCGGGCGTCTTCATCGTCTCCTCGGTTTCGTATCGGCTGTCGTGTTTGTGGGGCTTCGATCCAGTCTCATCCTATCCCACATGCCCCGCATTTCCACTCCCCACGGCGCGGCGGAGGAGGACGCTGAATGGTAACGACACGAACGCGATGGCCGCGGTCGCGTAGACGCGATTGTCGTAGCCGATGACGCCGGCCTGCCGCGCGATCTCGGCACCGAGGGCCCGATGCGGGTCGGGACGCGGGTCGGCACTCATGCGGGCGGACGCGCGGCCCGCCGCCGCATGAGGAGGGCGAGCGGTGCGACGACGAACGCCACGATGGCGATGAGGGTGAAGCTGTTGTTGTAGGCGATCATGGAGGCCTGGCGGACGATCTCGCTGTCGAGTGCCGCGACGCTCACGCCGCGCTCGAGGCTCCAGAGGCCCGGCAGGCTGCCGGAGCGGAACAGGGGATTGAAGGCGTTCACATGCTCCGCGAGCAGCGCGTGGTTGAGCTGCGTGCTCTCGCTCCAATAGGTGATGACGCTGGCGATGCCGAGGCTGCCGCCGAGGTTGAGCGCGAGATAGAACATCGGCATCGCATCGGCCCGGTATCGGGGCTCGACATAGACGAAGGCGCGCGCGGCGAGCGGCACGAAGGCAAAGGACGAGGTGAAGCCCTGAAGGCAGCCGGTCCAGGCGACGTCCCACGGCCCGACGTCGAGCGTCCAGCGCGACATGAGCCATGCCGCGAGACCCATGCCGAGGAAGCCCGATGCCATCAGGCGGCGCGGCTCGAGCCGGCTGACGAGGAAACCGACGATGAGGTTGCCCGCGAGCACGCCCGCCGCGCGCGGTGCCAAGAGCAGGCCGATGGTCTCGATGGGATAGCCGCGCAGGTTCTTCAGCAGAAGCGGCAAGAGGATCGTCGGCAGGAAGACGAGAAGGCCGAAGCCGAAGGCAACCAGCAGACCCGCGGCATAGTTGGGCTCGCGGAACATGTCGGGCCTGAGCAGGGGCGTGCGCGACGTGAAGGCGTGGACGACGAAGAGGTAGAACAGGAACCCGCCGAGTGCCACCTCGGCCAGGATCTCGGTCGATTCGAACCAGTCGAGGCGCGCCCCGCGGTTGAGCGCCAATTGCAGCGACACCAGCGCCACGACGAGCATCGCGAAGCCGATCCCGTCGAAGCGCTGGTCGCGCACCGGCGCATTCGACGGCACGAAGATCGCGGAGCCGAAAATGGCGAGGAGCCCAAGCGGCAGGTTGATCGCGAAGACGGCGGGCCAGCCATAGAGCTCGGTCAGGTAGCCCCCGATCGGGGGCGCGATGATCGGGCCGATCATGTTGCCGATGCCCCAGATGCCGATCGCCTTGCCGTGCTCCTCGTCGGGATAGCAATCGATGGCGATGGCCTGGGAGAGCGGGATGATCGGCGCGCCCGCGATGCCCTGAAGGAAGCGCCACAGCACCTCGCCCTCGAGCGTGGTCGCCTGCCCGCACATGAGCGAAGCCGCGGTGAAGAGACCCAGCGACAGGGTGAAGAGTTGCTTGCGCCCGACGCGCCGGCTCATCCAGCCCGTCGCGACGATCATCGTCGTCATGCCCACGATGAACGACGTCACGACCCAGGCGATCTGGTCGGGCGTCGCGGAGAACGTGCCCTGCATGTGCGGGAGCGAGATGCTGACGATGGTCAGGTTGAGCGAATAGATGCTGGCCGCCAGCATCGTCGTCATCATGATGATCGTGCGGTGCCGGACCGTGCCGGCGGCGGCGATCGCGGTCATCGGCCGGAAGGGGCGGGATGCCGCGCCCAGGGGTTGCGCAGGAAATAGACGAGCGGAATCGTGAGCAGGGCCGTCAAGGCGACGAACTGGAACGCGTGCTCGAAGCCGATCATCGCGGCCTGGCGCGTGATCTCGCTGTCGAGCGCGGCGGCGGTCGCCGCGTTCTTGAGGTCCCAGGCATGGGGGACGAGGCCGGTGCGGAACATCTCGTTCAAAGGCGAGGCGTATTCGGACAGCACGGCGTGGTTCGACTGCGTGCTTTGGACCCAATAGGTGATGAACGCCGCGATTCCGACGCTGGCGGCGAGGTTGAAGGTGAGGAAGAAGAACGGCACGCCCTGCGGCCGGTGCCGCGCCGGGAGATCCCGGAAGGTGAGCGTGTTGATCGTCACGTAGATGAGGCCGTTGCCGAGACCTTGGAAAACGCCGTTGATCGCGACTTCCCAGGTGTCGACCTCGAGCGTCCAGCGCGAGACGTTCCAGGACGACAGCGCGACGCAGATGAGGCCGGTGACGACGATATGCCGGGGGTCGATGCGCGTCATCAGCCGGCTGACGGTCAGGTTGCCGATGACCACGCCGAGCGCGCGCGGCACGAGGAGAAGCCCGATCATCTCCACGGGATAGGCCAGAAGGTTGCGCAGAAACAGCGGCAGCGTGACGACCGGCAGGAACGAGAACACGCCGAACACCGTGATGACCATGACCCCGATCGTGAAGTTGCGATCCCGGAACATCGTGGGGTCGATGAAGGGCCGCCGCACGGTCATGACGTGGACGATGAAGACGTAGAGGAGAACGAGTGCGGCGGCGAACTCGACGACGATCTCGGTCGATTCGAACCAATCGAGGCGCGCGCCGCGATTGACCATGAGCTGGATGAGGCCGACGCTCGAGACGAGCGTCACGAGCCCCACGATGTCGAGCGGACGCTTCACGGAAGGCGTCGCCGGCACGAACAGGAACGAGCCCGCCAGGGCCAGGAGCCCGGTCGGGATGTTGATGTCGAAGACGCTCGGCCAGCCGTAGAGCTCGGTGATGTAGCCGCCGATCGGCGGGGCGATGATGGGGCCGGCCATGTTGCCGAGGCTCCACAGGCCGAGCGCGCGGCCGTGCTCTTCGCTCGGATAGACATCGAGGATGATCGACTGCGAGAGCGGCAGGATGCCGGCCCCGGACACTCCTTGCACGAAGCGCCAGAACACTTCCGTCTCGAGCGCGCGCGCATTGCCGCACATCACGGACGCCAGCACGAACACCGTGAGGCAGGCGAGATAGACCTCCTTGCGGCCGAAGCGTTCGGCGATCCATCCGATGCAGGCGACCATCATGGTGAGGCCGAGGATGAAGCCCGTCACGACCCAGGCGACCTGGTCGGGCGTCGCGGAGAAGGTTCCCTGCATGTGCGGCAGCGAGATGCTGACGATCGTGAGATTCATGGAATAGATGCTGGCCGCCAGCATGCAGGTCGCCATGATCAGGCGGCGATGGAGCCGCGTGCCTTCGGGCACGTTCAGGGTGCCGCGCAATGCGCCGAGGCTCATCTTCCGCGCTCCCCGGACGGACGGCCGCCGCCGCGCCCGGCCTCGGGCGGCCGCACGTCCCTGATGAACAGACACAGCGGAATCGCGAGAAACGGCAGGAGGGCCGCCACCTGCATCGCATTGTCGAAGCCGATCATGGCGGCTTGTCGCGTGAGTTCGAGATCGAGCGCCGCGGCCCCTTCGGCACCCTTGATCGCGATCGCGCCGCTGCGGAACATCTGGTTGAAGGGCGAGATGTATTCGGCGAGGCGGGCGTGATTCGTCTGGGTGCTCTCGATCCACTGCGTCACGATGAGGGCGATGCCGATCGAGGTCCCGAGATTGAACGAGAGATAGAACACGGGAATGCCCTGCGACTGGTGACGCTGATCGAGTGTCGAGAACGCGATGATGGTGAGGATCGAGAACACGGTGCCCGAGCCGAATCCCTGCAGCACGCCGGTCCAGACGATGTCCCACGCGCCGACGTCGAGAGTCCACTGCGCCATGAACCAGGACGCGAGGCCGTTGAGCGCGAGCCCGAGTACCACCATCTTCCGGTTGTCGATGCGGCTGAGGAGCGGGACCCAGACCATCTGGCCGATGAGGACGCCGGCCGCGCGCGGCATGAGGAGGAGGCCGATCATGTCCACGGGATAGCCCAGGAGATTGCGCAGAAGGATCGGCAACAGGACGAGCGGCGCGAAGGTGAAGAGGCCGAGCGTGGCCATCACGGTGATGCTGGTCCGGTAGTTGCGATCGCCGAGCATGGCCGGCGAGAGGAAGGGGTCCCGCGCCGTGGCCGCGTGAATCGCGAAGATATAGAGGAGGCAGGCGGCGGCCGCGAATTCGAGGATGATCTCCGTCGATTCGAACCAGTCGAGGCGGGTGCCGCGATTGACCGCGAACTGGATGAGGCAAAGCCCGAGAACCAAGGTTGTGGCGCCGACGAGATCGAAGGGGCGGCGCGTCTCGGGCTTATCGCGGGGAACCGATAGGGACGCGCCGATCAGCGTCAGGAGGCCGAGAGGGATGTTGAGATAGAAGATGGCGGGCCAGCCGTAGATCTCGGTGAGATAGCCGCCGATCGGCGGGGCGATGATGGGGCCGACCATGTTGCCGAGGCCCCACACGCTGATCGCCCAGGCGCGCCGCTCGCGCGGGTAGACGTCGATGATGATGGCCTGCGAGAGCGGCAGGATATAGGCGCCGGAGACGCCCTGGAAGAAGCGCCAGATCACTTCCTCCTCGAGCAGGCGCGCATTGCCGCACATCGTCGAGCTGATGATGAAGCCGACGAGACCGACGAGATACATGCGCCGGCGTCCCATGCGGTTGGAAATCCAGGACACGCAGGCGACCATCATCGTGAGGCCGAGGGTGAACGACGTGACGACCCAGGCGATCTGGTCCGGCGTCGCGGAGAAGGCCCCCTGCATGTGCGGCAGCGAGATGCTGACGATCGTGATGTTCATGGAATAGACGCTCGCCGCCAGCATGCAGGTCGCCATGATCAGCCGGCGGCGGAACGCGGTGCCGTTCGGGGCGATCAGGCGCCCTTCGGCGGACTCGACGCTCACGTTCGTCTCCTCGCGCGGCGCACCGTCAGTGCCCGCCGCTCGCGCGCCCGGGGCTAAGCGGTATCCGCCGGAACATGAAGGCCAGGGGAATGACGAGGATCGAGAGAAATGCGATGAGGTGGAAGTTGTTGAGGTAGCCGATCATCGTCGCCTGGCGCGAAATCTCCGATTCGAGCGCGGCCAGGCCGCTCAACCGCGTGGGGTCCCAGGCACCCCCGGATCCCGGCTGGCGCATGAGCTCGTTGAAGGGCGAGACGTATTCCGAAAGCGTCGCGTGATTGATGTTGATGCTGCGCGTGAGAATGTTGACGGCGACGGCGATGCCGGAGCTGATGCCGCTGAACAGGATCAGGTTGAAGAGGGTCAGCCCTTCGGTCCGGTAGCGCGCATCAAGCGTCGAGAAGGTCATGGTGCTGAGCGGCACGAAGCCGAGCCCGGTGCCGATGCCCTGCAGGCCCCCCGTCCACAGGACGTCCCAGGACGATACGTCGGCCGTCCACTGCGACATCGCCCAGGCGGAGAGGCCGAGTATCGAGAGCCCGCAGCCCAAGAGGACGCGCGGGTCCATGTGGCGCACGAGCTGTCCCGCGATGAGCATCCCGATCATCACGCCGAATCCGCGCGGCGACATGATGAGGCCGAGAGTCATGACGGGATAGCCGCGCAGCTCCTGCATCAGGAGCGAGATCAGCACGAGGT
>JBGPGW010000202.1:0-6697 GCA_041484095.1 Alphaproteobacteria bacterium | reverse complement strand
TCTCGGCAAGCGCGCGCATCTCGTTCGAGATCTCGGCCAGGCCCTTCCTGTCGGCACCCCGGATGATGGGCGTGATGAGACCGTTCGGAATCGCGACGGCGACGGAAATATCGACGCCCATGTAGAGACGGATCGCGTTCTCCGTCCAGGAGGCGTTCGCCGCCGGCACTTTTTTCATGGTGAGCGCCACGGCGCGCAGCACGAAATCGTTGACCGAGAGCTTGTAGCCGCCTTCCCTCGGCGCGCGGTCGTTCAGCTCCTTGCGCAAGGCGAGCAGCTTGTCGACGTCGCAATCGATCGAGAGATAGAAGTGCGGCGCGTCGCGCTTGGCCTCGGTGAGGCGCTTCGCGATGACGCGGCGGATCGTCGTGTGCGGGATTTCCGTGTAGGGCGGCACGAGTTCGGTCGCTGCCGGTTTCGCCGCCGCGGGTGCGGGGCGAGGAGCCGCGGGAGCCGCCGCTTGTGCCGGGACCGGAGCAGGAGGAGGCGCGCCGCCTTTTAGGGCGGACTCGATGTCCGCCCTGATGATGCGCCCCTGGGGACCCGAGCCGCGGAGCGCATCGAGATCGAGGCCCGCCTTCTCCGCCATGCGGCGCGCCAAAGGACTGACGAACACGCGATCGGCGCCGTTGCCGGCTTTCGGCGCGGGCGCCACCGGCATTTTCGGGACAGCCGGCGGCGGCAAGACAGCGGAGGCAGGGGAAGCGGCGAGCTGCAGCGCGGCTGCGGGCGCGGCGGCAGGTGCGGCAGGTCGCGGCGCGGCGGCTCCCTGCAACGCGCTCGCCTGCTCGCCCTCTTCGAGCAGGATCGCGATCGTCTCGTTGACCTTGATGCCCTTCGCACCTGCGGGCTGCAGGATCTTGCCGAGGATTCCGTCATCGGAGGCCTCGACCTCGACCGTCGCCTTGTCGGTCTCGATCTCGGCGATCACGTCGCCCGACTTGACCGCCTCGCCTTCGCGCTTGTGCCACTTCGCGATGGCACCCTCCGTCATGGTGGGCGAGAGCGCGGGCATGGTGATCTTGATCGTCATGAGAGTTCCCGACCGATCCCTCTGCGGCTAGCGGCGATAGCACACCGCCTTGGCGGCGGCGGCGATGTGTTCGACCTGCGGCAGCGCGAGCTTCTCGAGGTTGGCGGCATAGGGCATCGGCACGTCGGCGCCCGTGACGCGCGTGACGGGCGCATCGAGATAGTCGAAGGCGTGTTCCATCATGAGCGCCGCGATCTCGGAGCCAATGCCGGCGACCGGCCAGCCTTCCTCGACGGTGACGAGCCGGTTCGTCTTCTTCACGGACTGGACGATGGTCGCGTGATCGAGCGGGCGCAGCGTGCGGAGATCGATGATCTCGGCATCGATGTCCTCGGCCTCGAGCAGCTTCGCCGCCTCGAGCGCCACGCCGACCATGCGCGAGAAGGCGACGATCGTCACGTCCTTGCCCGGCTGGACCACGCGCGCCTTGCCGATCGGCACCAGCCAGTCCGGGTGATCCGGCACGGGGAAGCTGTGGCCGTAAAGAATCTCATGCTCGAGGAAAATGACCGGATTGGGATCGCGGATCGCCGATTTGAGCAGCCCCTTCGCATCCGCCGCCGAGTAGGGGGCGATGACCTTGAGGCCGGGGATATGCGCGTACCAGCTCGCGAACTCCTGGGAGTGCTGCGCCGCGACGCGCGCGGCCGAGCCGTTCGGCCCGCGGAAGACGACCGGGCAGCGAATCTGCCCGCCCGACATGTAAAGCGTCTTCGCCGCGGAATTGACGATCTGGTCGATCGCCTGCATGGCGAAGTTGAAGGTCATGTACTCGACGACGGGCCGGAGCCCCATGATCGCGGCCCCAACGCCGAGGCCCGTGAACCCCATCTCGGTGATCGGCGTGTCGACGACGCGACGCTCGCCGAATTCCTCGAGCAGGCCCTGGCTGACCTTGTAGGCACCCTGATACTGCGCGACCTCCTCGCCCAAGAGGAAGACGTCCTCGTCCCGGCGCATCTCTTCCGCCATCGCGTCGCGGAGCGCTTCGCGCACCGTCATCGTCACGGTCGGACCGGTCCATGCCTCGTCGATCACGGCGGGCACGGCGGCAGGCGCGACAGTGGGCGCGACAGTGGGCGCGACTGTGGGCGCGACTGTGGGCGCGACAGTGGGCGCGACAGTGGGCGCGACAGTGGGCACGGCAACGCTTGGCGCCACTGCCGGTGTGGCGCGTGGCGGCGGCGGTGCCGCCGGCGCTGGCGCCGATTTCGGCTCCATGCCGGGCACCCTGATCGCGGACGCCTCCTCGCCGCTCTCGAGGATGATCGCGATGGGACGGTTGACGGCGACGCTCTCGCTTCCGGCGGGAACGAGAATGCGGCCGAGCACGCCGTCATTCACCGATTCGAGTTCCATGGTCGCCTTGTCGGTCTCGATCTCCGCCAGCACGTCGCCCGAGGTGATGGAATCGCCTTCGCTCTTGAGCCAGCGGGCGAGCTTGCCCTCGGTCATCGTCGGCGACAATGCGGGCATCAGGACTTCGACGGGCATCGCTGTCCTCAGGCGTTGACGAGAACGTCGGTGAACAGTTCCGACGGATCGGGCTCGGGCGAGTTCTGCGCGAACTCCGCCGCATCCGTGATCGTCGCCTTGATGCGGCGGTCGATCTCCTTCAGCGCCGCTTCGTCGGATAAGCCTTCCGAGAGGATGAGATGCGAGAGCCGGTCGATCGGATCGCGTTCCTGACGCACCTTCTGGATCTCCTCGCGCGTGCGGTACTTGCCGGGATCGGACATGGAATGGCCGCGGTAGCGGTAGGTGATCATCTCGAGAATCTGCGGCCCCTTCCCGCTGCGCGCCGCGGCGACGGCTTTGTCGCCCGCCGCCTTGACGGCGAGCACGTCCATGCCGTCGATCTGCTGGCCGGGAATGCCGTAGGCCTGGCCGCGGTGATAGAAGTCGGTCCTGGCGGAGGCGCGCTCGATCGAGGTGCCCATGCCGTATTTGTTGTTCTCGATGACGTAGACGACGGGCAGCTTCCAGAGCGCGGCCATGTTGAAACTCTCATACACCTGGCCCTGGTTGACCGCGCCGTCGCCGAGATAGGTGAGGCAGACGAGGCCATTGTTCCGGTAGCGATGCGCGAAGGCGATGCCGGTGCCGATCGGGACCTGCGCCGCGACGATGCCGTGCCCGCCGAAGAAATTCTTCTCGCGGCTGAACATGTGCATCGAGCCGCCCTTGCCCTTGGAATAGCCGCTCCGGCGTCCGCAGAGCTCGGCGAGCACGCCCTTCGGATCCATGCCGCAGGCGATCATGTGGCCATGGTCCCGGTAGCTCGTGACCACCGAATCTCCGGGCGTGATGGCCGCCTGCATGCCGACGACCACGGCCTCCTGGCCGATATAGAGATGGCAGAAGCCCCCGATGAGGCCCATGCCATACATCTGTCCCGCCTTTTCCTCGAGGCGGCGGATCGCCAGCATCTCGGTGTAATAGTGCAGCAGTTCCGCAGCATCGTAGGAGCCGCCGGTGGCCTTGCGCCGAAGCTCGGGCCGTTTCGACCCGCTGCCGTTACCGTCGGATGCCTTGTTGCTGACCGCCATGCCACCTCCAATGTCGCGGCACATCAAAGGCGTCACGCCGCGCGGATCGGGACGCAGGAGTCAAATTAGGCCATGAATTCCTGCCCGGCCAGTTAAAATCACGCGGCAAAATCTCTGCTGCAGCGCAACAAGATATTGCTCTGCAACAACGATTTCACAATAAACCGGATTCCAGTTAAGGGGCTGTGTCGAGACAGGCTTGGAGGTTCCTCCAAGCCGCGCAGGCAAGCCGCGCATGCGATCGAGAGACCGCGATCTCCCTCGGAGCATTAGAAGATCTTGATCGCTTCGCTCGCCAGGACACGCTGCACGGCCGGTCTCGCGACGACGCGTTCTGCGAGGCGCGTCCAAATCGGATAAAGAGACCGCATGTTCAGACCGATGCGTTGACCCCAATAATAAAATATGAGGAGGTACGCGTCGACGACCGTGTATCCGCTTGGTACGGCCCAATCACGTCCGTCGGCAAGCAAGCGCTCGATGTAGGCATATTGATCGCGGACGTTCTGTTCGCCCCTGGCTTTCACCGCGGCGAAGCCGTCTTCGTCGACCGTGAACCGCTGAGGCCGCCAGATCTGGCCGTACGACATCGCATGCACATTGCTGGCCAACCAATTCATCCACTCGATGCACCGTGCTTCAGTGGCCGGGTCGGCCGGAAGCAGCCCGGCTGACACGTTGGTGCGCGCGAGGTAGATGAGTATCGCGGTCAGCTCGGTGAGAAGGTTGTCAGCACCACCGATCCGTCCGGGAACGCCGAGCAACGCGGGCACACGACCTTTGGGATTGATGGCCTCCCATTCCGGCGTCGCCGTCATCGTTCCTTCTCTCGCCCCGGAGGACGAGACCAATTGCAGCTCGTAAGGCTCGCCGATTTCCTCCAGCGCGATATGGGCGGCCATCGAGCAGGCTCCCGGCGAATAGTAGAGGCGGTACGGGGCGCTCATCTCACGATTGGCGTTCAGTCGCCGATCTGGAAATCTCGAAAGGCTGCTACACGTGGAACTCCGAGAAGCGCTAGAGCCGGCACGGAAAGGCCACGCGGTCCGCGAGAAGCATAGCCGCAAGGCTCTTCGATACGAAAGCGATCTGAGCGAGGACGAACGGCGAGTAATTGAGCCTCATCCGCGACCGAACGACGCCGGGGCGGCCATCCATTCGGCTATCGCTTCGCTCCATGCCCATCCGTCACGTGCTCGCGCGCCGATTGGCACGCACTTCATGACGTTCGCACCTGGCCTTAAGGCCGGGCCTCTCGGGTGCGAGACGCGGCGCGGGCGGCGTGCGGGCGTTCGCCCTCGGTCGGGACGATCATCACGTCGCGATCGCCCAAATAGCCAAGCGCCCAGCGCGCGCGCTCATCCAGCATGTCGGGGTCGATGGTCTCCGGACGGAGCAGCGTCACGCGATGTTCGAGGTGTTCGCGCTCGCCTTTGGTGACCGCAAGCTTCGCGCGCGCCTCCTCGACCTCCTGGGTAAGGCGCCAGTAACTGATGAGACTCCGGTCGCCGGTGAGCGCGTGATAGCCGAAATACACCGCGATCAACGCCCCCAAGAGTGGCGATGCGATGCTGCGGAGACGGCGCCGAAGGTCGCGGAGAATCGACATGGAGGCAGAGAATCACAGGCGATTCCGCCGCGTCAAGAGAAAACACCCAATAGAATCTGGAATCTAGCGTCGAGTCCTCGGCAGCCTCCTCAACCCCTTGTGGGGAGTCCCGAGAGGGACGCGAGAATTTCCGTTCGCGCCCCGGCGGAGGGCCTAGCGGCGGCCGGCCTTGATCAGCCTGGCCAGCGCCCGGATCGCCTCTTCGATCTCTTTCCCGCCCACATCGAGATGGGTCAGCGCCCGCATCGTGCCCGCATTGTAGGCGCCGATGCGGATACCCTCCGCCAGAAGCCGGGCGTTGAGATTGAAGGCATCGCAGCCGGTGCCGGAGACGTCGAAGAACACGATGTTGGTCTCGATCTCGTTGGGGTTGATGCGCACGCCGGGGATGTCCGCCAGAAGACGCGCGACAAGCTGGGCATTCGCGTGGTCTTCCGCGAGGCGCTCGACGTTGTGCTCGAGCGCGTAGAGCCCGGCCGCGGCGATGATGCCGGATTGGCGCATGGCACCACCGAACTGATGCTTCCAGCGCCAGGATTGTTCGATGAAATCCCTGGTGCCGGCCAGCACCGCGCCGACCGGGCAGCCGAGCCCCTTGGTCAGATCGATCCACATGGAATCGCAGGGTGCGGCGAAAGCGCGCGCCGCGATCCCGCTCCCCACCACCGCATTCATGAACCGCGCGCCGTCCATATGGAGCGCCAGTTTGTGCTTCGCCGCGACCGCCGAGACGTTCTGGATGGTCTCAAGCGGCCAGATCGTGCCGCCGCCGCCCATGCTGCTCTGTTCGATCGAGATCAAGCGCGAGCGCGGATGGTGATGACGCGGCCGGCGCACGGCGGCCTCGGCCTGCTCGGCCGTGAAGATTCCGCGCACGCCGTCGACCGCGCGCATCATGACGCCCGAGAGCGCCGCCGGCCCGCCCGCCTCGAAATGAATCACATGACAGGTCTTGTCGACGATCGCCTCGTCACCCGGTCGGCAATGCACGTGATACGCGATCGCATTGCACATGGTGCCGGAGGGAAGGAACACCGCGTCTTCCTTGCCCAGAAGGTCCGCGACCTTTTCCTGCAGTCGGTTCGTCGTCGGATCCTCTTTCGCCTGCTCGTTGCCGACCTCGGCCTCCGCCATCGCGCGGCGCATGCCGGGTGAGGGCCGCGTGACGGTGTCGCTGTAGAGATCGATGCGGACGTTCGGAATCGGTGGCACGGGCTCTCTCCGGAATGGGGATCGACGGGACGACGAGACTCGGTTCAGCGCAGGACGGACCGGCCGGCATAGCGCGCGGACGGCCCCAGCTCCTCCTCGATGCGGATGAGCTGGTTGTATTTCGCCAGGCGGTCGGAGCGCGAGAGCGAGCCGGTCTTGATCTGCCCGCAATTCGTGGCGACCGCGAGGTCGGCGATCGTCGAATCCTCGGTCTCTCCGGAACGATGCGACATCACTGACCTGTAGCCCGCACGATGCGCCGTCTCCACCGCATCGAGCGTCTCGGTGAGCGTG
>JBGPGW010000201.1:0-6707 GCA_041484095.1 Alphaproteobacteria bacterium | reverse complement strand
GTGTTCCGCGAGAACGAGTGCTGCCATCAGATCACCTTCGCCTCGGTGCGGAGTTTTTCGACGAGAGTCTTGACGTCGGGTACCTTGGTGCCGGAATGCCTTTTCGCCGGCTCGACGACCTTGAGGACGTTGACGCGGGGAGTCACGTCGACGCCGAGCGCATCCGGCTTGAACGGCTCGATCGGCTTCTTCTTGGCCTTCATGATGTTCGGAAGCGACGCGTAACGCGGTTCATTGAGCCGAAGATCGACCGTGATGATCGCGGGCAGTTTCACGCTGAGGACTTCGAGGCCCCCGTCGACCTCGCGCGTGGCTTCCGCCGTGCCATCGCCGATCGCAAGTTTCGAGACGAAGGTGGCTTGTGCCCATCCGGTCAACGCCGCCAGCATCTGACCGGTCTGGTTGCAATCGTTGTCGATCGCCTGCTTGCCCATGATGACGATTCCGGGCTGCTCCTTGTCGATCACGGCCTTGAGCAGCTTCGCGATGGCGAGCGGCTCGAGCGGGACGTCGGTCTCGACCAGGATGCCTCTGTCGGCCCCCATGGCGAGGGCGGTGCGGATCGTCTCCTGGCACTGCGCGACCCCGCAGGAGACGGCGATGATTTCGGTCGCCTTGCCGGCTTCCTTCAGCCGGAGGGCTTCCTCGACCGCGATCTCGCAGAACGGGTTCATCGACATCTTGACGTTTTGCGTCTCGACGCCGGTGCCGTCGGCTTTCACGCGCACCTTGATGTTGGCGTCGACAACCCGTTTGACCGGGACGAGAACCTTCATGTCGTGCTCTCCGCTCTCAATCGGTGGCGGCTCTGTCGGGACCTGGACCGTGATCGGCTGGCGTCGCCCTAAGACCCCGTGCGGGGCGTCGTCGGCGCGCCGGTTTGGCTCGTGCCGGCGCCTCTTTTTCGCAGCGCAACATAGAGGCGGGCCCGGACCCTGTCAACAAAGCGGGGCCGCCGAAAACGGCGGGTTTCAGGCCCTGTTCACCGGTTCCGGCCGGGCACCCACAGGACATCCTTGGCTCCCCGATCGTTCAGGTGGCGGGACAAGACGAACAGGTGGTCGGACAGCCGGTTGACGTACTCGATCGCGACGGGATTGACCTTCTCGCGCGCGGCGAGCGCGGTCATCTGGCGTTCGGCGCGGCGGACCACGGTGCGCGCGAGATGGAGATAGGCGGAGGCCGCGCTTCCCCCCGGCAGCACGAATGAATCGAGCGGCCGCAGCTCCGCGTTCATCGCATCGATCTCGCGTTCGAGGCGCTTCACCTGGGCCGGCGCCACGCGTAGCGGCGGGTGCTTGGGCGCCGCGGCCTCGGGCGTCGAGAGATCGGCGCCGAGATCGAACAGATCGTTCTGGATGTTCGCGAGCATCGAATCCGCTTCGGCCGCGGTGTGGAGGCGCGCGATCCCGATGACGGCATTGGCCTCGTCGACCGTGCCGTAGGCCTCGACCCTGGGGTCGTGCTTCTGAGTGCGCGCGCCGTCGCCGAGCGACGTCTCGCCCTTGTCGCCGCCGCGCGTGTAGATGCGGGTCAATTTCACCATGGCGGCGCCCGGCCTACTGCTTGATGAACAGCATGAAGATCGCAAAGAGAAGAACCGTCGTCGCCTGCGTCGCGACGCGCAGACGCATGAGCTTGTTGGCGTTGCGCCGGTTGAACTCGCCGCCGCGCAACATGCCGACGATTCCCGTCAGCAGCACGATGACGACGGAGGCCAGGCCGAGACCGATGAGATAGGGGAAGACCACCGCAAGCATGTCCATGCCTCACATATAACGGTCGCCGCTCGCCGCGCCCATGGAATTTATCCCCTGATCGGGTCCTCAGTTGCGCCGCGAGAGCAGGCCGCGCGCGATCACATGCGCCTGGATCTCGGCCGTGCCCTCGAAGATGTTGAGGATGCGCGCGTCGCACAGGACGCGGCTGACCGGGAATTCGACGGCGTAGCCGTTGCCGCCATGGATCTGCACGGCGTTGTCCGCGTTCGCCCAGGCGACCCGCGCGCCGAGGAGCTTGGCCATCCCCGCGTCGATGTCGCAGCGCCGTCCCGAATCCTTCTGCCGCGCGGCGAACAGCGTGAGCTGGCGCGCGATCATCGTCTCGACCGCCATCCAGGCGAGCTTCGCCGCGATGCGGGGGAAGGCCGCAATGGGCCGGCCGAACTGGACGCGCTCCTGCGCATAGGCCAAGGCCAGCTCGAGCGCATTCCGCGCCACGCCGACCGCGCGCGCCGCCGTCTGGATGCGCGCCGATTCGAACGTCGCCATGAGCTGCTTGAAGCCCTGGCCCTCGAGGCCGCCGAGGAGGTCTTTCGCCGGCACCTCGAAGCCGTCGAACGCGATCTCGTACTCCTTCATGCCGCGATAGCCGAGAACGGGAATCTCGCCGCCCGACATTCCGGATGCCGGAAACGGCGCGGCCTCCGTCCCGCGCGGCTTCGGCGCGAAGAACATGCTGAGGCCCTTGTAGCCGGTCTCGCTCGCATCGGTCCGCGCGAGGAGCGTCATGACGTCGGCGCGCGCGGCATGCGTGATCCAGGTCTTGTTGCCGGAGACGCGATAGGCCTCGCCCCGCCGCTCGGCGCGCGTGCGGAGGCTTGCGAGGTCGGAGCCGGTATTGGGTTCGGTGAACACCGCGGTCGGGATGATGCGGCCGGAGACGATCCCGGGGAGCCACCGGTCTTTCTGATCTTGCGTGCCGAAGCGAACGAGAAGCTCGGCCGCGATCTCGGACCGCGTCGCGAGCGAGCCGACGCCGATATAGGCGCGGGTCAACTCCTCCGTGACGACGCACATCGCGACCTTGCCGAGCCCGAGGCCGCCGAGCTCTTGCGGCGTCGTCAGGCCGAACACGCCGAGCGCACCCATGCGCGCGATGATCTCGAGCGGGATGAACGAATCGGTGACGTGCCAGCCATGGGCGTGCGGCACCACCTGTTCATCGGCGAAGCGGCGAAACTGATCGCGGATGAGCGTGAGCGTCTCGTCGCCGAGGCCGTCATCGCCGAACGCGCCGTCGGCGAGAAGCGATGCAAGCCTGAGGCGCGCGCCATTGCCGGCGCCCACGCGCAGGAGCCGCTCGATCGCCGGTTCGTCGAAGACGCCGAGCGTCGACTGATCGAGGCCAAGATCGGATGGGCGCAGGATTTCGCCCTGGCTCAACGGAATGCCGCCCTTCAGCTGTGCCAGGTATTCGCCGAATCCGATCTGGAGGATGAGCGCCTCCCGCTCGCCCAGCGCGCCGCGTTGCTCGAGCGTCCGCGCCCATGACAGGAGCTCGCGCAGCGCCGTCGCATACGTCGCCATCCAGGCATAGAAGTGTGCGGCCGCCTGATGCGCATCGAGCGCCGCCGAATCGACGCCGTCGCCCGATTGAACCAGCCGTGCGATCTCTTTCCGCGCCGAGGCGGTGAGGCGCTCGGCGGCGTCGAGCCCCGAGGCACAGGCGGCCATCAGCTCGGGGATCACCCTGTCATCGACGGCCTTGATCGCTTGTGCGTGGTTTTGCATGGCTCGGCCGTGGCGCTCGCTGTCGTCGGTTGGTGCCGGATGTTAGCCGAGCCAGCGGGCGACGGAAATGGCCGCTTCCGTCAATGGCACCCGATTCGACGCGCATTTAAGTGCTTGCGCCGCCTTGATTGGGCCCGATCGGCGCCTTATCCTCACGCAATGACCACGCATCTGTTCCTCCAGCGAATTAGCCGCCCGGCGCCCCTCGGCCGCCGGGTCGTGCGTCTTTGTGCTGGAATTGGAACGGATGCAGGTCATGTCATCGCAATCTGAGTTACCCGTTACGGCGTGTTTTTCGGTGGAGGCCGAGGCGGATCCCTCGGTCATGCCGCGCGTGCTCGAGATTTTCGCCAAGCGCGGGCTCGTCCCCTGCCAGTGGCATAGCTCGCTCGGCCGTCCCGGCGGCACGGAGCTCGTCATCGACATTCAGGTGGCCGGCCTGGCCGCCGACATGGTCGCGCGGATCGCGGGCTCGCTCCGCCAGGTCGTTCGCGTGCAGTCCGTCCTGGTCGCGGAGAAGCGGCTCCCTCTGCCCTAGGCGCGGTTGCGGGAGCCGCGCGCTTTCGATACACGAGGCGGGCCGCCTGTCCCCGGAGGTCGACGCGTGAGCTTTCTCGATCGCATCCGCGAGTGCAATGAGCACGATCTCTCCCGGTTTCGGCCGCTTCTGGTCGGGCAGGCGCGCGTCGGCTGGGTCCGGGACGACATGGCCAGGCTGCTCGCTGGCTTTCCCGACGTTTTCTCCGTCGACGCGGACCGTGTGGCGCTTGCCCCGGCGCTTGCCGATTTCGAGGCGCGCTCCCTCGCCGTCGAGCGGGTGCTGCGATCGCTCGAATCCGCCGGTGAGATGCCGGGATGGCGGGGCGAAAGCTATCCCGTCAAGGCGTCCTTCGCGGGCCCGCCGCTCCTGCGCGTGGAGAGGGCAGCGGTCCCGCGCCTCGGCATCCGCGCCTACGGCGTGCATATGAGCGGCTATGTCCGCGACGGCCAGCGCCTCAAGATGTGGATCGCGCGCCGCTCGCGCGACAAGCCGACCTATCCCGGCATGCTCGACAACATGGTGGCGGGCGGCCAGCCGATCGGCCTCTCGCTCCTGGACAATCTCGTGAAGGAGTGCGGCGAGGAGGCCGGCATTCCGCCCGCGCTCGCGCGCCGCACCGTTCCAGTCGGCCTCGTGTCGTATGTCAAGGAATCGCCGGAGGGCCTCAAGCCAGACGTGCAGTTCTGCTACGACCTCGACGTGCCGCCCGATTTCACGCCGGTGGCGGTCGATGGTGAGATCGAATCCTTCGAGCTGTGGCCGATCGAGCGCGTGATGGAGGTCGTGTCCGAGACGACCGAGTTCAAGTTCAACTGCAACCTCGTGATCATCGATTTCCTCGTGCGGCATGGCTGCATTCCGCCCGAGGATCCGGATTATCTCGACATCGTGCAGGGGTTGCGCCGGTGACGGCCGTTTCCGGCCTCACGCCGCGACGCTTCCGGCAGGCGATCAGGGAGCTCTCGGATCGCGACCGGGATCTCGCGCGCATCTGCGAGCGCCATGGACCGCCCGTGCTGCGCACTCGGCCCTCGGGATTTCCCGCCCTTCTCCGCATCATCGTCGAGCAGCAACTCTCCGTAGCCTCGGCGCGCGCCATCTGGGGACGGCTCGAGGGGATACTCGGCGCCGTGACGCCCGAGCGGCTGCTGAGTTTCGATGATGGGACGTTGCGCTCGGCCGGCCTGTCGCGCCCGAAGCTCGTCTATGCGCGCGGGCTCGCGGATGCCGTCATGTCCGGCGACCTCGACAGCGGCCGGCTCGCCATGCTCGACGACGAGGCGGCCATCGAGATGCTCGTTCGCATCAAGGGGATCGGCCGGTGGACGGCGGAAATCTATTTGCTGTCGGCGCTCGGCCGGCCGGATGTGTGGCCGGTCGACGATCTCGCGATCGCGACGGCCGCGGGCCGCGTGAAGGGCCTTGATGCGCGGCCCACGCGCGCCGAGCTCTTGGTCATGGGCGAGGCGTGGCGGCCGTGGCGGAGCGTCGCCGCGCGCCTGTTGTGGCATTATTTCCGCAGCGCGTTGATGGCGCCGGGCACCGGCGCGTTCGATGCGCCGCCAAAATCGTCAAACGACAAGACGCCAAGCAACAAGACGTCGAACAAGCGAGCGCGAAAGACCGCGAAGGGCAAACCAGCGAAAAAGCGCAAACCAACGAAACCGGGGAAGGTGCGGCGATGAAGGGTCTCTTCGATCTCAAAGGTCCCGGGCTGCCGCCCGCTAATGGCGGCGCGCCGGACGCTCTCGTCGTTCTCCTTCACGGTTACGGCGCGGATGGCAGCGATCTCATCGAATTGGCACCGCATCTCGCGCACGCCTTGCCTGGTGCCTTCTTCGTCTCGCCGCACGCGCCGTTTCCCTGCGAGATGGGGCCGTTCGGCCGCCAATGGTTCAGCTTCCAGGACCGGAGCATGGCGGCGATCATGGCGGGCACGCGCGCCGCGGCACCCATCCTCGAAGGATTCATCGACGAGCTTCTGGCGCGCTTCAATCTTCCCGAAAGTCGCTTGGGGCTGATCGGCTTCTCGCAGGGCACGATGATGGCGCTTCACGTCGCGCCGCGCCGGGCCGAGGCCGCCGCCGGCGTGGTCGGCTTTTCCGGCCGCCTTCTCGACGACGCGTCCCTGCAGACGGACATCCGCTCCCGGCCGCCGGTGCTTCTCGTGCACGGCGCCGATGACGAGCTGGTACCGATCGCGGCGCTCGACGAGGCGGCCGCGGGTTTGACCGCGGCGGGGATCGAGGTCGAATCCCATCGCCGTCCGGGGCTCGGTCACGGCATCGACGCCGAAGGGCTTGCGCTGGCCACGCGCTTTCTCGTGAGCAAGCTCGGCGCCTGACCGTCCGCCCGACGATTCAGCCAGGATCAGTCGGCGGTTTTTCGAATCATCAGCTCGAACAGGGACGGGAGGCCATCCCCGGCGTGTCCGTCCGCGATGGCGCGCGCGAAAAAGCGTGCGACCGTTTCCGGAAAAGTCACCTCGATCTCAAGCGCCTTGCTCAGCTCGACGACGTGGGCGTAGGCCTCAGCATACAGCGCAAGCTGCGCCTCGGAGTCCGCATAGCTTCGCGCGGCGATTCTCGTTCCGAAATTCCGGGCCGCGGCGGTTCGCATCGGGAACGTGTCCACCACGGTTTCGACATACGTCT
>JBGPGW010000200.1:0-6719 GCA_041484095.1 Alphaproteobacteria bacterium | reverse complement strand
CTTGGGCGCTCGGGGCGGGTGCTGCATTCGGCCCGGTCGATTCGAGCCGCGCCGCGATCTCCGACTGGGTGGGCAGCGTCGCCGCATAGGTCTGGCGGACGATCACCATTTCGGCCGCTTCCGTCGCCGACGGCGCGTTTTGGACTTCCGAGAGGCCCTTCAGCAGCATCTGCCAGGCGCGCGTCAACTCGGCCATGGACAGCTGCTCCGCGGCGGCTCGGCCGCGGACACGCTCGGCCTCCGGCACGGTCGGCTCGTCCGCGCTCGCCGGGACCACCTTCACCCGCGTGACCCAATGGACAAGCTCCAGAAGGTCCTGGAGCACGATGAGCGGATCGGCGCCCGCATGGCGCGCATCGGTCAGGAGAGCGAGGGCGCGCGCGGCTTCCCCCGCCATGACGGCCTCGAAGAGATCGAAGACCTGGGTGCGGTCGGCAAGGCCCAACATGTCGCGGATCTGGACCGCCGTGATCTCGCCCGCGCCGGAGCCGCCATAGGTCGCGATCGCCTGGTCGAGCAAGCTCAAGCCGTCGCGGACCGAGCCATCGGCCGCACGCGCGACGAGTGCTAAGGCATCGCCCGACAGATGGGCGCTTTCCGCCTCGGCGATCCGCATGAGATGCGGCGTCAACCGATCGGCATCGACGCGCCTCAAGTCGAAGCGCTGGCACCGCGAGAGCACGGTGATCGGAACCTTGCGCACCTCCGTCGTCGCGAACACGAAAACGACGTGCGGCGGCGGCTCCTCGAGCGTCTTGAGCAGCGCGTTGAACGCCGACTTCGACAGCATGTGCACTTCGTCGACGATGTAGACCTTGCAGCGCGCGGACATCGGCGCGTAACGCACGCCGTCGATCAGCTCCCGCATGTCGTCGACGCCGGTTCGGCTGGCCGCATCCATCTCGATGACATCGACATGGCGATCCTCGCCGATCGCCTTGCAATGCTCGCATTGGCCGCAGGGTGCGGCGGTCGCGCCGCCGGTCCCGTCGGGGCCGACGCAGTTGAGCGCCCGCGCGATGATACGCGCCGTCGTTGTCTTGCCGACCCCGCGCACGCCGGTGAGGAGATAGGCATGCGCCAACCGGTTCATCTTGATCGCGTTGGTCAGCGTGCGGACCAACGCCTCCTGGCCGATCAATTCCGAGAAGGTCGACGGCCGGTATTTGCGCGCGAGCACGCGATAGGGGCTCGCGGCCGGAATGCCGGACGGCGCGGCATCGGGGGGAAACAGAATGGACTCTCGCGACTCGTTCATGCCGCAGGGGCGATTGGCTGGGTTGACGCGGCGAAGATCGGAAGTAGGAGGCTGGACAACGACCCGGACCGAAACTCGTTACGGCTGCTTCCTTCCGGACCTGACCGGGTTGGCGAGAAGTCCGTCCGCCGCCAACCTCCCACGGTCACTATATCAGGACTCGGGGTCCGCGAGGCAAGGAGGAAGGCCGACCTACGCCGGCGCCACCCGGCCGATTGCGCGGGGCCGCGCGCTATGCCAACGTGCGGATCATGCATGTGAATTTCTTCGCGGGCGGGGGCGTCGACCGGAGCGCGCATCTCAGGCGCGACGAAGACTGGCTGCGCCGGCATCTCGCGGCGCCGACGACGCGAATCGTGCCGGTCTGGCGGTCCCAGAGCCTCGTCGTGATGAGCGACGCGCCGACGCCCGTTCTCCTGGGCGGCGCGGAAGCGAGCCCCTTCCTCGCCGACGGGGCGATCGTCGCCTTCCTCGGCCTCCTCGACGGTGCCGCGCATTTCGCGGTGGAATTGTCCCACCTCGAGAAACCGGACGACGATCCGGCATTGAGCGGCCGCGGCGAATTCGTCGACCTGCGCAACGCCGGAGCGCTCCTCGACCGGAAGACCGGATCGCTCCTCGCCTATGCGCGCGGCCTCATGTATTGGCATTTGAGGCACCGATTCTGCGGCGCCTGCGGCAGTCCGACGCGAAGCGCCGATGCGGGCCATATGCGCGCGTGCGAAAACCCGGCGTGCAAGGCGCAGCACTTCCCCCGAACGGACCCGGCGGTGATCATGCTGGTGACACATGGCGAGTCCTGTCTTCTCGGCCGCCAGGCCAGCTTCCTGCCCGGCATGTATTCCACGCTGGCCGGCTTCGTCGAGCCGGGCGAAAGCCTTGAAGAAGCGGTCGCGCGCGAGGTCTTCGAGGAGAGCGGCGTCCGCGTCGGCAATGTCCGCTACCACTCGTCCCAGCCCTGGCCGTTTCCGGGATCGATCATGCTCGGCTTTCATGCCGAGGCACTCGACACCACGCTCGACATCAACCATGACGAGCTGCAGGACGCGCGCTGGTACACCCGCGCCGAGCTCCTCAGCAGTCCGGAAAACGAGACGTTCCGCCTGCCGAGGCGCATCTCGATCGCGCGCCAGCTGGTCGAGCACTGGCTGCGAAGCGACGGCAGCCTGTCCTAGTCGTCGATCGCCGCTTCCGCTTGGAAGCGGCGGGGATGGGCGGGATAGACGCCGAGGATTCGCACTTCGCGCGAGAAGAAGCTGAGCTCCTCGAGCGCCAGGCGCAGCCGGCGTTCCTCGGGATGGCCTTCGACGTCGGCGTAGAACTGCGTCGCCGAGAAGCGGCCCCCGAGCATGTAACTCTCGAGCTTGGTCATGTTCACGCCGGTCGTCGCGAACCCGCCGAGCGCCTTGTAGAGCGCCGCCGGCACGTTGCGCACGCGGAACACGAACGAAGTCATCACCGGCCCGCGCTGCGGGTCCGGATTGACGGCCTCGCGCGCGAGCACGAGAAACCGCGTCGTGTTGTGCTCGGCGTCCTCGATGTCGGCCTTGAGAATCGCGAGGCCATAGCGTTCGGCCGCGAGCACCGACGCGATCGCCGCCTCGGTCGGGTCGCCGCGCTTCGCGATGTCACGGGCAGCACCCGCCGTATCGACGTGCACGACGGCCTTAAGCCCCAGGTTCCGGATGACGGTCCGGCACTGCGACAGGGCGTGCACGTGGCTGTGGACGGTGCGGAGACCCTCGATCGTGGCGCCCTTCGGGGCCAGGAGCTGATGCGCGATGCGCTGGAAATGCTCGGCGATGATGTGAAGGCCCGATCCCGGCATGAGATGGTGGATGTCCGCGACCCGCCCGGCGACCGAGTTGTCGATCGGGATCATCGCAAGCTTCGCCTGGCCGTCGGTCACGGCCGCGAACGTATCCTCGAAGGATTCGCACGGCAGCGTCGACCAGTCGGGATATACGATGCGACAGGCAAGGTCCGAATAGGCGCCTGGCACGCCCTGGAACGCGATGGTCTTGTCGGATGCAGCAGTGCTCGCCATGGCGGGATCGACGGTGGAACGCTCAGCTCGGGGAACGATGCGCGAGCCGCAGACGGGCGCGCGCAAGGTCGTCCGGAGTATCGACACCGAGCGGAACGGTGTCAACGAACGCGACTTCGATGCGCATGCCGTTCTCCAGCGCACGCAGCTGCTCGAGGCGCTCGCGTTGTTCGAGCGGCGTCGGAGGAAGGCTCACGAAACGGGCCAGCGCGTGACGGCGGAACCCGTAGAGACCGATGTGGTGATAGAGCGGACCTTCGCCCCACGGAACGGCCGATCGGCTGAAATAAAGCGCGCGCCCGCGGCGGGCACCTTCGGGCGCCGACACGACGGCCTTCACGACGCTCGGCGACATGCGCTCGGCGTCATCCGCGATGGCGACGGCCAATGTCGCGATGTCGATGAGGGGATCGTCGAGCACGGCGAGCACCGCACGCAACAGCGCGGGATCGAGCGCCGGCAGATCGCCCTGGACGTTGAGCACCACATCATGCGCGCCTTTGGGATCCACGGCCTCGACGGCCTCATGGACGCGGTCGGATCCCGAGGGGTGGTCCGGGCGCGTCAGAACGGCGCGGCCCCCGGCGCGTTGGATCGCGTCTGCGATCTCCTGCTCCGCGCAGGCGACCACGACCGGGCCGACCTCGGCCTCGATCGCCCGGCGCCAGACATGGACGATCATGGGGAGGCCCGCGATCTCGGCCAATGGCTTGCCGGGCAGCCGCGTCGACGCCATGCGGGCCGGTATGACCACGATCGGATTGGGGGAGCCAGGCATGCGTCGCGTCCGGGGCCGAGGAGGAAGGTCAACCTTATCGCGCCGGATCGGCTCCCGAAACCTGGTATTCGCCGCTCCTCGCCGCGCGCCCTTCGCGCCGTGGACAGGCGTTCGGCGAGCCGGTAATGTGCCGCCCGCTCAGTCCGCCCGCTCAGTCCGCCCGTGGTCCGCGCGCGTCAGGGGAAGGCCATGAACACGTTCGAAGTCAATAAGATCGCCGGCGCCATCCTGATGTCGTTGCTCATCGTCGTGGTCATCGGCCATGTCGGCGACTTTCTGGTGCCGATCCCCAAGGCGGAGCACGAGGCCGCCACGGCGTCCCACGGCGGCGGCGGCGGCGCACACCAGGCGGCGGCGCCGGCAGTGGCCGAGAAACCCATCGCCGAGCTTCTCAAGACGGCAAAAATCGACGAGGGGGCGAAGATCTTCAAGAAGTGCCAGGCCTGCCACACCGGCGAAAAGGGCGGAGCCAACAAGGTCGGCCCCAACCTCTGGAACATCGTCGGGGACAAGAAGGCGCATCTGGCTGGCTTCGCATTTTCCGATGCGATGCAGAAATCCCCCGGCGATTGGAACTATGACGCGCTCAACCAGTTCCTCACGAAGCCGAGCGCCTATGTTCCAGGCACCAAGATGACCTTCGCGGGCATTCGCGAGCCGCAGGAGCGCGCCAATGTCATCGCGTATCTGAGGACGCTGAGCGATTCACCGAAGCCCCTCCCGTGATCGGGCGGGGTCACGGGATCACGGCTCTTTGGTGATCCTGGTCTCCCTTCGCTCCGGCGGAACTCGCCTGCCGATATCACGGGTCCCGCGATGACGAACGCTACAACCGCCACGTGTCCGGAGGCTTTTGTCGCCCTTGCGAGCCGAATGGCGGATGCGAGCGGCACCATCGTGCGCCGGTATTTCCGCACCGGCATCGCCGTCGACACGAAGCACGATCAAAGCCCGGTGACAGAGGCCGACCGGGCCGTCGAGGCCGCGATCCGCGAGATGGTGGATCGCGACCATCCGGACCACGGCATCTACGGCGAGGAACACGGCAGCGTCCGCACGGATGCGGAGTATGTCTGGGTGATCGATCCCATCGACGGGACCAAGGCCTTCATCACCGGCGTGCCGCTCTTCGGCACGCTCATCGCCCTTTTGCATCGGGGCGTCCCGGTCCTCGGTGTCATCGACCAGCCCGTGCTCGGGGAGCGCTGGGTGGGCGTCAGAGGCCGCGCGACCGAATTGAACGGCCAGCCCGCGCGAACGCGCCCCTGCGCCAGGCTGTCCGATGCCTATCTCTTCACGACCACGCCCGACATGTACCAGGGCGCGAATGCGAGCGCGTTCGGGCGTCTTCGGAGCGCCGTCCAGTTCACGCGTTTCGGCGGCGATTGCTACGCTTTCGGCCTGCTGGCGTCGGGGTTCATCGACGTCATCACGGAAGCGACCCTGAAGCCCTATGATTACTGCGCGTTGGTTCCGGTGGTTGCGGGCGCAGGCGGCGTCATGACGGACTGGCAGGGCCGGGCGCTCGGCCTTGATTCGGACGGACGCGTCATCGCCGCGGGCGATTTGCGCACCCATGAACAGGCCCTGGCCCGCCTCGCCGGATAGCCCACCTCGCGAGATGGGCGGCCTTGCGGCTCGCGGTGAGACTTTCTACCCTCCTCCGTTCGAGCGCCCGTCAACAACTGGCCATCCCCTGCCGATGCGAGCCGCCTTAACCGCCGCTCTTCTCCTCGTTTCGGCCGGCGCCTTGCCGGGCGTCGCGGCCGAGACGGCGCCGCGCCCAAGCCACGGCATCGCGATCCATGGCGGACCCGGCTATCCCCCTGATTTCAAGCATTTCCGCTACGTCAACCCCGACGCGCCCAAGGGCGGCGACGTGCGGCTTTCGGCCTTCGGGACTTACGACAGCTTCAACCCCTACATCCTGAAGGGCGTTCCCGCCGCAGGCCTCGGCTATGTCTTCGAGACTCTCATGGTGTCATCGGCGGATGAGGCGAACACGGAGTACGGCCTCATCGCCGAATCCGTCGAAACGCCCCCCGACCGGTCTTGGGTGATCTTCAATCTGAGGCCAGAGGCGCGCTTTCACGATGGCAAGCCGATCACGGCGGATGACGTCGTCTTTTCGTTCGACATCATCAAATCGAAGGGCCATCCGCGCTACCGCGCCTATTACGCGAACGTCGCGAAGGTGGAAAAGCTCGATCGCCTCAAAGTGAAATTCACCTTCAAGGGCGGAGAGAACAGAGAACTTCCCGTCATCATGGGACAGCTCACGGTCCTTCCGAAGCACTATTGGGAGGGCCGCGACTTCGCCAAGACCACGCTCGAGCCGCCCCTCGGCAGCGGCCCCTACCGGATCGAGGCCTTCGAGGCCGGACGTTCTATCACGTACCAGCGAATCCCGGATTATTGGGGCGACAAGTTAGCCGTCAATGTCGGCCGCCAGAACTTCGGCACGATTCGATACGACTACTACACGGACAGGACGGTGCAGCGCGAGGCCTTCAAGGGTGCCGCCTTCGACCTGTTCATCGAGAACACGGCCAAGGAGTGGGCGCTCGGTTACGACTTCCCGGCGCTTCGCGAGGGCCTCGTGAAGAAGGAGGAAATCCCGAACGAGCTGCCGACCG
>JBGPGW010000199.1:0-6771 GCA_041484095.1 Alphaproteobacteria bacterium | reverse complement strand
TTGGGACCATTTCGAGCTGCCGATGTCGAACGCGATGGAGATGGTGCCCGCGCTCGCCGATGCCGAGATCCGTCACTTCATGAACGGGCCCGAAAGCTTCACGCCGGACAACCGCTTCATCCTCGGCGAGGCGCCGGAGGTACGGAAATTCTATGTCGCCTGCGGCTTCAACTCGCAAGGGATCCTCGCGGGCGCGGGCGTGGGGCGCGCGATGGCGGAATGGGTCGCGGCCGACGAGCCGCAGATGGATCTCTCGGAGATCGACATCGCGCGCTTCCAGCGCTTCCAGGCCAACACGCGCTATCTCCACGATCGCACGCGCGAAAGCCTCGGGCTGCTCCACGCCATGCACTGGCCGTACCGGCAGGTGGTGTCCGCCCGTCCCGTCCGCGAGACGCCGCTTCATGCGCGCCTCGCCGCGCAGGGCGCCTGTTTCGGCGAGGCCGCAGGCTGGGAACGCGCCAATTGGTACGCACCCGCGGGCGCGGCGCCAGCCTACGAATATTCCTACGGCCGGCAGAACTGGTTTCCCTTCTCCGGCGAGGAGCACAAGGCCGTGCGCGAGCGCGTCGGGCTCTTCGATCTCTCGTCCTTCGCCAAGTTCATGCTCGAAGGGCCGGATGCCGAGCGCGAGCTGCAGCGCCTATGCGCAAACACCGTCGCCGTCCCGGTGGGCAAGATCGTCTACACGGCGCTTCTCAACAGCCATGGCGGCATCGAGGCCGATCTGACCGTGACGCGGCTGGCCGAGGACCGCTACATGATCGTGACCGCGGCGGCCGCACAGCGGCACGATTCCGCCTGGATTCGGAGCAACCTGTCGAAGGGCGCGCGCGTTGCCCTGACGGACGTCACCTCGGGCTATGCGGTGCTCTCGGTCATGGGGCCGCGCTCGCGCGAGCTGCTCGGGCGCGTGAGCCCGGCCGATCTCTCCAACGCTGGCTTTCCGTTCGGCACCTGCCGGGAGATCGAAATCGGCTACGCGACCGCGCTCGCTTTCCGCGTCACCTTCGTGGGCGAGCTCGGCTGGGAGCTGTATCTGCCGAGCGAGTTCGCAGGTCCCGTGTTCGACGAGATCATGCGCGAGGGATGCGCGTTCGGGCTCACGCTCGCCGGCTATCACGCGCTCGATTCGCTTCGGAGCGAGAAGGGCTACCGGCATTGGGGCCACGACATCTCGCCGGGCGACACGGTGCTCGAAGCCGGGCTCGGCTTCACGGTCTCTCTGACCAAGGATTTCACCGGCCGCGAGGCGGTGGAGAAACAGAAGAAGGCGGGGCTGAAGCGCCGGCTCGTGCATGTGCTCCTCGACGCGCCGGAGCCGCTCATCTTCCACAACGAGCCGATTCTCCGCGACGGCGCGATCGTCGGCCGCGTGACCTCGGGCAGCTTCGGCTACACGCTCGGGCGCGCGGTCGGCATCGGCTATCTCGAGAAGGCCGACGGCATCACGCCGGCCTTCATCGATTCCGGGCGCTACGAGATCGAGATCGCGGCCGAGCGCTTCGGGGCGCGCGTCTCGACGAAGCCGTTCTACGATCCCAAGGGCGAGCGCATCCGAATGTGAGACGAGCGATTGACCCGTACACCGAGCCTGTCGAAGCGTGAGGGTGGCGTTCCACGCCGCGATGGAAGGCCCTCGTCCTTCGTCACGCTCAGGACGAGGGCGAATAAAGAATCCTCACGCCGAGCCTGTCGAAGCGTGAGGCCCTTGCTCAGCACGACCTTCGTGTCGAGCCGTTCGTGCCGGCATCGACATCGCTAAGCGGCCAGTCATCGCGATGACCGTCGAGCATTCGCCGGACTGCTATGGCCCTTACGCGACCTGCGCGAGTTTTTGCACTTTGATCTTGCGGCTCGTTCTCTGCGCCTGGGCCAGGTCGTAGTCCATTTGGAGGCCCAGCCACATTTCGGGGCTGCTGCCGAACGCCTTGGAGAGCCGGATCGCCATTTCCGCCGAGAGACCCGACCTGCCGTTGAGAAGCGCCGACAGAGTCTTGCGCGTAATGCCGAGCGCCTTCGCGGCCGCCGTTACCGTCAGTTCCAGCGGTTCGAGACATTCCTGCCGGACGATCCGGCCGGGGTGCGGGGGCGCCTTCATCAACATGATTCGTCCTCCTAGTGGTAATCGACCAAATCGACGTCGGCGGCACCATCCTCAAAGCGAAAGACAATCCGCCAGTTTGCCCGCACGGTGATCGCCCAAAAGCCCTTGCGGTTGCCTATGAGCGGGTGGAGGCGGAAGCCCGGCAGGTTCATGTCTTCAGGTGCCTTGGCGCGGTTGAGAACGAAGAGGATGTTTTCGACCTTCTCCAGGAGGTCGGGGCGGATGCCCCGGCGGTCGCCATCCCCGAAAAGACGCTTCAGTCCTTTGCGTCGGAAATTCCGTATCGCGGGCCAGAGTGTAACGTATAACGTATCAGGTTACAATCCTGGCAGATAGGCGCATGGGTCATTCCGTCGGCTCACATGCGATCGAGGTTATCGTCTCTCGGCACATCGTTGAGCGTCCAGTCGTAGTGATGGCCGTCGATTTTGGTGCGGCCGTCGAGGGCTTCTCTGAGCGCGGGCGCGGCATGGCGCTTGAGCTCAGCGATGACGGACGCGGCGTCACGCCCGAAATCTTCGCCGTACCAGACGAAGATGCTCGAGGTGATGAGCCGGCCGCGCTCGATGCGCACGGCGCGGGGATGGTTGACGAATTGCCGGGCCGAAGCGTCCATCAGGGACTCGACATTGTCCGTCGTGAAGGCGGTCGGCTGCAGATTGGGGCAGCCATAGGAGGCGCAATTGATCGCGAAGTGCACGCGCGGCTCGTTGAATGACGGGCGCAGGATGCCGTGTTCCACGTCGCGAAGGGAGAGCGCTTGGCCCTCGACGCGCATTTGTTTCGCCGCGAAGGGGCCGGCCCAGGGCCGCCAGAACGAGAGGCGAATGCGCTTGATGCTCGGCACGGGGTAGTGGTCGAGCACCGTCTTGATCGTGAGCGCGTTGTAGAGGTTGATCCAGAAAACGAGCTGTTCGGCGCGGGAGAGGCGCGAGACCGCGATCGTCTCGAGCGAGCGGAGATAGGCGCCGATCTCGGGCAGCACCTCGGCGGTCGCGCGCGCATAGGCGAAACGGTTGAGCCCGTCCGGCGACGACACGACATAGGCGCCGACGATCGCGTCCCATGAATCGTGGATGCGCTCGCTCGTCATGCGGCGCACAACGGATCGCGGCTCTAGCACGGCGCGAGCCGGAGGCGCACGGTCCACTGGCCCGGCACCTGCTGGACGGTCGAGCTCTGGGCGCGGTAGCAGGCGCGCGTCTCCTTGGGCGCCTGTCCCGGCTCCTCCACGATCTGCTTCGCGTCGAAGGTGAGCTGGATGTCGGTGCCGGGGCCCTTGGTCACGATGAATTTGAGATCGACCAGGCCCGCCGGCAGTTGCCACTGGCCGGCTTCGTAATTGCCCTCCGGCACGGGCTGGCGCTCGCGCGTCGGTCCCGCGGCGATTTGATCGTCGGCCGCAACCGCCGATTCCGAAGCGGCAGCAAGCAGAACCATCGTGGCCATGAGAATCCGGCCGACGCGCCTTCGGTCGCCGATCGCGTTCATGACGTCACCTCGGTCTTCCGCCCCGGCAGGCATGCCGCCGCGGGACGTTTCATCCTACGCTCAGCCCGCGGGGGGCGCGAGCGCGTCGATGTCGGTCGCGACGTCGATGACGGCCGGCCGGTCCGCCTCGAACGCCTTGGCGATGGCGGCGCCGAGTTCGCCCGGCCGCTCGACGCGAATGCCCAGGGCCCCGATCTCTGCGGCGATGCGTGCGAAGTTGACCTCCTTGTGGACCCACAACTCGCGCGACTGCTCGGTGGGGCTGCCTTCATAGGCGCGCGTGAAGCCCATCGTCGACTGGTTGCCCGAATGGTTGTTGTTGACGAGCGTCACTGTCCTGATGCCCCAGCGCACCGCGGTTTCGATCTCGGCGATGTGGTACCAGAAGCCGAGATCGCCCGTGAAGACGAACACCGGGCGCTCGGGACGCGCGCATTTGGCGCCGATGCCGGCGGGAAAGGCCCAGCCGAGATGGCCCGCGCAACGGATGTAGTCCTGGCGCGTCGAGCGAAGATCGAACATCCCGCCCATCCACATTCCGGCATGGCCGGTATCGACGACGACGAGCGCGTCGTCCGGCAGAAGCCGCGTGAGGTCGGCGCAGATCCGTTCGGGGCGGATCGGCACGGCCTCCGAGGTGAGGAGAGGCGCGAATTCCTGCCGCCAGGAATCAGAGATTCCCTTGACGCGCGAGCGCCAGTCCTGCCGCTTCCCGGCCTCCTTCGCCGGCACGAGGAGAGAGAGCGATTCGAGCGTCGTGCGCGCGTCGCCGAGTATCGCGACCTCGAGCGGATAGTTGCGCCCGAGCGATTCCGGCTCGATGTCGATCTGGATCGCGGGCGTTCCCCTCGGCGGCAGCGTCCAGAAATGCGTCGTCATACTGCCGGTCTCGGTGCCGATGAAGATCACCAGGTCCGCTTCGGCGACGACGCGGTTGGCCGCGCGCCGCGAATAGGTCCCGACGACGCCGACGGACAAGGGGTGTGTGGCCGGTATCGAATCCTTGCCGTTCAGGGACGTGGCGACGGGAATGCCGGTCGCGTCCGCGAAAGCGCGCAATGCGTCGCCCGCACCCGAGTGGCGAACGCCGCCGCCGGCGACGATCACGGGCCGCGCGGCCTTGGCGATGCGCTCGATCGCCGCGCGCACGCGTCCTTCTTCCGGCGCGGGACGAAAGGGCGGCACTGTCGCGAAGTCCTTGTCGATGATGATTTCGAGATCGGCCTCCTCGATATCGACCTGCCCCTCGTTGCCGCGGAACTGGAGGTGCACCGGGCCGGGACAGCCGGATGTCGCGGCGCGAAAGGCCTGGCGCAACATGTCGGGGAAGCGGCAAGCGGCCTCGACCCGCGCGTTCCATTTCGTGACGGGGGCGAAGGCCGGGAAGTTGTCGGCCTCCTGATAGGCTTTCCGGTACTCGTCGTCGGGCCGGCAGCCGCCGGTGAGGGCGATGACGGGCGCGTGGGCGAGCCAGGCATCGCGGAGGCCAGCCGCGAGATTGAGCCCGCCGACATGCTGCGCCATGCACAATCCCGGGCGGCCCGAGGCGCGGGCGTATCCATCCGCCATATAGGCCGCGGCTTTCTCGCCATGCGTATGGATGCGCGCGATGGCGGTGCGGCGCTCCATCTCCGCCATCGTGCGCCTGAGGACGGCGGGAACCATGAACACATGGGTCAGGCCGTAGGCCGCGAGGGCTTCGGCGAGGAACCGCGCGCCGGTCATGCGGGGCATGCGAATCTCCGTTGAACGGATGAGTGGTGGAGAGGCGGCGCCGCCGCCGTTTGCCGCGCCCGCGCCGGGCCCGTCACTCCTTGTACACGACTTCGAAATATTCGCAGACGCAGGGCAGGTCCTCGCGCCATTCGCGTCCCCAGGCCTCGCACTGTCTCTTGAAATAACCGAAGTGCCCGTCATACCAGTACTTGAAGCTGCCATCGCCCTCGTTCTCGACGGAGGAGAAATCCTCGCCGATCGCATTGAAGGGCTTCACGTCGATGCGGCTCACGCGGACGACGCAAAGCGGCTTGTTCTGGGAATCGAGCACCACCCAATGATCGCCGACCTTGCGCTCTGCCACCTGATTGACCTCGAAATCGAGGGCCAGATGGCACGTGCCGCGCTTGACGCCTGCGGCGGCCAGGCCGCTGATGTAATCGACCTTCGTCGTGAAGGTCGGCTCGGCAAAGGTCCGCGCGTGATAAGTGGTCTCGGCGATTGCCTTGGCCTTTCGCGCGCGCTGCCAGAACGCGTCGACGTCACCCGTCTTCTTGCCGATCACCTGACCCTCCGCCCTCTGATGCCCGTCCCTCACTCTAGCGGAGCCGCGTCGTGACGGCACGCCGCGCGGCGGGTTGTGGGCGGGCGAGCGCGTTCGGCGGGTCGTGTGCCGTTTCGCGATGGCGGGGGGAGCGCCCCGGGCGCCTGCATCCTTGACGCGTATTGGCGTTATTTCTTGAATTACAATGTCTTGCCGGAGAGTCGTGAGATGGTATGTAGTAACGAACGCGGCGCCCTCCTCTGGACGATTTCAGCCGCATGCGTTAGGAACGCCGTCCGCTCACGGGGAAAACCATGCGCTTGATTCGAAAGCTGGAGACGGACGGCGAGTCGCTGTTCCGGGGGCGGAGCTACCTGCCGCTCATCGTCCTGCCCTTCGCGGTTCTGGCGGTGTTCGACGCGGCGCCGATCGATGCGCTGCTGGGGGATGGTGGCGAGCGGCTGTGGCTCTATCTCTGCCTGTTCGTATCGGCGGCGGGTATCCTGACCCGGGCCTTCACGGTCGGGTTCGTCCCGAGCGGCACATCGGGACGGACGACGTCGGCGCCGCGCGCCGACAGCCTGAACACCACCGGTCTCTATTCGATCGTGCGCAACCCGCTCTATCTCGGGAATTTCATCGTCTATCTCGGCATCGCGCTCGCCACGAAATCCTGGTGGTTCGTCCTTCTGGTCAGCCTCGCCTACTGGCTTTACATCGAGCGCATCATCGCCGCCGAGGAGGCGTATCTCGCGGCCCAATTCGGCGAGGTGTTCGAGACCTGGGCCGCGAAGACCCCCATCTTCGTCCCCCGCCCCAACGCGTGGCGGCGGACGGAAGCGCGGTTCTCGCTGCGAACCGTCCTCCGGCGCGAATATCCGGGCTTGCTGGCCTCTGCCGCCAGCTTCGTCGC
>JBGPGW010000198.1:0-6825 GCA_041484095.1 Alphaproteobacteria bacterium | reverse complement strand
CGGAGCCCGATGAACGCGGAGCGGAAAAACGGCCGCCCGGCATAGGCCACGGCCGGCAGCGCGACGAGAGCGGAGAACCACTGCAAAAGCGCGCGCGTGGCGGGGCCCATGTCCTCGAACTGACCGGCCCAGATCGCAACCGACAGCAGCATGATGTTGGCGGTGGCGAAACCGGCGACCGCGATCGCGCGCAGGAGATCGGTTTCGCTCGCGCGGTCCGACTGGTCGAGCAGCGCCGGGTCGTAGGGCATCGCGCGAAACCCCAGGGACTCGATTGCGCGAACGAATGCCTCCGCCCGCTCAGGTCCGCCCGTCCATTCGAGGCGCAGCCGGCGCGTCGTCAGATTCACGCGCGCCGCGAGGACTCCTGCATGGCGGGTCAGCTCACGCTCGATGCGCGCGACGCAGCCGCCGCAATGCACCCCTTCGACCAGGAGGTTCAACACGCACGAGCCGGCAGACGCCGGCTGAACGAAGGCGGCGATGTCGATGCCGCCGCCCGAAGCCTCGGCACCCGCCGCCACGGCAGAGTGGGCAAGCGCCATCATTCGACCCTTATCCGCATGGCGGTCCTGTGGATATGCCCGCCCGCAGCGATCTCGAGAGAAACCTGCCACTGACCCGGAAGCGGAAACTCGACCGCGCGGCCATATTGGCCTGCCTCGCGCGGGGTGAGCTCCACGTCGAAATCATGTCCCGTTTGAGTGGGCCGAACGATGAACGCGCGGACGACGGCGCCTTCGATCGCGACCCCGGCCGCATCGCGCGCCTCAAGGGACAGCATCCCCGCGCGCGGGCCGGTCGCGGCAAAATCCGACCTGACCTGCCAGCCAAGCGCGCTCTGTGCGCGCGCCGCCTCAAGCGCGCGATTGTAGGCAAGACCCCGTTCATAGGGTCTCGGTCCGGTAAGCCCGCTCCAGCTTTCGAGCGCGGTGAAGACCAGGGCGCCGTTCGCGAGCAGCGTCACGCCAAAGAACGCCAGGAGTACCAGCAGCACGGATCGCCCGGTCAGCGACCGGACCCGCTCATCGCGCATCGCGACGCTCCTCATTGCGGGGGGGCCCGGAACACGGTGGCATGATACGCCGTATCGTCTCCGGCAACATCGCGAAGTACGAAGGTGACGGGCATGGTTTCGCCGCGAACCGCCTTCGGTGGCAGGTGCACATAGACGCGATAGGTGGCGACGCTGTCCGGACGGGCGGCGAGTTCGACGTGATCGGCATCCCCGGCATCCCGCCCGACGACCCGCAGCCCCGCATCCCCAATGCCGTCAAGGGACAGGGAAAGCCGGCGATCCGTGAGCGACTTGTTGAGAATCTTCACGGTGTAGCCGTTGCGCACGCCGCCATCGGACAACGACACGAAGAGGGGACTGCGTTCATGCTGCACGGTCAGGTCGAGCGACGAACGATTCATGAGGGTCCACGCCATCAAGACGGCGACCACGGCAAGAATCGCCATGTAGACGATCGTTCGCGGCCGCATCAGCCGGTAGGCCAACGCCGCGCCCTCCGCCCGCGCCCGCCTGTGCCGCTCCGTGTCGTAAGCGATGAGGCCCCGCGGCCGTCCCACCTTGTCCATCACGGCGTTGCAGGCATCGACGCAGAGCCCGCAGCCGATGCATTCGAGTTGAAGCCCCTCCCGGATATCGACGCCGGTCGGGCAGACGGCCACGCACTGCTTGCAGTCGACGCAGTCCCCTCGCCCGCCCCACGCTTCGCCTTTCTTGTGCTTGCCGCGCGGCTCACCGCGCCAGGCGCGATAGGTGACGACGTAGCTGTCCTCGTCGAGCATGGCCGCCTGGAAGCGCGGCCAGGGACACATGTAGGTGCAGACCTGCTCCCGCGCCCATCCCGCGAGCACGTAGGTCATCGCCGTCAACAGCGCGAAGAAGAAATAGACCGTGAGCGTCGCCTGACCGGTCAGAATTGTCGCGACGACGGTCGGTGCGTCGTTGAAGTACATGACCCAGGCGCCGCCGGTAAGCGCCGCGATCAGGAGCCATGCCGCGTGTTTCGTCGTCTTTATCGCAGCCTTGGCGCGCGTCATCGGGCCCGCGTCGCGCTTGATGCGCGCATTGCGATCGCCTTCCACGAGCCGTTCGACCCACAGAAAGAGATCCGTCCATACGGTCTGGGGGCAGGCATAGCCGCACCAGACCCGGCCGACGAGGCTGCTGACGAGAAACAACCCGAGGGCCGCCAGCAGCATGAGGCCCATGAGGAAGTAGACTTCCTGCGGCCAAATCTCGATCCAGAAGAAATAGGCGCGGCGGTTCGGCAGATCGATCAGGACTGCCTGATCGGGCGCGTTCGGCCCCCGGTCCCAACGCAGCCACGGAACGCTGTAATAGATCGCGAGCATGACGACGAGCGCCGTCCACTTCACGCGGCGGAAGACGCCCGAGACGCGCTTGGGATAGACGGGAACGCGTCCGACATAGAGCGGCGCCTGCTCCCGCTGCTGCCGGACCGACGCGGCTTCGTCCGTGTCGAACATCATGCTCATCGCGGTAATCCGGGCGATGCCGTCACGGGCTGGCTGGCTTGCCCACCGCCTGCTGCTGACCCCCGCCCAGCGAATGGACATAGACGGCCAGCATCTTGATCGTCGCGGGATCAAGCCGTCCCGTCCAAGCGGGCATCACGCCAAGCCGCGGCCTCGTCACCTGTGCGACGATGTCGCTCTTTTTGCCGCCATAGAGCCAATTTCGTCCGGCGAGGGTTGGGGCTCCAAGCTCCAGATTGCCCTCACCCGCCTCGCCATGACAGGCGATGCATTGATCGGTGAACACTGTCTTCCCCCGCTCCGCCGCACCGGGGTCAGCACTGCGGCCCGTCAGCGACACGACGTACTCGGCGACGTCATCGATCTGTTCGCGCGTGAGGATTCCGTCGACGCCGAAGGCCGGCATCACCGACTGGCGCGTCTCGTCGTGGGTGCTGCGGATGCCGTACTGGATCGTCCGGTCGATCGCGTCCAGCGTGCCGCCCCACAGCCACGCATCGTCGGCAAGCGAGGGAAAGCCCTTGCGCCCCGCTCCCCCCGGTCCGTGACAGGGCGCACAGTTGTCGGCAAAGGCCGAGCGTCCTCCGGCGAGCGCGATGGCGAGCAATTCCGGATCGCCCCGAATGTCGTCGAGCGATGCGGCGAGGATTCGCCGCTCGAACTTCACCTGCTCCGTGCGGATCGCGGCCATCCGCTCGGAGAACTCCACGCGCTGGGACCAGCCCAAGACGCCCTTGCTGTGGCCCGAGAACCACGGAATGGCGGGGTAGAGCACGACATAGACCAGGGACCAGAGAATGGTCGCGCAGAAGACATACAGCCACCATTTCGGCAGCGGCGTGTTGAGCTCCTTGATTCCATCCCATTCGTGGCCCGTCGTCTCACGGCCGGTCAGGGAATCGGTCTCGCGCTCTCTCGCCATGGATCACTCGCCGTCCGCACGAAACGGAATCTTGCCGCGCGCCTCGAAGCGAGCCTTGCGGCCGGGCCAATACACATAGGCAACGATCCCGATGAAAAGTACCAAAAACCAGACGGCCCAGAGGGCGCGAAGCCATTCGTAGAGGGCATCCCAGTTCATCCTTCGCCCCCTACTGTTGAATGCCGCCGGGCGGCACGGCGGACAGATCGACGAGCCGGCCGAGCACCTGAAGATACGCGATGAGCGCATCCAACTCGGTGAGGCGATCGGGCGCGCCGTCGAAATCGCCCGTGACCGCCTTGGGATAGCGCTGCAACAACCCCGCGGTGTCGGACTCCGGCGTCGCCTGCGCCTTGAGGTCCGCGAGCGCATTTTCGATCATCTCATCCGAATACGGCACGCCGACGATGCGGTTCGTGCGGAGATGCGCGGCGATGTCTGTCGCATGGAGTTCGCGCCGGGCGAGAAATCCGTAGGGCGGCATGACCGATTCCGGAACGACGGCCCGCGGATCGAGGAAGTGCGCGACATGCCACTCGTTCGAATACTTGCCGCCCACGCGCGCAAGATCCGGCCCGGTGCGCTTCGAGCCCCACTGGAACGGATGGTCGTACATGCTTTCGGCCGCGAGGCTGTAATGGCCGTACCGTTCGACCTCGTCCCGGAACGGCCGAATCATCTGGCTGTGACAGACGTAACAGCCTTCGCGCAAATAGATATTGCGTCCCGTCAACTCGAGCGGCGTGTAGGGCCGCACGCCATCGACCTTCTCGACCGTCGATTCGATGGTGAAGAGGGGAACGATCTCGACAAGCCCGCCGATCGACACCGTGATCAGCACGAGCACGAGCATGAGGATGACGTTTTTCTCGATCGCTTCGTGGCGCAGCATGGCCGTGCTCCTACGCTGCCGCCTGAGGCGCGATGCGATGCGCGTCTTCGGCCGCCTCGGATTCGCCTCTCGCCGTTCGCCAGAGGTTATAAACCATGACAAGGGCGCCCACGAGGAAGAACAACCCTCCCAACGCGCGCACGACATAGAAGGGATGCATCGCATCGACGGTTTCGACGAAGGAGTATTGCAGGAAGCCAAGCTCGTCGTAGGAGCGCCACATCAATCCCTGCATGATGCCGGAAACCCACATGGCGGTGATGTAGAGGACGATGCCGATCGTCGCGATCCAATAGTGATGCGCGACAAGGCGCGTCGAGTAGAGACCCGCGCGGCCCCAGAGCTTCGGCACGAGATAGTAGAGCGCGCCGAAGGACACGAAGGCGACCCAGCCAAGCGCGCCGGAATGCACGTGCCCGATCGTCCAGTCGGTGTAGTGACTGAGCGCATTGACCGGCTTGATCGCCATGACCGGCCCCTCGAAGGTCGACATGCCATAGAAGGCCACCGACGTCACGAGGAAGCGCAGGACGGGGTCTGTGCGCAGTTTGTCCCACGCGCCGGAGAGGGTCATGATCCCGTTGATCATGCCGCCCCAGGACGGCATCCACAGCATCACGGAGAACACCATCCCGAGCGTCTGCGCCCAGTCCGGCAAGGCCGTGTAGTGCAGATGATGCGGTCCGGCCCAGATATAGAGGAAGATCAGCGACCAGAAATGCACGATCGAAAGCCGGTAGGAATAGACCGGCCGTCCCGCCTGTTTCGGCACGAAATAATACATGATCCCGAGGAATCCGGCCGTGAGGAAGAAGCCCACGGCGTTGTGGCCGTACCACCACTGGACGAGAGCATCCTGCACGCCCGAGAAGAGGCCATAGCTTTTCGCGCCGAAAAACGACACCGGCACCGCGAGATTGTTCACGATGTGCAGGAGCGCGACCGTCACGATGAAGGCGAGGTAGAACCAGTTCGCCACATAGATGTGCGGCTCGCGGCGGGTCATGATCGTGCCGACGAAGATGACGAGATAGACGAGCCAGACGAGCGTCAGCCACAAATCGACGTACCACTCGGGCTCCGCATACTCCCGCCCCTGCGTGATCCCGAGGACGTAGCCGACGGCCGCAAGCACGATGAACAGCTGGTAGCCCCAGAACAGGAAATCGGCGAGCACGCGTCCGCCAAAAAGCGTCGCGCGAGAGGTGCGCTGCACGACATAGAGAGAGGTCGCCAACAGCGCATTACCCCCGAAGGCGAAAATCGCCGCCGAGGTGTGGACCGGGCGGAGCCGGCCGAAGGTGGTCCATTCGAGATCGAGGTTGAGGACGGGAAAGGCGAGCTGGAACGCAATAATGACGCCGACCAGGAACGCCGCCACACCCCAGAACGAGGTGGCGATGACGAACTTTCGAATCACGGATTCGTTGTAGGCGCTGCCGTCGGCTTTCGACGCGCGCGGTTCGGCAACGACCATGGCTTGCCTTCCCCCTTTTGGCCGCTCCCGTCAATCCCGCCGGCCGGGCACACGGTGGATGTGGCCAAGTCGACCAATCCAGGCATTGAGGTAGATCATTGCCCTCAACCATGCGTAATCTCAAGAGAAGCCGGTCGAGACGTGTCGTCACCGCGAAGACACAAACCGCTGATAAGAATGGCTTGCGCCGGGCGCGTGCCTGAGTTGAGGTTGCGAGCCGCAGTCTGATGGGGGCAGATCAGATGTCAGAGGTCGTGCCGGTCTTCCTTGGACCTTCGCCGCGCATCCGCATCATCGGCCTCGATCGTCCCTGGACCTGGCTCGCAGCAGGCTGGCGCGACCTTCTCGCGGCCCCGCAAATCAGTCTTATTTACGGCGCGCTCTTCACGGCGAGTGGGTTTCTCATCACCGTCGGCGCGTGGCTTGCCGGCGTTTCCTATCTCACCTTGCCGCTGCTCGCCGGGTTCATGCTCGTGTCGCCAATCCTCGGGGTCGGCCTCTACGATGTCAGCCGTCGCTTAGAGAACAAACAGCCAACCACCCTTGAGATCGCGCTGACGGCATGGCGCGCCAACCGAACGCAGATCGCGCTTCTCGGCGTGCTGCTCATGCTGCTGCTTTTGGCCTGGATCCGCGTCGCCACGCTCTTGTTCGCGCTTTTCTTCAGCAAAACCCCGCCATCGCTCGACGACCTCATCGTGCAAACCCTGAGCTCAGCGGACGGTCTGCCGTTTCTCATCACAGGCACGTTGATTGGCGGCTGCCTTGCCGTCCTTGCATTTATGATCAGCGCCGTGTCGGTCCCGATGCTCCTGGACCAGCCGACGAACGTCTTTGCCGCCGTCGCGACGAGTTTCGCGGCCGTGCGCCATAATCTGCGCCCCATGGGTCTTTGGGCCATCCTGATCGTCATTTTCACAGGGCTCGGGCTCGTGACGTTCTATCTCGGATTGATCGTGGCGCTCCCGCTGATCGGCCATGCGACCTGGCATGCCTACCGGGACCTCGTCCTTCCGGCTCCGG
>JBGPGW010000197.1:0-6841 GCA_041484095.1 Alphaproteobacteria bacterium | reverse complement strand
TCTATTTTTTGCATCACTAGATATTTAATACTAAGGATTACCATTCACAACTGACGTTGGAGCGATTTTCACCTCAGCTCCACGTCCTTGCCACTCCCTTTTGGGAACGACAATATCTCGAAGAAAATACGGGGGAGGCTCTCGCCTCCCCCGATCGATGAACGCCCCGCGTCGACTATTTCTTGCCGGTATAGACGCGCTTCGGATTCTTCCCGAGATCGAAGGTGTTGGGATCGGCGCTCGTGTACTGGTAAAGGGCGATCGTGAACGGCCCGCAATCGCCGTTCTGATCGCACTTGATCTCGCCGGTCATGCCCTTCAAGCCCTTGGTGCTGCTGATCGCGTCCCGGAGCTTGGTCGCTGGGATGTAGGTGTTGCCCTCCTTGTCCGTGACCGCGACCTTTTCGATCGCCTTCGCCGCCATGAGGAAGGAATCGTAGGCGAAATGGTGCGTGCCCTGGATCGGGTTCTCACCGAACTTCTTCTTGTAGCGCTCGCGCATCTGGGCATAGGCCGGGACGGAGTGCGTCTGGAAATCCGGCTCCTGTTCCGCCGACGAGACGAAGGTGAAGCCGTTCGTCTGCGTGCCGGCCGCCTCCATGAACTCCTTCGCCAGCACGTTGTCGGAGCCGATCAAGACGACGTTCTCGTAGCCAGGGACCTCCTTCGTCTGACGCAGGATGTAGGCCGACTGATTGATGAAGGTCGGGAAGAACACCATCTGCGGCTTGCAGGTGATGAGCTTCGTCAGCATCGGCCGCATGTCGGTGTCCTGCGCGCCGATCGCCTCGACCGCGCAGACCTTGCCGCCGGCCTTCGTGAAGGCTTCGGCGAAGGCGCGGGCGAGACCTTCGACATAGGGCGATCCGTCATGGATCGCCGCGACGTTGTCGAACTTCTTCACCTCTCTCGCCCATTTCGCGAGTTCCACGCCCTGGAAGCCCGCATTGTAGAACATACGCGCGAAGCCCTCGAAACCGGGTCCACGCTTCTTCGGATCCGTGAGGTAGGGCGACGCCGCACCCGGGGTGATCGACGGGACGCCGGCCTTCCACAGGATCGGCGCGCCGGGGATGGTGGCACTCGAACAGGCCCCCCCGATCGCGACGACGACCTGCTGGTTGGCCGCGATCTTGGTCGCCGAAATCTGGCCGCCTTCGGCGCTGCAGGTGTCGTCCTCGGCGATGAGGCGTACGGGATGCCCGACGAGCTTGCCGCCGAAATCGGCGACCGCGACCTGGACGCCGCGATATTCATCGAGGCCTTGCGCGACGTCGGACCCCGACAGAACGACATAGACGCCGACCAGGATCGGCTGGCCCTTCGCGATTTTCGTCACGCGCAGCGGGTCTTCGACTGGGCCGACCTTGACCGCGAAGGCGGCCGAGGATGTCAGAGCGACGGCTGACGCGATGGCCGCGCTAACAAGCCAATTTTTCGCCAAATTCAATCTCATAAGCCTCTCCGTTAAAGCGTTGCATTGAGCGACGCCGCAATATGCGGCGCCGAGCAGGCGACACCACGTTTTTGCTTTTCTTGTCCATCGAACTCACCCGAAGGATTCCCCCTCGAGCGCCGACTTTGATTGAATTATCCGCCGATTCGCTCGGAGTGCAATACATCGGATTGCAATACAACCGATCCCGCACCCGGGAATGCCCCGCCACCCTTCGCCAAAACGAAACGGGGGAGGCTCTCGCCTCCCCCGCCATTCCGTCACGCATAGACGTGAGGGATCGTTCTACTGGACCTTCTTCGGGTTCTTGCCGATATCGAAGGTGTTCGCGTCGGCATTGTTGAATTGATAGAACACCGCCTTGAACTGCGCGCAGTCGCCGTTCGGCCGGCAGGTGATCGTGCCCGACATGCCCTTGTAGTCCTTCGTCGCCAGGATCGCCGCCTGCAGCTTGGAGATCGGGATGTAGAGCGCATCCTTCTCCTTGACCGCGACCTTCTCGATGGCCTTCGCCGCGACCATGTAGGCGTCGTAGCCGTATGGAGTCCAGGCCGTGACCGGGCCTTCGCCATACTTCTTCGTGTATTTCACGACGAGCTTCTTGTAGGCCTCGCCCTGTGAATCCGCATCGAGCGGCGGCGAGATGATGGTGAAGCCGACCGCGCCCTGGCCCGCGAGCTGGACGAAGTTCTTGTCGAGAACGTTGTCGGAGCCGACCAGCATCACGTTCTTGTAGCCTTCGACTTCCGGAGCTTGGCGAACGATCTGGGCTGTCGCCTGGATGAAGGTCGGGAAGAAGACCATCTGCGGCTTCGTGGTGATGAGCTTCGTCAACATGGGACGCATGTCGACGTCTTGCGGGCCGATCGCCTCCTCGGCGACCATCTTGCCGCCCAGTTCCTTGAACTTGTTGGCGAAGGCCTTGGCCAACCCTTCGACATAGGGCGTGCCGTCGTGGATGATGGCGGCCGTCTCGAACTTCTTGGTCTCGCGCGCCCATTTGGCGAGCTCGATGCCTTCGAACTCGGCGTTGAAGATCACGCGGGAGAAGCCTTCGAATCCGGGCCCGCGCTTTGTCGTATCCGTCAGCTTGGGCGAGGCCGCACCCGGCGAGATGGTCGGAATGCCCGCCTTCCAGAGAATCGGCGCCGCCGGGATGGTCGCGCTCGAACAGTTCGAGCCGAGCGCCACGACGACTTGCGAATTGGCCGCGATCTTCGTGCCCGCGGTCTGCCCGCCTTCGGCATTGCAGCCATCATCTTCGGCCGTGAACTTGACGGGGTGACCGAGAAGCTCGTTGCCCATGTCCTCGGCAGCCATCTGCATGCCGCGATAGGGATCGAGGCCCTGGCCCGCATCCGGCCCCGAGAGCACCGTGAACACGGCGAACAGCAAGGGCTGTCCATTGGGAACCTTGAGGACGCGAACCGGATCCTCGACCGGACCGACCTTGACCGCCCAGGCGGCCGAAGAGCCGAGCGCAACCGCCGCGACGACACCTGCGCCTGCCAGCCACTTCAGTGTTCTTTGCAACGCCATACTTGCTCTCTCCTGATTGTTCAATGCCAGAGGGGCTACGGGCGAAGGCAGAGGCCGCCGCCGCAGAATCAACGGTATTTGTCGAGGTTTCTCGAACAGGACTCCCCTTGTCGGTCCCAGATCCGACGATGGCATTATTCGCCCCTGGAGGGGAAGTACCATTGCACGATATGCATGCGACCAATGCCGATAACCGATAGCAACGGGGCCTGATCGACGCCCGGGCCGCCTAGAAAAAAGGGGGAGGCTCACGCCTCCCCCGATGCGATCAGATTGGTCCGTCCGTCATTGCGCCGGCGGATAGATGCGCTTCGGATTCTTGCCGAGGTCGAAGGTCTTGAGATCGGCATTCGTGTATCGATAGAGAGCGAGCGTGAACGGTCCGCAATCGCCGTTCCTGTCGCAGTTGATCTCACCCGCCACGCCCTTCAAGCCCTTCATGCCGAGAATCGCCGCCTGCAGTTTGGAGATCGGGATGGACCTTCTCCTTGATCGCAACCGCGGACGGAATGCTTTGCATATGGATCGACGTTCTGTCGTCACGGATTGACCTGACCCGGGTTCTTGCCGATGTCGAACGAGTTCGGGTCGGCGTTGTTGAACCGATAGAAGATCGCGCGGAATTGGGCGCAGTCACCGTTCGGCCGGCAGGTGACGTTGCCCGTGATCCCCTTCAGGTCCTTGGTGCCGCGGATGGCAGCCTGCAGTTTGGAGATCGGGACGTAGGTGGCGTCCTTCTCCTGCACGGCCACCTTCTCGATTGCCTTGGCCACAACGAGGAAGGCATCGTAGCCGTAGCCGGTCCAGGCCGTGGTAGGGCCTTCGCCGTATTTCGCTTGATACTTCTCGATCAGCTTCTTGTAGCCCGCACCTTGGGTCTCGGCGTCCACCGGCGGCGAGACGATCGTGAAGCCGACACCCGCCTTGCCGGTGAGATTGACGAAGTTCTTATCGAGGACGTTGTCGGACCCCATCAGCATGATGTTCTGAAAGCCGTTGATCTCCTTGGCCTGCTGCACGATGTGCGCCGTGGCGGTGATGAAAGTCGGGAAGAACACCATCTGGGGCTTCGTCGTGACCAGGCGTGTCAACATAGGCCGCATGTCCACGTCCTGTGGCCCGATCGCCTCCACGGCAACCACCGTGCCTCCCAGGCGCTTGAAGCTATCCACGAAGGCCGTGGCCAAGCCTTCGACGTAAGGCGTGCCGTCATGGATGGCCGCGACGCTTTCGAGCTTCTTCGTCTCGCGTGCCCACTTGGCGAGCGCCTCGCCCTCGAAGAGGGCATTGAATATGACCCGGGAAAACCCGGGGGTGCCTTCGCCCGCGGTCAGCTTGGGCGAGGCGGCACCAGGCGAGACGACGGGAATACCGGCCTTCCAAATAATCGGCGCGGCGGGAATGGTCGCGCTCGAGCATTGGCCGCCCAATGCGACGATCATCTGCTGGTTCGATGCGAGCTTGGTTGCCGCGGTCTGTCCGCCCTCCGCGGTGCATCCATCGTCCTCGACCATGAATTTCAGCGGATGACCGAGGAGCTTGCTGCCGATATCATCGGCGGCGAGCAGTTCCCCCCGATGGGTGTCGAGGCCCTGGCCCAGGTCGGGGCCCGACAACACCGAGAAGACGCCGATGACCATCGGCTGCCCTTTCGCGATCTTGACGACGCGGATCGGGTCCTCGACGGGCCCGACCTTGACCGCGAAGGCGGCCGGCGCGCTGAAGCCGATCGCCGCCGCAACTGTTGCAGCGGATAGCCATTTGACTGCTTTACCTGAAAACATCAATTACCTCCCACTGTTGAAGCCATGTTGTGTGGATTGCGTAACGCATGGCGACAGCACGCCGAATTAGGCGCGCTCGCCCGCGGTTCTCTTTTTCTTGTCCGTTTTGTAAGCCAGACCCGAACTCCCTGATCGTTCGTGATCCAACGAACCCATTATCCGTTAACGATTCTAAAGTGCAACACCGAAGGATGCCCGCCCGCGGCCACGAGGGCCCGGCAAGGCAGAATTGACGGGCATTAACGGGCTGTTAGCCGAAGTCTGGCCATATAGATCGTGCCCGCTCAGGCGCGGGACCGCTCCGCCCAATCAGGACGCAAGGCATGCGTCGGGCGAGCCGGGCCAAGGATTGGTGGCAGGAGATCGCATGCAGCGACAACGCGCCGCGCTTATTTTCGACCTTCAACGCCGCCACGCCGAGCCGTCGAGCGAGCCGGCCCTGCCGCTCAAGCTCCATCTCGGCTGCGGCAAGCGTTACATCCCCGGCTTCGTCCATATCGACGTGGCACCCGCGCCGCATGTGGACTGGGTCGCGCGCGTCGAACGCCTGTCCATGGTTGAAAACGACTCCGTCGAATTGATCTATGCCTGCCACCTGCTCGAGCACTTCGGCCGGGCCGAGATTCGCCGCGTCCTCACCGAGTGGCATCGTGTCCTTAGGCCGGGCGGGGTCCTGCGCGTGTCGGTCCCCGACTTCGCGGCCTGCGCCAAGCTCTACTACGAGAAGGGTCTCGAAGACGGACTGAACGGGCTGATCGGCCTCGTCTGCGGGGGCCAGCGCAACAGCTACGATTTCCACAAGATGATCTTCGATGAGCCGCTGTTGACGCGCGTGCTCTCGGACACGGGCTTCCGCGCGGTGCGGCGCTGGGACTGGCGCACGACCGAGCATGCGGCGATCGACGATTACTCCCAGGCCTATCTGCCCCATCTCGACAAGGAACGGGGCCAGCATGTGAGCCTCAATCTCGAGGCCGTGAAGTAGACGGCGCCAAGCCGCGGCGCGCTCACGGCACGATCGTTCACCACACCATGTCTCATTGCACCACTGGCCAATCGAAATCCGCCTTGAGCCCCGTCTTCGTCATGAGGCGGCGCACCGAAGCGCGCGCCCGGGCATAGACGGCCCCTTCATCGAGACGGGTCGAGCGCCCATCGCGCACGATGATTTCGCCGTCGCAGATCACGGTATCGACCCCCTTCGAGCGCGCGACCAGGACCGATTCGAGCACGGGATTGACGCCGGGCTGCGCCTCGGGGATGTCGGCGCGGCGGATGACGAGATCGGCGCGCTTGCCGGGCTCGAGACTGCCGATGCGCTTCTCCCACCCCATGGCCTTGGCCCCGCCGATCGTCGCCATCTCGAGGCAGCTCCCGGCCGGGATGAACCGGCCGTGATTGCGCGCGGTGAGATAGGCGAGATAGGGCAGCTCGCCAAAGGTCCAGATCTTCGCGATATCGTGGCCGAGCGCCAAATTGACGCCGAGCTCGTGAAGCTCCGGCATGCGCTGCGGCGTCTTGGCACCCAGGCCATAGAACAGATAATTGCCGGGATGCCAGACGAGCGACATGCCGGATGAGACGATCGGCTCGATCTCATCGTCCCGCACGACGTTCATGTGCACGAAGGTGACGTTCGGCCCGAGCACGCCGATGTCCCTGAAATGCACGAGCGCATGGCGGCCGAGCCGCGCATCCTCGCGCGCCGCCCCGTCCGGCGTGAAGGATTGGTGCTGGTTCAAGACGACGCCGTTGTCGTCCGCGCAGCGTTTCGCCGCGCGCAGCAGATCGTCCGATGCGGAGCCGGAGCCGTAGACCGCGACATGGGCGCCGACGAGGGCGTCGGGGTCGCGGTTGCGCCGGAGCTCGCGCCCCAGCGACTTGAGGCACCGCGCGAGCGTCGGCGGCGCGCGATCGACCTCCGCCGCCGGCTGGAACAATCCCGTCCTATCCCAGAGGAACGGATCGGCCAGCGACCCCCGGATGCCAACGGCCTCGGCCGCTTTCGCGACCGCGTCGGGCTCGAAGGCCGTGCCCGGCTCCATGAAGCAGGTATAGCCGT
>JBGPGW010000196.1:0-6846 GCA_041484095.1 Alphaproteobacteria bacterium | reverse complement strand
CTCGCTTGGGCCGAACTCGGTCGAGCTCGCCCCTTCGATGCCGGCCAGATCGCGGGCAACCTCGATCACCGCCATTTGCATGCCGAAGCAGATGCCGAAATAGGGCACGCCCTTCACCCGCGCGTATTTCGCCGCCTGGATCTTGCCCTCGGAACCGCGCTCGCCGAAGCCGCCAGGCACGAGAATGCCGTGCACGTCCTCCAAATAGGCGGCAGCATCCTCCTGCTCGAAGGTCTGCGACTCGATCCACTGCAGATTGACCTTGACCTTGTTGGCGATGCCGCCATGGACGAGCGCCTCGTTCAGCGATTTGTAGGCGTCCTTGAGCCCGGTATATTTACCCACCACCGCGACATTCACCTCGCCGTCGGGATTGGCGATGGTCTCGGCGATCTGCCGCCAGCGCTCGAGGTCGGGCTCCGGCGCATGCTGGATGCCGAAAGCGGCCAACACCTCGCGGTCGAGCCCCTCTTCGTGATAGCGGCCCGGCACCTCGTAGATGCTCGCCACGTCGAGCGCCTGGATCACGGCCTCGGGGCGCACGTTGCAGAACAGCGCGATCTTGCGCCGCTCATCCTTGGGCAGCGGCCGCTCGCAGCGGCAGAGCAGCACGTCGGGCTGGATGCCGATCGAGCGCAGCTCCTTGACGGAGTGCTGCGTCGGCTTGGTCTTCAGCTCGCCGGCGCTCGGAATATAGGGCACCAGCGTCAGGTGAATGAACACCGAGTGGCCGCGCGGCAGCTCGTTGCCGAGCTGGCGGATCGCCTCGAGGAACGGCAAGCCTTCGATATCGCCCACCGTGCCGCCGATTTCGACCAGCACGAAGTCTTCCTGGGCCGTGTCGGCCACGATGAATTCCCGGATGGCGTCGGTGATGTGCGGGATCACTTGTACCGTGGCGCCGAGATATTCGCCGCGCCGTTCCTTGGCGAGCACGTTGGAATAGATGCGGCCGGCGGTGACGCTGTCGGCCCGGCGCGAGGAGACGCCCGTGAAGCGTTCGTAATGGCCGAGATCAAGGTCCGTCTCCGCCCCGTCGTCGGTGACGTAGACCTCGCCGTGCTGATACGGGCTCATCGTGCCGGGGTCGATGTTGAGATAGGGGTCGAACTTCCTCAGGCGCACCTTGAAGCCGCGCGCCTGCAGGAGCGCGCCAAGCGCCGCCGTGGCCAGACCCTTACCGAGGGAAGAAACTACGCCGCCTGTGATGAAGATGTAGCGGGCCATCGGGCGAAGAGCTTACATCACCCGCGCGGCGCGCCCAAGAGAAAGAGGCGGCTTCTCGCCGCCTCTCTGTCTCGAACGATGCCGATCCGCCGGCCGCTCATCGCTGCGGAGCCGCGGGCGCTTCGGGGGCCGCCGGCTCTGCCGGCGTCGAGGGCGCGCCACCCACCGGCGCAGGCGCCTGGATGATGGGCTTCGACTTGCCCCGATCGACCGCAAGGATCACGAGCGCGATGCTCGTGATCATGAAACAGGCGGCAAGAACCGCCGTGGTGCGCGTGAGCACGTTCGCCGTGGCGCGCCCGGTGAGGAAGCCGCTCATCCCGCCCCCGCCGCCGATGCCGAGCGCACCGCCCTCGCTCCGCTGCAGGAGCACGGTGATGATAAGGGCGGCTGCGATCAGGACGTGAATGACGAGGATGACCGTGGTCATCGGACCTCCATTTGCGCGGGGTTTTAAAGGTTTCGCGCGCGTCGCGCTAGGGGCAACTTTCGACGATGGCCCAGAACTCCTGCGCATCGAGGCTCGCGCCGCCGACGAGCGCGCCCCCGACCAGCGCAAGCGCCAGGATCGGCTTCGCGTTCCCGGCCTTCACCGACCCACCATACAGAATGCGTATGCCGTCCGCATCGGCGTGGCGCCGGCCGAGGGCCTGGCGGACGGCCGCGTGCGCGTCGCCGATTTCGGCCGTGGTCGGCGTCTGGCCCGAGCCGATCGCCCAGATCGGCTCGTAAGCGACCACCGTATTGGACGGCGTCGCGCTCTCCGGAACCGATTCGACGCTCTGGCGCATCACCACCTCGATCGCGCGGCCTGCCTTGCGCTCCGCCTCGCTCTCGCCCACGCAGATGATCGCGTCAAGGCCGGCGGCATGCGCGGCCTCCGCCTTGGCCCGCACCGTGGCGTTGCTCTCCGCGTAGGCCGCGCGGCGCTCCGAATGGCCGAGGATCACGTAACGGCACCCGGCCTCGGCCAGCATGGGCGCCGCGATGTCGCCGGTATGAGCACCCGAGGGCTTCGCGTGACAATCCTGGGCGCCGAGCATGATGCCGCTGCCCTGGAGCGCCTCGCGCAGGGTCCAGATAAGCGTCGCCGGCGGGCAGATCACGACCTCACCCCGTGCCGGTGCGGAGGCGCGCGCGCACCCGATGATGGCGGCGATTCGGGCCAGCGCGTCGCCGCGCAGGCTGTTCATCTTCCAATTGGCGGCGATGAGAGGGCGGCGTGTTCCGGTCATGGCGGCGGGGTGCGGGCGGTGCATTGAAGGGCGTCCGGCTGTGTAGCATGACCCCACTGGCCTTGTCAGCGCGCGCGGCACCGGTCCGGGGGAATTGGCAGTTGCCCCCTCGGGAGGGCGTGCCTAAGATGCCGCGCAATTTCAGCACCTTGCGCCGATCGGCGCGTTACCGGTTCAGACATGCTCGAAGTAATCCGCAGCAAGGCCAAGGGTTTTCTTGCCGTCCTCCTGTTCGGCATGCTGATCGCGAGTTTCGCGATCTGGGGCATCGGCGACATCTTCCGCCGCGGGACCCGCGACACGGCCGTGGCGCGCGTCGGCAGCCGTGAGATCGGCCAGACCGAATACAACCGCGAGCTTCAGCGCGAGGTGAAGCGTCTTCAGCCGATCCTCGGCGGAATCCAGCTCGACGCGGAGAAGATGAAGCAGCTCGGTCTCCCGGACCGGGTGATCGACACGATCGTCATGCGCATCCTCTTCGACCTCGCGGCCGCCCATGACGGCCTCACGATCAGCACGGCGCTGGTCTCCCGTCTCATTCAGAACGATCCCAGCTTCCGCAACGAGACTGGCGAGTTCGACCGGCGGCGTTTCGAGCAGTTCCTTTACAACAATCAACTGAGCGAGGCGCAGTTCGTCACGCTCATGCGCGCCCGGATCGCCCGCGACCAGCTCATCGATGCGATCGCGGGCGGCAGCGCCGCGCCCGATTCCATCCTGAAGCCATTGGTCGAATTCCGCCTGGAGAAGCGAAGCGCCGACATCATCGCGATCCCGCGGAGCGCCATCACGACGGTGGGCGAGCCGGACGCGGCGGCCTTGACCGCGTTCTACCGGGACCACGAGAAGTCGTTCATGGCGCCGGAATACCGGGCGCTCAGCTACGTCTCGCTCATGGCCGACGAATACGCCAAGGGCATCGCGATCCCGGACGACAAGCTCAAGGAGGAATACGAGAACCGCATCGCCGAGTTCGAGACCAAGGAGACGCGGGACGCCGAGCAGATCGTGCTTCCGACAGAGGATGCGGCCACGCGCGTCGTCGAACTCGTTCGCAAGGGCAAGGATTTCGCCGCGGCGGCGAAAGAGGTGATCGGACAGCCGCCGATCGGGCTCGGCGCCGTCACGCGCGACGGGCTCGAGGCCCAGGCGCCGGCGCTGGCCGACGCCGTCTTCGCGCTCGAGAAGCCCGGCACGGCCGGCCCCGTCGAAACGCCGTTCGGCTGGCATGTCGTTCGCATCATCAAGATCACGCCCGGCCGCCGGCAGCGCTTCGAGGAGGCGCGGCCCGTGCTCGCCAAGGCCATGGCGCACGAGCAGGCGCTCGATGCGCTCTACCAGGTCACCAACAAGCTCGAGGACGAGCTTGCCGGCGGAGCGGGCCTCGAAGAAGCGGCGAAACGCCTGGCGCTCAAGCTCAACAAGGTCCCTCAGATCGACCAGACCGGGCGCGATCAGAAGGGCGCGGCCGTGACAGGGCTGCCGGGGGGGGCCGCGTTCCTCACGCTCGCCTTCTCGACGGAGGTGGGGCGCGACAGCCGGCTCGCCGAAATCGGCAACGACGGGTATTTCCTTCTCCATGTCGACCAATCGACGCCGCCGGCGCCGCGGCCGCTCGACACGGTCCGCAGCCAGGTCGTCGAGGCCTGGAAGACGGAGCAGCGCGAAGCCGCCGCCAGGACGAAGGCCGAGGGGCTGCTCGAGAAGCTGAAATCCGGCATGACGATCGATGCGCTGGCCGAGGCCAACAGGGTCCTCTTCGTGCTGCATCCCCCGCCCTTCAGCCGGACCGCTCCCGCCGCAGGACACGGGGTAAGCCCGCAGCTCGTGGCGCGCCTCTTCGAGGTTCGGCCGGGCGAATCGGTGGTGGCCCCGGGGCCGGAGGGCTACTTCGTCGCGACCCTTCGCGAGATCAAGCGCGCGGACCCGAATGCGGATCCCACCGCCCTCGCCAAGGCCCGCGAGGAGCTCCGCTCCGCGATCGGCAACGACATCGTCCTTCAGTATCTCGGCGCGCTGCGTACGCGCTATCCCGTCACGGTCAACCGCGCCGCGTTCGAGAAAGCGAGCCCGTGACGATCCGCCCCGACTTCGCCGACTTCGCCAAGGCCTACAAGGCGGGGCGCGGCCAGCTCGTTTGGACGACGCTCGTCGCCGATCTCGAGACGCCAGTCTCGGCCATGCTCAAGCTCGCCGATGGCAGGCCGAACAGCTTCCTCTTCGAATCCGTCGAAGGCGGTGCGGTGCGGGGCCGCTATTCCTTCATCGGGCTCAAGCCCGACCTGATCTGGCGCTGCTCGGGCGCGAGGGCCGAGATCAACCGCAACGCCCAGCTCGCCGAATCCGCCTTCGAGGCTTGCGCCGAGCCGACGCTCGAGTCACACAGGGCGCTTATCGCCGAAACGCGGCTCGAGATCCCCGCCGGCCTGCCGCCGATGGCGACGGGGCTCTTCGGCTATATGGGCTACGACACCGTCCGCCTCATGGAGCGCCTGCCGGACAAGAACCCCGACCGGCTCGGCGTGCCGGACGGGATTTTCCTCCGGCCGACCGTCATCGCGATCTTCGACAATATCGAGGACGTCGTGACGGTCATCACGCCGGTATGGCCGGGCTCGGGCGGCGGCGCCCTGGCGGCCTACGACCAGGCGCGCGCGCGCCTCGCTGAGATCGTCGCGGATTTCGAGCGCAGCCTCCCCGCCCGGCGCGAGCCCAGAGAAGAATTCAAGGGCGTGCCGGAGCCCGAATCCAACATGACGCGCGAGCAGTTCCACGCGATCGTCAAGCGCGCGAAGGAATACATCGTCGCCGGCGACATTTTCCAGGCGGTGCTCTCGCAGCGCTTCTCCGTGCCGTTCCGCCTGCCGCCCTTCGCGCTCTACCGGGCGCTCCGCCGCCTCAACCCCTCGCCCTTCCTGTTCTTCCTCGATTTCGGCGGCTTCGCCATCGTGGGATCGAGCCCGGAGATTCTCGTCCGCGTGCGCGACGGCCAAGTGACGATCCGCCCCCTCGCCGGCACGCGCAAGCGCGGCTCGACGCCCGCCGAGGACAGGGCGCTCGCCGAGGAATTGCTGGCCGATCCCAAGGAACGGGCGGAGCATCTCATGCTGCTCGACCTCGGGCGCAACGATGTGGGCCGCGTCGCCAAGGTCGGGACCGTGCGCGTGACCGAGCAATACGAGATCGAGCGCTATTCCCACGTCATGCACATCGTCTCGAACGTCGAGGGCGAGATCGATCCCAAATACGACGCGGTGCAGGCGCTCATCGGCGGCTTCCCCGCCGGCACCGTCTCGGGCGCGCCCAAGATCCGCGCCATGGAGATCATCGACGAGCTCGAGGGTGAGCGCCGCGGCATCTATGCCGGTGCCATCGGCTATTTCGCGGCCAACGGATCGATGGACACCTGCATCGCGCTCCGCACCGCCGTGGTGAAGGACAACGTCATGTACGTCCAGGCCGGCGGCGGCATCGTCGCCGACAGCGACCCCGAATCGGAATTCCAGGAGACGCGCAGCAAGGCGCGCGCCCTCATCCGCGCGGCGGAGGAAGCCGTGCGCTTCGCCGCGCGCGGCAGCAACCGCTAGGCGCGCGGCCTCGGGCCTCAACGGGAGACGCGCATGGCCGGCCCCGAGCCTGATGCGATCCGCGGCGCGACCTACGACGCGATCGTCGTCGGCGGCGGCCACAACGGCCTGACGGCGGCGGCCTATCTCGCGAAGGCGGGCTTGAAGACGATCGTGCTCGAGCGGCGCGGAATCGTCGGCGGGGCCGCGGTCACGGAAGAAATCCATCCCGGCTTCCGCACCTCGACCCTTTCCTACGTCTCGGCGCTCCTCAACCCGCAGATCATCGACGACCTCGAATTGGAGCGCCACGGCTACGCGGTCGTGCCCGTCGAGGGCAGCCTGATGCTCGCCGGCGACGGGCGCGAATTGCTTCTGACCAACGATCCCGTCCAGCAGCAGCAGGCGGTCGGCGCCTATTCCAACAGCGACTTCCGCCAGATGGAGCGCTTCCACGAACTGGTCGGCGAGGCCGCGTCCGTCGCGCGCGGGCAATGGCTGCGCGAGCCCCCGCCCCTCTCGGGCCTCCGCCTCGAGGACGCCGTGGGCGCCTTCGAGTTCGCCCGTGCGCTCCGCAAGACGGACAACGACGCGCGCCAGTTGCTGATGCGCATCATGACGGGGACGGCGAAGCAGATCATCGAGCGCTGGTATACGAGCGAGACGATCCGGCTCTATCACGCCTCCAACATCGTCATCGGCAGCTATGCCAGCATGGACGCGCCGGGCTCCGCCGTCTCGCTCATCCGCTACGGCGTGCAGGCGGCGGCGACCAACAAGCGGCCCTGGGGCGTGGTGAAGGGCGGCATGGGGGCGAT
>JBGPGW010000195.1:0-6855 GCA_041484095.1 Alphaproteobacteria bacterium | reverse complement strand
GGCGTTGACCACGAGCACCTCGCCCGTCATGCGGCCGAGAAAATAGCTGGGCTCGACGGGATGAAGGAGGGCGGCGGCCAGCAGTTCCACGATCTCACGAAGCCCCGGCGTCTCGACGTGAAAGACCGTGGCGATGATGCGGCCGAGATCGGCGCCGCCGAAAGCCAAGATGGAGGTCTTGATGCCGATCGCGTTGGCCCGGGCCTTCTCCTGCGTGACGGGGACGAACATCGCGCCGAGGCTGTAGCCGAGGAGACTCATGCGCTGCCGGTCGGCCCAGGGCTGCATGCGCGCCCAGTCGAGAATGGCGACGAGTTGCTCGGGCGTCGTCTCGGCGGCACGCCGCGCGGCCGCAAGACGCGCCGGAATGGAGCGCTTCTTGTCGCGGATGACGTCGCGATAGGGATATTCGACGGAAATGAGCGCGTTGGCGCCGAGCGGCGGCAGGCGCTCGAGGTTCTCCCGCCCCGAGCGAAGACCGCCGAGGATGAGGAGCACCGGCATCGGCTCCCGGGCCTCTCCTTCCGGCAGGCTGACCGTGAAATGAACGGGCGGGTGGCCCGGCGCCGAGAGAATCATCTCCTCGTAAAGACGGACGGCGCCGTCCTTCGCGACGGGTCCCGCGGCGGCCTGCCGTGCACTGTAGGCGGGGACGCGTTCGCGCGCGGCATCGATGGGATCGCCGGCGCCGAGCGCGATGACGAGTGCGGCAAGCCCCGTGACGAGCGCGAGAAGAAGCATACCGAGAATTCGCGCGGTCCGGACGAGGCCCTGTCTCATGCGATCGCTCCCTGCCCTGCGCGCGCCCCGCGGCATGCCGTGCGGGGATCGCGCGCGAGCGGCGTATGCGTGGCATCCTCGCGGGCCATCGGATAGGCTCGGCCACACGATCGTACATGGGAGCGTTCCAACATGACCGACAGCATACCGCAACCGGGGGCCGTTGCGCTCGTCACCGGTGCCTCGAGCGGGATCGGCGCCGCGACGGCGGAGGCGTTGGCTGCGCTCGGCTGCCGCGTGATCTGCGGGGGACGGCGCATGGCGCCGCTCAAGGCGATCGCGGGCAAGCTCGGCGCCGGGGGGCTTGCGATCGAGCTCGATGTCGATTCGCCGCAATCGGTCGACAGCGTCTTCGACCGCCTGCCCGCGGATTGGCGCGAGATCGAGATCCTGGTCAACAATGCCGGCCACGACCGCGGCGGCCGGTCGCGCTTCGATGAGGGATCGATGGCGGAGTGGGAGTCCATCATCCAGACGAACGTGATCGGCCTCATCCGCGTCACGCGCACCCTCATTCCCCCGATGATCGCGCGCGACCGCGGGCATATCGTCAACATCGGCTCGATTTCAGGCTATCGGCCCTATGCCGGCGGAACGCTGTACGCGGCAAGCAAGCATGCCGTTCACGGCTTCAGCGAGTCGCTCCGTCTCGACTTCCGCAACACCGGCGTGCGCGTGACGGAAATCCTGCCCGGCATGGTGCGCACGGGGTTCGCCGAATCGCGCTGGAGCGACAAGACCCGCGCGGCCAAGTTCTACGACGATTTCGGCGTCTGTCTTGCGCCCGAGGATGTCGCGCGCACGGTCGCGTTCGCCGTGCAGCAGCCGCGGCACGTCGTCATCTCCCAGCTCGTCGTCGTGCCCTCCTCGCAGGGCTGACGGCGTCCTATCGGAACAGGGCGTCGATCTTCGCGTCGAGGTCGTCGGGCGCCGGTGCGGCGTCATTGCCGCCGCCGCCGAGGATGTCGCTGACCCGCGGGCTCTCAGCGCTCGAAGGCGACGCGGCGAGCGCGACGGCGTCATTGGCTCCGCCGTTGACGGCATCGCCGACCCGGATGGCTTCGCCGCCCGCGGGTGACGCGCGGCCCGCGTTGTTCATCAATGCGTCCACGTCGGACTGATTGATTCCTTCACCGGCGAGCGCCGGACCGTTCAGGAGAATCGCGTCTTCGGATACCGGCTCGTCCTTCGTTGCATCGGCGATGGTCTCGCCGAGGCTTTCGCTCCATACCTTTTGAAGGTTGCTCAGCCGCTCTTCGATGAAGGACAGCGTATTGACGACCTTGGCGATGCGCTGCCCCGTGATGTCCTGGAAGGCGCAGGCTTCGAAAATCCGCATGCAAGCCGCGTCGACGATCGCCTTGAGAGCGGCCGGATCGGCACCATCGGCCGCCATCATTTCTTCGGCGGCGCTCATGATCTCTCCGGTCGCGTCCTCGGTGGCTTTCACGATCGCATCGAGTTCCTGGCCCGCGCGAGGGATCTTCGTCGTGGTCAGGTCTTGGGGGCTGAGTTCGGCGATCTCGGCGCGCGTCTGGGCGATGTGACCCGTGAGCGCCTGGCACTCCCGGTACAAGGATGTGTCGATCGAGCCCATGTAGCGGTCGAGACTGCCGATGAGCACTTCGGTGACGCCGGCAACATCGGCCAGCGTCACGGTCTGCTGGGGTTGCTTGCGAAGCACGTCGACGAGGCGTCCGACCCGCCGGGTGAGTTCACCCGCGTCGACCTTCTTGCTGGCCGTGCGTTTTCGCGGTTTTGTCGCCATAGGCGGCCTCTCCTGCTCGGTGCATGTCTGTTCGCCCGCGACCGACATCGGGCGCGACCGAGGCTTCCGACGCTAGGCCAGAACGGCTAAGCATTCGTTAAACCCCGCACAGGCGAGAACAGGTGAGGAACGGAAAAGGGAGAATGGCGATGCGCCCGATCGAATACGCGGAAGCGAGCCCCGAGGTGCGCGCGGTCTATGACGACATCATGGCGACCCGCCGCATCGACTGGATCAACAATTTCTGGAAGGTCGCGGCCAACCATCCCGCGGTGATGAAGCGGACCTGGCAGACCCTCAAGGAGGTCATGGCGCCGGGCGCGCTCGATCCCGGGATCAAGGAGATGCTCTACCTCGCGGTCAGCATGGCGAATGGCTGCGGGTATTGCATCGCCTCCCACACCGCGTCCGCTGGGAAGGCCGGCATGAGCGAGGCGATGCTTGGCGAACTCATCGCGGTCGTCGGCATGGCGTCTGAGACCAACGCTTTGGCCGCCGCCTACCAGGTCGACATCGACGAGCGGTTCAAGCCGAGGCCCGCGGAAGGCGGCTGAGACGATTGGCCCCCATGCGTTTGAGGTGCGTTTGAGGTGCGTTTGACAAGGGCCGGGTCCGTGCTTAAGCGTAGCTCGCACGAAGCCGGCACGGCGCGAGACCGCGATCGCGCGGCTCGATCGCGGGGAGAGTGGGCATGCAGGGCAAGACGGTTGCGATCACCGGCGCGGCGAAAGGCCTCGGGCGCGGTATCGCCGAAATCATGGCGGCCAAGGGCGCGCGCCTCGCCCTCATCGACAAGGACAAGCCGGCGCTCGACGACGCCGTGGCCGCGCTCAACCGGCTGGGCCACCAGGCGGTCGGAATCGAGGGCGACATCACGCGCCGGCAATCCTGTCACCGCGCCTTCGCCGACGCCGTCGCGGCCTATGGCCGAATCGATTCGCTGGTGAACAATGCCGGCCTCTACATCCGCACGCCGATCGAAGAGATCGACGATTCCGAATGGGACCTCATCTTCGACGTCTGCCTCAGGGGCGTCTTCCACATGTCGGTCGCGGCCGCCGCGCATATGCGCGCAGAGGGCGGAGGGCGCATCGTCAACATCGCATCGGTCGACGGATTCGTCGCGTTTCCCGCGATGGCGCATTACGCGGCCGCGAAGGCCGGCGTGATCAGCCTGACCAAATCCTTCGCCATCGCCTACGCCGGCGACAAGATCCTGGTCAACGCCGTGGCGCCCGGCGCCACCAACACGGCCCCCATGCGCGCGAACGATTACCTCGCGAAGCTGTCGCCGCGCATTCCCCTGAAGCGCGGGGCCGAGCCGCGGGAGATCGCGGAAGCCGTGTGCTTTCTCGCCGGAGACTCGAACACCTACTGCACCGGCGAGACGATGATCGTGAGCGGCGGGCTCGTCATCGCATGACCGCGCGGCCGGCGCGATGGGTGAGCCGTCTTCTCCATCTGTCGCGCCGCGCCGCTCTTGGGTTCGGGCTTTTTCTCGGCACCTGGCACGGGGCGGCGGCAAAGCCCGTCGAGCTCGAGCTCATCCTCGCCGTCGATGTCTCGGCCAGCGTGAGGGCCGAGGAATTCGACCTCCAGATGCGCGGCTATGCCGAGGCGTTCCGGACGCCGCAATTGGTCGAGGCCATCAAGACCGCCGGCGGCATCGTCGTCGCCATGATGCAGTGGGCGAACCCCGACCAGCAGGAGATCGCGATCGGCTGGATGCATGTTGACGACGCGACGTCGGCGGAACGCTTCGCGGCGGCCGTCGATGCCACGCCGCGTTTCTTCGAGATGGGGCAGACCGCGATGGGACAGGCGCTCGAATTCTGCCTCACCATGTTTCCGGCCAAGGGGTTCGAGGGCCGGCGCCGGGTCATCGACGTCTCGGGCGACGGCTACAGCAACAAGGGCATCCTGCCGAACGGGGTCCGCGACCGCGCGGTGCGCACGGGCGTCACGATCAACGGCCTGCCCATCACCACCAAGGAGCGCTTCCTCCCCGGCTATTACGAGCGCAACGTCATCGGCGGGCCGGGCTCGTTCCTGATCGTGGCCAAGGACTACGCGGCGTTCGCCGAGGCGATCGTCGCGAAGCTGATCCGCGAAGTGCGCGGGGCGCATATCGCGACGGCGCCCGACGACGCGGAGGATCGAACGCGCGCGTCGATCGTCCCGGCCGGGATGGGCGGCGGCTAGAACATCAGCACTTGGCGCACCGTGTGGCCGTCCGCCAGACGGTCGAAGGCCTCGTTCAAGCCGTCGAGCCGGACGCGCTGGCTGAGAAGCCTGTCGACCGGCAGGCGGCCCTGCTTGTAAAGCGCGATATAGCGCGGCACGTCGCGGATCGGAACGCAGCTCCCGACATAGCTGCCCTTGAGCGTGCGTTCTTCGCCGACGAGGCTGACCTGCTGGATCGAGAGCTTGCGTTCGGGATGGGCGAGGCCGGCGGTCACGGTCATCCCGCCCCGCCGCGTGATGCGATAGGCAAGCTCGAGCGCCTCGATCGATCCCGCCATCTCGAAGGCGTAGTCGACACCCCCGCCCGTCGCTTCGCGCACCTGGGCCGCGCAATCGGCGTCCTTGGCGTTGAAGCTGTGCGACGCGCCGAGCTGACGCGCGAGCGCGAGCTTGTCGTCGAGCACGTCGATCGCGACGATCTGGCGGGCACCCACCAAATTCGCGCCGAGCAGCGCATTGAGCCCGACGCCGCCGAGCCCCAGCACGGCCACCGTCGTTCCCGGCGGCACCTTGGCCGTGTTGATGACCGCGCCGACGCCGGTCAGCACGGCGCAACCGAAGAGCGCCACTTCATCGAACGGCAGATCGGCATCGACCTTGACGAGCGAGCGCCGCGACACCACGACGTGCTCGCTGAACGCGGAGACGCCCATGTGATGATTGACCGGCTGGCCCCTAAGCGAAAGCCGCTGCGCCCCCGACAGAAGCTTGCCGGCCGTGTTCGTCGCATTGCCCGGCTCGCAGAGGGCCGGCCGTCCCTCCATGCAGGGCAAACAGTGTCCGCAGCTCGGCACGAACACCATCACGACATGGTCGCCGCGCTTCAGATCCTCGACCCCCGGTCCCATCTCGCGGACGATGCCCGCCGATTCGTGCCCGATCGCCATGGGCGTGGGGCGCGGCCGATTGCCGTTGATGACCGACAGATCGGAATGACAGAGGCCCGCGGCCTTCACCTCGACCAGGACCTCGCCCGCGCCCGGCGGCGCGAGGTCGAGCTCCTCGACGCGGAGCGGCCGGCTCTTCGCATACGGTCGGGGCAATCCCATTTCGTGGAGGACGGCAGCCTTGATCTTCATGCGACGGTTCCTTCGTCGCCCTGTCGCGGCACGGCCACGTTCGGGCTGAGGTTCAGCCCGCGTCGGGCACGCGAGCGGTCATCCATTCTCGTTGAAATGGCGGAGGAAGGTCGATAGCGACAACGTGCGCGGCCCGTCTTCGATGACCCGGTTGATGCGCTGGATCGAGACCATGAACCGGACATGGGGGATGCCGCTGCGATCGTCGAGGAGCCCCACGACGCGGGCCGTCTCGACGACGCTGGGATGTTGGCGCCGATGGAGAAACTGACGGCCGATTTCGATTTGTGGCATATCCATGTTGAAGTTGAGACGCATCGACGGTCCCCTCCCTTACCGCGTACAGGCCCGAACCGTGGTCTAGCGCCATTCTCCACAAGTCTCGAGGCTTGTGCCAGCGATTCGAAGCGCTCGGAATAAGGATTCCTGTAAGAATGGGGATAGATGACGGTCCGGCCGACTGCACGTATTGGCAAATTCACTTGATGGCACTTTCGGCATATGTCGCTTGGTAGGACACTCGGTCTTTCGCTCGCGCTATCGGGCGCCGCCGCGCTCGCCGGCGCGGTCGCGATCCTGCTCGCGCTTGCGTCAAGACATGACGCGATCGGCGTGCAGGCCGCGCTCGGGACGGCGGTTCTGGCCGTGGCGATCGGGCTGGGCGTTTATTGGTCGCTGCTGCGCCGGCTGTTCATGAGGCCGCTCGCGGCGCTGTCGCAGTGGGCCGTCCAAGCGGCCCGCGGACAAAATCCGCCAGCGGGGTCTCCGCCGGAGGCCCGCGCTCTTGGCGGGCATGCCGTCGCCGTGGGGACCGTGGTCGAGGCGCTATGGGCGAGCCGAACGTCGCTCGAAGACGCGGCTCGCATGGCGGCCGCGCGCGCGGAAAGCGACAAGCGGCGCCTCGAGGCGATTCTTCACGATCTCAGCGAGGCCGTCGTTCTCTGCAATCTCGAGCACCGGGTCTCGCTCTACAATGAGGGCGCG
>JBGPGW010000194.1:0-6881 GCA_041484095.1 Alphaproteobacteria bacterium | reverse complement strand
CCTGATCCCCGGGGGCGAGAAAAAATCCATCGAGGAGCGCGGCTTTCACGCCATGGTGCTGCAGCACGAATGCGACCACCTCGACGGGATTCTCTATCCCCTGCGGATGGACGACATCGGCGAGTTCGGCTACGCCAGCGAATTCAAGGTGCGCGATTTCGTCCTGTTATGGACGCCCGAGGAGTTTGACGGGCGTTAGGTTCGCGCTTTTCTCGCGCCCAATCCGGCACGCCTGGATGCTGTTCGACGAGAGAATTCTCTCCGTTTGAAAATCCATGAGGGGCCCATGACGGCTATGCCAGTGAAGACATCGTCGCATTGGGGCGCCGTTCGGGCCGAGGTCCGGGACGGCCGCCTCGTCGCGGCCCGTCCCGCCGAATCCGATCCCGAACCCTCCCCCATGTTGGGCGGATTGCCGCAGGCGCTCTACGCCGATAATCGAGTGCGGGAGCCCGTCATCCGCGAAGGCTGGCTCGATCGCGGTCCGGGTCCAAGCGAGGCGCGCGGACGCGAACGCTTCGTCGCCGTTCCCTGGGACACGGCGTTCGACCGCGTCGCAGGCGAGATCGAGCGCATCAAGCGCGCTCACGGCAATGAGGCGATCTTTGCGGGGTCTTACGGTTGGGGCAGTGCCGGGAAATTCCATCACGCCAACTTCCAGCTCTATCGCTTCTTCAATCTCTACGGCGGCTTCACGTCGAAGTGGGACAGCTATAGCTTCGCCGCCGGCAGCGTCATCATGAAGCGCGTGCTTGGCACGAGCGACATCGTCGTCGGTCCGCAGACGACATGGCCGAGCATCGTTGGGAATGCGCGTCTCGTCGTCATGTTCGGCGGATTGCCGCTCAAGAACACGCAAGTCGAGCATGGCGGAGTCGCCAAACACCTCGCGTCGTACTGGTTGCGGCGCGCCAAAAAGGCCGGCATCGAATTCGTGAACATCAGCCTCATGGCGGACGATGCGCCGGATTTCCTCGGCGCGACGTGGCTGGCGCCGCGGCCGAACACGGACACGGCGCTCATGCTCGGCCTCGCACACACGCTCGTCGCGGAGGACCTCCACGACCAGGCGTTTCTCGATCGCTATTGCGTCGGCTTCGATCGCTTCAAGGCCTATCTCATGGGCGAGAGCGACGGACAGCCCAAGACAGCCGAATGGGCGTCGGCGATCACGCATATCGACGCGGACGTCATCAAGGGTCTCGCGCGGCGCATGGCCTCGACGCGCACGATGATCACCATGACCTGGTCGCTCCAGCGCGGCGATCATGGCGAACAGCCCTATTGGATGGCTGTCACGCTCGCGGCGATGCTCGGTCAGATCGGACTTCCCGGCGGCGGCGTCGGGTTCGGCTATGGCTGCGAGGCCGGCATCGGGATGCCGCGCCGCGACGTGCCCGTGCCTACCCTCCCCATCGGCAAGAATCCGACGCGCACGGCCATTCCGGTCGCGCGGATCACGGATGCGCTCCTCAATCCCGGCGGCGCGTTCACCTATGATGGGCGCGATCTCGTCTATCCCGACATCCGCCTTGTCTATTGGTGCGGCGGCAATCCGTTTCACCATCACCAAGACATCAACCGCCTTCTCCGCGCGTGGCAGAAGCCCGACACCATCATCTTCCACGAACCCTGGTGGACGGCGGCCGCGCGCCATGCCGACATCGTTCTGCCGGCGACGACGACGTTCGAGCGGAACGACATCGGGGCGAGCTCACACGACCGTTTCATCCTGGCCATGACAAAAGCGGTCGAGCCGGTCGGCGCCGCGCGGAACGACCATGACATCTTCTCGGGCCTCGCGAAGCGTCTCGGCTTCGCTAGTCAGTTCTCCGAAGGGCGCAGCGAGATGGAGTGGCTCCGGCATCTCTATGAAGTCTCCCGCCAGCAGGTCGCGGCGGCGGAGGTGAGCCTGCCTGATTTTGAGACGTTCTGGGAAGCAGGCTCGGCCGAAATCCCGGAACCCGAGAGTCCCTACGTGATCTTCGAGGATTTCCGGCGCGATCCCGCGAGCCACCCGCTCAAGACCCCCTCGGGCAAGATCGAGATCTTCTCCGAGACGATCGCAAGCTTCGGCTACGACGACTGCCCGCCTCATCCGACATGGCTCGAGCCCGCCGAATGGCTCGGCTCGGGGATCTCCGCGCGATATCCCCTCCATCTTCTTTCCAACCAGCCGCGCACGCGTCTCCACGGCCAGCTCGACGGCAATGGCGTGAGCCTCGAGAGCAAGATCGCCGGCCGCGAGCCCGTGTGGATTCATCCCATTGACGCCGCGGCCCGCGGCATCGAGGACGGCGACGTCGTGCGGCTGTTCAACGACCGCGGCGCCACCTTGGCCGGCGCGGTCGTGACGGACACGATACGGCCGGGCGTCGTCCAGCTTTCGACCGGCGCCACCTTCGATCCGCTCGAGGCCGGAACCATCGGCGCCCTCGACAAGCACGGCAACCCCAACATGCTGACGCTCGACAAGGGCACCTCGAAACTGGCTCAGGGGCCAAGCGCCCACAGCGCGCTCGTCGAGGTCGAGCGTTATGACGGTGTCTTGCCGGCAGTGACGGCTTTTACGCCGCCGGTGATTGTTCGCAAGGCGCGCTGAGCCGCCGCATTCGCGCGAACAAAAAAGAGGCGCCACGATGGCGCCGCTTGTCCTTCCAAGGGGTCGGCGCTATTGCGGCGCGTCTGGCCTAACGTTCCTCGAGGGTGAACAGCTCCTGCGGCTTGCGCACCCCGCGGAGCGCATAGCGGCCGAGCGACACCAGGCGGTCGGTCGATTGCTTCGCCGCGCCCGCGAAGGCGGATGAAATAACCAGGTTCCGTTCGAGCACCCGACACATCCCCTCGAGGCGACTGAGCTCGTTCACCGCCGGGCCAACGACGGTGAAGTCGAGCCGGTCGCGGGCGCCGATGTTGCCGTACATAACCTCCCCGAGATGTAGGGCGACCGCGAGTTCGCTGACCGGCAGCCCGTCCGCGGAACGCGCTGCCGTCAGTTCGGCCACCTGATGCAGCACGCGTTCCGCGGCGTCGAGTGCTGCCGCGCAACTCGTCGCGTCGTCGTCCAGCCGAAAAATTGCCAGCAGCCCGTCGCCCAAGAATTTCAGCACCTGGCCGCCGCATCCATGCACGACCGTCACCACGGCCTCGAAATACTCGTCGAGCATGGCGAGCAACCGATCACGCGGGGTCGTGTCCGCCAGCCGAGTAAATCCCTTGAGATCGCACATCCAGAGTGCGGCGTGCACGCTTTCGCCCGCGCCGCGCTCGATGGCCCCGCTCAGGACCCGCCGTCCGGCATCGCGGCCGAGATAGGTCGAGAGCACGGTGTCGGCAATCCGGTAGGCGGACGTCGCCTTGATCGCGAGCGCGAGTGGTGGAGCGAGATGCGCGATGGCGGCAAGATCCAGCGCCGAGAAACCGGCAGGAGAATCGCTCAGCCAGGACGACAGAATTCGGTCCAGCGGACCCAGGATGGACCCCTTGCCGAACCCGGTTTGCATCGCGAAATAATCCGTCCCACCCCGCTGGCGAAAGTCGTCGAGCAAAGGCAATCCCGGGCTTGCGTCGTCGCGATCCAATCGGAACCGAAGTTCCCGCGCATCGGTCGCGATCATGCGCTCAAACGGATGGAGCGAATCCTCCGAGCGCGTCTCGTTGACGCGACGATTCCAATCCTCCTGACGCGCGACGCTATCGCCTCGCCACCAAATGAAGAGATGCCCGCCAATGATGGGATGCAAGGTGGGCTGGTAAATGTTCACCCGCAGCAGCGGCAGACCCGCCGCATTCAACCGCGCGCCAAGCCCGGGCAGAAGGTTCGTCTCAGGCGTTCCGTTGAGACCCTCGGCGACGATCCAGCGGGCAAGCTCTGTCAGATCCTCGGGTCCCATCAATCCTGTCGTGATGAGCGGCGCATCTACGGCTTCACGAACAACTGCCGCGGCACCTTGCAGAAGGGCTCGCCGCCCTTGTCGGTGACGCGGAAGCATTCGCTGATCTCGATGCCCCAATCGTCCATCCAGATGCCGGGAATGCAATGGATAGTCATGTTGGGCTCGAGCACCGTCACATCGCCGGGGCGGAGGCTGATCGTGTGCTCGCCCCAATCCGGGGGATAGTTGAGCCCGGTCGAATAGCCGATGCGCGATTCCTTCTTGATCCCGCTCCGGGCGATGGTCTGGCGCCAGGCGGCCTCGACGGCCTCGGCCGTGTTGCCGGATTTGGCGGCGGCGAGCGCGGCATTCAGCCCTTCGACCACGACCTTGGCCGCATCCACGAGCTTCTGCGGCGGCGTGCCGAGATAGACCGTCCGCGCCATGGGGCAGTGATAGCGGTGACGGACGGCCGCCAATTCGAGCACCGTGCCCTGGCCTAGGGCGAAGGGTTCATCCGACCAGGTAAGGTGCGGCGCGTTCATGCCCTTGCCCGTGGGGAGCAACGGCACGATCGAGGCGTATTCGCCGCCATATTTGCGCGTGCCCTTGGTCTGGGCGCGCAGGATCTCCGCGACCGCATCGCACTGGCGCATGCCGGGCCGCACCTTGTCGATCGCGACCTTCATCACCTTTTCCATCACGCGCGCGGCCTCGCGCATGCATTTGATCTCGGCGCGCGACTTCACCACGCGGACCCAGTTCACGAGCGACGTCGCGTCCTTGAACGCGGCGTTCGGCAGGTTGCGGCGGAGCGAATCGATGCAGGCACCCGTGAAATAATAATTGTCCATCTCGACGCCGATGCCGCCCTTGTCCCAGCCGCGGCCCCTCAAGAAATCGGCGACGAAATCCATGGGGTGCTTCACCGTCGACTGCACGTAGTCGTCCTGGTAGCCGATGATGTTCCTGTGATCGGTGAACATGGTCACCTTCGCACCCGTCGCGTCCTGGGCGCGGCCGATCCAGACCGGCTCCTCCTCGCGTCCCGCGACGACGAGCAGCTGGTGGACGTAGAACGACCAGCCGTCATAGCCCGAGAGGTAGTTCATGTTGGCGGGATCGGTGACGAGCAGCACCTCGATCCCCGCCTTCGCCATGCGCTTCTTGGTCTTCTCGAGACGCTTCAGGTACTCGGTCCGTTCGAAGGCTGGCATGGTTCGACCCCCTCTATGCCGCGCTGGGCGGCTTTGAACGCGATTGAGTTCGCCGCATCGGCAGCGCGCCGATGGATGCCGCGCGCCTCACTCGTAGAGACCGCGCCCGGCCGGCGTTTCCTCGCCGAGCACGCGGTCGAGCACCCAGTTGCCGATCGTGTGGACCAGGGGCTCGAGAAACGAGAGGCGCCCGGGTGCCGTGAGCGGCGAGCTCAAGCCGCGGTGCTGGACCTCGGAAATATTGTTGTCTTCATCCGCCGTCTTGTCCCAGCGCCGGTAGTAGCGCTCGACCACTTCGGTGAAATCGTTGCGCTTCGGAACGGCGCTCGGGAAGCACGCGCCGTGGATGAGCTTCATCCGGTTGGGGCCGAGAGGATGGACTTCGAGATACCACATGCAATCCTGCGTGCAGCAGAACATCGTGCTGGGATAGATGTTGGGATAAAACGATCCGTTCGCCGCGCGTTCGTCGAGCGTCGCAATCTCGGGGAAGCCCGTGTCGCCCGGCATGAGCGCGCGGCTGCCCTTCTGCTGCGTAAAGAGAAGAACGAACTCGCCCTCGACGTCCTGCACCGCCGGCTTCTTGGCCTTGTGCTGGCTGATCGAGGCCTGATGGACGGTCGGGATGTGATAGCCCTCCATCGCGTTCTCGACGAACAGCTTCCAGTTGCAGTCGAGCAGGAATTCCTTCCGGCGCACCGTCACCATGTCGTCGAGGTCGTGCGATTTGAGAATGCCGGGCAGGTCGCCGAGGAACTCCATGAGCGGCGGCGCCTTCGGATCGAAGGTCACGAACATGAAGCCGCACCAGGTCTCGAGACGCAGCGGGATGAGGCCGTAATCCTCGCGCTTGAATCCGATCGCCTCCTCCATCCCCGGCGCGCCGTTGAGCGCGCCGTCGAGACCGTAGACCCAGCCGTGATAGGGGCATTTGATCCCGCGGCAGTTGCCCGTCCCGCTCTCGAGGAGAAGCGCGCCGCGATGCCGGCAGGTGTTGGCGAAGGCGCGAACCGTGCCGTCGCGGTCGCGCAGGATGACGAGCGGCACGCCCGCGAATTCGAACGCGTAGTAATCGCCGGGATTGGGTACCTGGTCGGTGCGGCCGAAGAAATTCCACACCTTCATGAAGATGCGCTCGACCTCGCGGCGGTAGAACGCCTCGGAGGTGTAGCACCAGGCCGGCAGCGTCTCCGCCTCCAGCATCGGGCGGCGCTGTGCGGCGTACACCTTGGGATCGAAGATATCGATCGTCGCCGTGTCCATGCTGCACCCCCGTCCTGGCCCAGGCCCGGCACCCCGGGCGAGCGGCTAGGCTACCAAGCCAGCGCACCCCGAGGGAAGGCGATATGCGTCGTCCGCCTATCGGCATTCGATCCACTGGCCTTGCCCTTTGGCGCCGGGGCGCGGACAAAGCCGGGACAGCGTCGTATAATCCCCTGGCCGTTTAATCACCCCGGCCGTTCTGGCCGACCAGCGCCCGAGGACCGATCATGCATTTCGGCTATTTCAATCTGATGCAACAGCGCGACCCCAAGAAGCGGGTCAGGGACAGCTACGGCGATTCGCTTACCCAGGTGAAGCTGGCCGAAGACCTCGGTTTCGAGATCGCCTGGTTCGCCGAGCATCATTTCTCGACTTACAGCGTCTGCCCCTCCCCGCTCATGACCATCGCGTGGATGGCCGGGCAGACGAAGCGCATCAAGCTCGCACCCGGCGTGCTGCTTCTCGCGCTCTACGAGCCCGTCCGCCTCATCCAGGAAATCGGCATGGCCGACGTCATGAGCGACGG
>JBGPGW010000193.1:0-6883 GCA_041484095.1 Alphaproteobacteria bacterium | reverse complement strand
CGCTGGACGGTGACGGAGAGCGGACGCCGCGTGCTGCGCGGCGAGGCGCGAATCGAGCTGCGCAAGGACGTCCTTCAGCCGTCGATGAAAGCGAGGGGCGCGAAAACGACACCGGACAAGAGTTCGGCGAGTCCCGCGAACGAAGGGGATGCGGCACTGCTCGCGGCGCTCAAGGATTTGCGGCGGACGATCGCGAAGTCGATCCGGCAGCCCGCCTATGTCGTCTTCAGCGACCGGACGCTCCTCGATATGGCGTCCCGCCGACCCGCGACGCTCGAAGAGATGCGCCATGTCCACGGCGTGGGCGAGGTGAAGCTGAGGAAATACGGCACGGCGTTCCTGGCGGTCGTCGCTGGGCATTCGACCGCTCGACACGGGTAAACCGTGCGGCCATCGATTCTGGGATCGGCCTCGTCCGGATGCCAAGTCGCCTGATGGATGATCCCGGGCGGGAGCCGGCGCCCGCAGGACATAATGGTCTTTACCGACTTGGCTCTTGGGCCGCCGAGGGGCCCCGTAAGGTGCCGAGGCCCGCGACAAGGCTAGTTTGGGCTGGCTGGGGGACTAGGATTCGAACCTAGACTAGCGGAGTCAGAGTCCGCTGTCCTACCATTAGACGATCCCCCAATGGGCCAGCCGCCGAGGAAACCGCCCAGGTGTGAGGCCCCTTGGGCGGGGAGGCTTTGCCTATCATAGCCCGGAAAAATTGAATAGATCGTTTCGGCAGGCCCTCAAAGGCGCGGGCCCCGGCGCGGCCGGCCTCGTCGGGTCAGACCCCCGGCGCCCCCCCGTGTTGGTCTTGCCCCCCATGACCGCTATAAGACCGCTATAAGCGCTATAAGAGAATGTGCGACGGCAGGCGGAGGCTCGATGCGGCCCGGCGAGCGAAACGATCGATCGCGGCACTCCGATGGGGCGGGCGGGTCCGCCGTCCTCGCGGCCCTCGATCTCGGTACCAATAACTGCCGCCTTCTCGTCGCGCGGCCGAGCGAGGACGGTTTCGAGGTCATCGATTCCTTCTCCCGGATCGTCCGTCTCGGCGAGGGCCTGTCCCAGAGCGGCGAGCTCGGCGCGGCGGCGATCGACCGGGCGATCGCGGCGTTGCAGATCTGCGCGAGCAAGATGCGCCGGCGGGGGGTCACGCATGCGCGCTATGTCGCGACGGAAGCGTGCCGGAGGGCCACCAATTGCAATGCCTTTATCGACCGGGTCGTGGACGAGACCGGTCTTAAGCTGGAAATCATCTCGGCCGAGGAGGAGGCGCGTCTCGCGGTCGCGAGCTGCGCGCCGCTTCTCGATGCGGCCCTTCCGTTCGGTCTTCTCTTCGACATCGGCGGCGGCAGCACGGAGGTCGTCTGGCTGCGGACCGGCCGCGTGCCCGAGATCATCGGCACGGTGTCATTGCCCTGCGGCGTCGTGGGCCTGGGCGAGCGCCACGGCAGCGGCGCGGTCACGCCTGCGGCCTACGAGACGATGATCGCCGAGGTCGCTCTCCTCCTGGCGCCGTTCGAGACGCGCCACGGAATCGGCGCGCATGTCCGCGACGGCGCGGTGCAGATGCTCGGGACGTCCGGGACGGTGACGACGCTCGCCGGCATCCACATGGATCTGCCGCGCTACGATCGCGCGCGCGTCGACGGCGTGCATCTCGCCATCGAGGACGCATGGTCGGTCGCGGACCGGCTGCTCGCGATGGGGTATGAGGACCTCGTGGCCCATCCCTGCATCCTCGGCGCGCGCGCGGATTTCGTCATTCCCGGCACGGCGATCCTCGCGGCGATTTGCCGGCTGTGGCCGGTCAAGCGTCTCCGCGTCGCCGACCGGGGCCTGCGCGAGGGGATTCTCATGGACCTCGCGGCGCGCGCGCGATGAAGGGGCCGAAGGTCAAGCGAACGGCCTCCTCCAAACGCTGGCTCGACCGGCAACACAAGGATCCCTACGTCGCCGCGGCCGAACGCCGGGGGTATAAAAGCCGCGCCGCCTTCAAGCTTGCCGAGATCGACGATGCCGCCCATCTCTTGCGGCCGGGGGCGGCCGTGGTCGATCTCGGGGCGGCGCCGGGGGGCTGGACCCAGGTCGCGGTCGAGCGGACGAAGCCCCGCACGACGGGCGCGCGCGTGGTCGCCGCCGATACCTCACCCATGGATCCGATCGAGGGCGCGGTCGTGCTGCTGCTCGATGTCTCGGCGCCCGATGCGGCCATGCGTATCCGCGACGCGCTCGGCCGTAGCGCCGACATCGTCTTGAGCGACATGTCGCCCGCCACGACCGGCCACAAGGCCACCGACAATATGCGGAGCCTCGACCTCGCCGAGACGGCCATGCGCGTGGCCCTCGATCTCCTGGCGCCGGGCGGCTCCTTCCTCGTGAAGCTTCTGCAGGGGGGCGGTGAGGTCGAATATGTGCAAAGCCTCCGCCGGCACTTCGAATCCGTGCGCCGCGTCAAGCCGCCGTCGAGCCGCGCCGAATCGCGCGAGATCTATATGCTGGCGAAGGGATTTCGGGCCGAGCCAGCCTAGAGCGGCATGACCTCGACGAGGTGCTTCTCCAGGTCCTTGAGCGAGACATGGGTCAGGTCCTTGTTGATCTCGGCCACCACCATCTTCTGAATCTTCCCGGCCAGCGCCGCACGCAGATCGCCGAGCGCCTGCGGCGGGGCGACGAGCACGAGCCTCTCGAAAGCGTGCGCCTTGGCACCCTCCTTCAGCACATCGGCCATCGATTTCAGAAAATTCTCTTTCGCCTGCCGGTGCCAGTCGGCATGGGTCTCCACGGCGAATGGCCGGCTATCGGCGGAGGAGTAGCCGCGGCTGGGCTTTTCCGTCCCCAGCTCCCGGGTCGGCGGGATGTGGATCTCGAAGGACTTCCCCTCGACCGGCGTCAGCCCCGATCCCCAGCCTTCGGACAGCAGGACGCGCGCGCGCGAGCCGTCTGCCACCAGGATCCAGGTCTTGGTCTTCTGCATGGTCATCCTCTCCTGAAGCCGTCGACACGCCAAGACAGTGCAATTCTATACGTGCCCCCTCGTTGAGCCATGTCAAGGCGGGCAGCTTTTCCCTTGCCTGGACGGTGTGTATAGTGCCGCCCACCCGCCTTGGAGGCGTCATGAGTTTTCCGGAAGCCCTCACTTTCGACGACGTTCTCATCAAACCCGCCAAATCGTCCGTTCTGCCGACCGATACCGACCTTCGGACCCGCCTCACGCGCGAGATCGAGCTGGGTATTCCCCTGATTTCGGCCGCCATGGACACGGTGACGGAAGGCTCGCTGGCGATCGCGATGGCGCAGCACGGCGGCCTCGGCGTGATCCACCGCAACATGGCGGTCGATGCGCAGGCGACCGAAGTGCGCAAGGTCAAAAAATTCGAATCCGGCATGGTCGTGAACCCCGTCATCATCGCGCCCGAACAGCCGCTGGCCGATGCGCTGGCGCTGATGGAGCAGCATCACATCTCGGGCATTCCCGTCGTGCGCCGCCGCGACGGGCATTTGGTCGGCATCCTGACCCACCGGGACGTTCGCTTCGCGACCGACACGCGCCAGCCCGTGCGCGAGCTGATGACGCGCAAGGTCATCACGGTCCGTGAAGGCGTCGACATGGAGGAGGCGCGGCATCTCCTGCACAAGCATCGCATCGAAAAGCTCCTCGTCGTCGACGAGGAATACCGGTGCATCGGCCTCATCACCGTCAAGGACATGGAAAAGGCGGCGCGGCACCCGAATGCGTGCAAGGATTCCCAGGGCCGTTTGCGCGTCGGCGCCGCGACGGGCGTCGGCGAAGACGGCGTGCGGCGCGCCGAGGCCCTGTTCGAGGCCGGCGCGGACGTGATCTTCGTCGACACCGCCCATGGCCATTCCGAAGGCGTGCTCGCGACCGTCGCGCGCATCCGCAAGCTCTCCAACTACGCCCAGGTCATCGCGGGCAACGTCGCGACCGCGGAAGGGGCGAAAGCGCTCATCGACATGGGGGCCGACGCGGTCAAGATCGGCATCGGTCCGGGCTCGATCTGCACGACGCGCATCGTCGCGGGCGTCGGCGTTCCGCAGTTGAGCGCCATCCTCGACGTGGTCGAGGAATGCCGCAAACACGGCATTCCCGCGATCGCCGATGGCGGCGTCAAGTATTCCGGCGACCTCGCCAAGGCGATCGCGGCCGGTGCCGGCTGCGCCATGCTGGGCTCGCTGTTCGCCGGCACGGACGAAAGCCCGGGCGAGGTGGTTCTCTACCAGGGACGCTCCTACAAATCGTATCGCGGCATGGGCTCGCTCGGCGCCATGGCGCGCGGCTCGGCCGACCGGTACTTCCAGCAGGAGGTGCGGGACAGCCTCAAGCTGGTGCCCGAAGGCGTGGAAGGGCGCGTGCCCTACAAGGGGCCGATCACCAACATCATCCACCAGCTCGTCGGCGGGCTTCGCGCCGCGATGGGCTACACGGGATGCAAGACGATCACCCAGTTCCAGAAGGAACGGCAATTCGTCCGCGTCACTTCTGCCGGCTTGCGCGAAAGCCACGTGCACGACGTGGTCATCACGCGCGAGGCGCCGAACTATCGCATCGACGGTTGAGAGACATGCGGGGCCCGTCGCGGCGAGCCGCCGTCCCTTGAGGCGCGGCCGGACAGCGAGAGCATCTGCAGGCGGCGCATCGTGAAGCCCGGCGCGCGCCTTCAGGCATCGATCGAACTCCTCGAGCGGATCGAGTCCGATGAGCGCCCCGCCGATCGCCTGATCGAGCGCTACACGCGCGCGCGGCGTTACATGGGTTCGCGGGACCGGGCGGCGGTGCGGGCACTCGTCTTCGCGGTGCTGCGCCATCGGGCGCGGCTCGACTGGTGGCTGGCGCGCGTCGATCCCGGCCGGGTGGCCGGCGCGCGGTCACGAATCCTCGCGGAGCTCGTGTTGAGCCAGGGCTGGGACGACGCGGCCATCGTGGACGCCTTCGGCGGCGACGGCTATGGCCCGGCGCGGCTCGGTGAGGATGAGCAGGCAATGGTGGCGTCGCTCGCCGGCCATACGCTCGACCACCCGAGCCAGCCGCCTGCCGTTCGCGCGGAGCTTCCGGACTGGCTCGCGCATGAAGCGGAAGGCCACCTGCCGATCGACCGGGCGCCGCCCTTCGACCTCCGCATCAACCGGCGGAAGATCACGCGGGAGGATGCCGCGGCCGCGCTCGCCTCATGCGGCATCGAAGCCGTGCCGACCCCCTATTCGCCGGTTGGCCTGCGCATCGCGTCCCCCGTTCGCATCGAGCATCTCGGGCTCTTTCGCGACGGGCTCGTGGAAATCCAGGACGAAGCCTCCCAGCTCGCAGCGCTCCTTCTCGACGCGCGGCCGGGAATGACGGTGATCGATTATTGCGCGGGGGCAGGAGGCAAGACCCTTGCGCTCGCCGATGCCATGGACGATCGGGGCCGGCTCATCGCCTGCGACACCGATGCGATGCGTCTTGAGCGGATGGGCGAGCGTCTCCGGCGCGCCGGCGTTTCGATCGTCGAGGCCGTCGTCATCGATCGCGCACTCGATATCACGGCCGACCGGGTGCTGGTCGATGCGCCGTGCAGCGGGTCCGGAACCTGGCGCCGCCATCCCGAGGCGGCCTGGCGGCTCACCCCGGCGGTGCTCGAAGGGCACTGCGCGCGGCAGGCGGCGATCCTGTCCCAAGCGGCAGCACTCGTCCGGCCCGGCGGCTGGCTTGCCTATGCCGTCTGCTCGATCCTCGAATCGGAAGGGGCCGCGCAGATGGCGCCGTTCCTCGCCGCGCATCCCGAATTTTCGGTCCACCCCGTCAGCGAGGCCTGGCGCGCGACGTTGGGTGACCATGCACCGGCGGCTGCGGGCGAATACCTTCGCCTGCGGCCCGACCGGGATGGAACCGATGGCTTCTTCCTCGCGATCCTGGAGATGCGGCTGTGATCGCTCCCGGCATTCGGCGCGCGAACGAGGCGGATGCCGCCGGAATCGCCGAGGTCTATGTCTCGACCTGGCGCTCGGCCTATCCCGGCATGCTGCCGGACCATGTGCTGATCGGCCTGTCGGCACCCCGCCAGGCCTCCTATTGGCGGGGTGCCATCGCGCGGCGGGACCAGTCGGTCCTCGTGGCGGAGGAGGCGGCGCACGGCGTCGTCGGGTTCGCCGCCGCGGGGCCGGCGCGGCCCAAGGTCCCGCGCTACCGGGGCGAGGTCTACACGCTTTACGTGATCGAGGACTTCCAGGGCCGCGGCATCGGGCGCCGCCTGATCGAGGGCGCCTTCGCGGCGCTCGATGGGCACGGTCTCATGCCGCCGGTCGTTTGGGTGCTCGCGGCCAATCCCGCCCGCTTCTTCTACGAGCATCTCGGCGGACAGCGCATCGCGGAGCGCCAATCCGCCCTCGGCGGCGCCGAGCATTGGGAGGTCGGCTATGGCTGGCCGCAATCCGATCCGCCCGCTGGCGGTTCTTGTTCAACGGCGTGAGGATGGTCTATCTAACGGACGCCGTTCCGTCCTCCATTCCGGCCGCCATCCCATCGAGCCCCCTCGACCCATGACCGACCGCATCCTTATTCTCGATTTCGGCTCGCAGGTGACGCAGCTCATCGCGCGCCGGCTCCGCGAGATCGGCGTCTATTGCGAGATCCATCCCTACGACGTCACGGACGAGATGGTCCGCGGCTTCGGCGCGCGGGCGATCATCCTCTCGGGCGGGCCGGCCTCGGTCACGCTCGCCCACACCCCGCGCGCGCCGAAACTCGTCTTCGATCTCGGCGTGCCCGTGCTCGGCATCTGCTACGGCCAGCAGGCGATGTGCGCGCAGCTCGGCGGCGAGGTCGCGAGCTCGGAGCGCAAGGAGTTCGGCCGCGCCTTCGTCGAAGTCGTCGACGACTGCCCGCTCTTCGATGGGGTGT
>JBGPGW010000192.1:0-6887 GCA_041484095.1 Alphaproteobacteria bacterium | reverse complement strand
CTGCCGGAAGGCGTGCCGCTGAGATACTGATGATGTAAAATCGACGTTACGACCGCCAAGCATTTTCGAGGAGCGACCGCGATGGACACGATTACCCCCGGTGGTTGGTCCACCCTGCCGAGCCGCCATTACTACGCGCCGGAGATTTACGAGCAGGAGAAGGAGAAGATCTTCTACCGCTCGTGGTTCTGCGTCGGGCGCGCGGAGGAGGTGGCGAAGCCCCGCGATTTCGTCGTTCGGACCGTCGCCGATGAAAGCATGATCATCGCGCGCGACGATGCCGGCACGATCAACGCCTTCTACAACGTCTGCCCGCATCGCGGGAATCGCCTGTGCAAGGAGGCGGCGGGGAGCTTCAAGGGCGGTGCCTTGTCATGCCGCTACCATGCCTGGACCTTCGCGCCGGACGGCAAGCTGATCGCGACGCCGCGCATGGTCGAGCCCACGGGGTTCCGGAAGGAAGACCATTCGCTCTACCGCGCGCATGTCCGGGAGTGGGAGGGTTTCGTTTTCCTCTCCCTCGCCAAGACGCCGCCGGCGTTCGAGCCCAATCTCGGCGCCATCGGCCCGTTCGTGCCGCACTACAACATTCCCAACCTGCGGGCTGCGCACACCGTGACCTATGAGCTCCGCACGAATTGGAAATTCATCATCGAGAATTTCTCCGAGTGCTTCCATTGCCCGGGCGTCCATCCGGAACTGTGCCGCATCAATCCCGAGTTCCGTTCCGGCATCATCAAGCAGGAGAGCACCGCGGGCGCGCGCTTCGTCGACGGCGGAAATTCCTTTTCGATCGATGCCAAGACCAACCGGCCCCTGATCAGCACGATCACCGACGAAGACACCGGCGGATTCCGCAGTACGTCGGTCTACCCGAACCTGCTGATGCTGCTGGTCCCCGACCACGTCATGTACTACGTCCTGTGGCCGAAGGCGGCCGATGCGACGACGCTCGAGGTCACGTGGCTGTTCGAGCCCGCTTCCATGGCGGCCCCCGGATTCGATGCCAGCGACACGATCGAGTTCATGGACATGGTCAACAGGCAGGATTGGGGCATCACCGAGGACGTGCAATTGGCCATCCGCTCGCGCGCGCATGTCCAGGGCTTCTACTCGCCGCAGGAGCACCTGCCGCACAAATTCAACCAGTGGGTGCTTCAGCAGCTGGCGTCGTGAGGCTAACCCGCCGGTGACGCCGCTATCGGCGACGGAAAGCTCGGCGAAGCCCGATACCCTCCCCCGACCCCTCCCTTGCAGGGAGGGGAAAGGACGCACGAACGCGTTCCCTTCGATCGGCTGCCTGTGTGGCAGAGGCGGCATGACGATCGAGGCTGGCTGACGCGTCGCACATCGCGCCCCTCCCTGCAAGGGAGGGACGGGGGGAGGGTCGGTCGCGACGGGATTGCCGCCCCCGTTGGTCTCGTGCCGCGATCCGCTTAAGATGGGGGCGACAGGCGGACCTTCTCCTGGATGATGTCCGGGAGGGGATGCGGGGGAAACATGGCGAAGATCATCGTCATCGGCGCGGGTGTCGTGGGGCTCGGATGCGCGAGCTATCTCCAGCGTGATGGGCATGAGCTCGTGATCATCGACCGGGTCGAGCCCGGTCGCTCGACCTCCTACGGCAATGCGGGCGGCATCGCCGGTACTTTCGTGCTGCCGCTCGCCATGCCCGGCCTCATGAAGAAATATTTCAAGTACCTGATGGACCCCGAGGGGCCGGTGTCGCTGCGCTGGTCCCACGTCCCGCAGCTCGTCCCCTTCCTATGGAAGTTCTTCCGCAACTGCCGGCCCGAGCGGGTCAAGCACTGCACCGAGGCGCTCGCCTCCTTCATGCCGCCGGCCTACGAGGCGTGGGAGCCGCTGTTTAGGGATGCGGGCCTCATGCCGCTCGTGCGCCATCAAGGCGGTCTCTGGCTCTACAAGGACGACGACGCGCTCATGCACGACTGGCCGTTCTGGCAGGGGCGGAAGGACAACGGCTTCGATTTCATTCGCTTGAGCGACGACGAGCTGCGCCAGAGCGAGCCCCATGTCTCGCGCGAATGGAAGGCCGGCGTCATCGAGCCGGACTGGCACTCGGTCGCGAACCCTTACGACATCTCGGCCGGGCTCGCGGCGCATCTCCGCCAGCACGGCGCCGTGTTTCGCCAGGAAGATGTGCTCGACTTCGAGCGAGGCCCGACCGGGGTCACTTCCGTCGTCACGGACAAGGGACGGCACATCGGCGATAAGGTCCTCATCTGCGCGGGCGCCTGGTCGCATAAGCTGGCGGCGAAGCTCGGCAGCAAGGTGCCGCTCGAATCGCAGCGCGGCTATCACGTGACCTTGCCGAACGCGGGGATCGAAACGCGGCACCTGCTCGTCGTGGGATCGGCCAAGATCGCGATCTCGACGCTCAACATCGGCGTGCGCATCGTCGGCGCCTCGGCCTTCCCCGGCGTGGATGCGCCGCCCGATTGGCGCCAGTCGAAGATGGTCCTGGCCTGGGGCAAGAGAGTCCTGCCCGCGCTCAACACGGAGGGCATGACGGAATGGTTCGGCGAGCGACCGCTGACGCCCGACTCGCTGCCGGTGATGGGCCGCTCGCCGCACTTCAAGAACGTGTACTACGCCTTCGGCCACAGCCATATGGGGCTCACGACCGGCGGCATCACCGGGCGCCTCATGGCCGAGCTCATCACCCGCGACAAGCCGCGCATCGACTTGGCACCGTTCCGCATCGACCGGGCGTATTGATCGGCGTGGCGCGCGCCTAGCCGGCGATGGGCTCCGCCGTCCCGCCGCCCTTGCGCCGCTGGAGGATGCCGCGCGCGTTCTTGATCGTGTGCTTCAAGCCGCCCTTGAAAGCCATGCGGACCACGCGCAAGCGCCTGAACCGCGGCGCGAGCTGACCGGCGAGGCGGAGGCCCCACTGCCGGCCCCACACGCCCATTTTCTTCCAGACCTGGTGGATCTGCGTGTCGTGAAACTCGGCGAAGGTCATGGGCCGCTCGACGATGAGCACGCCGTCGCGGATCGCGGCATCGACGAGCGCCTTCCCGCGCATCGTGCGGGCGGCGATGCCGCTGAAGCCTTCGCCTTCGCCCACAGGCGAGGCCCCCGGCCAGACGTCGAACGCCACGACGTCGGCCTGTTCGCCCACGGGGTCCATGCACATCTTGCAGCGGAATTGGAGGTGCCAGTTCTGCTTCTCGCCCCAGCCGTCGTGATAGCTGGCCTCGAAGGCGCGGCCGTCCTTCGTCTCGAATCGCGTGGGGCCGGGGCAGCCATGGCCGCGATAGCGCATGAGGCTGAGCTCTTCCTCCCGGACCGGGAACTGCTTCATGAGCCGCCAGGTGAAGTGGAGATCGGGCTCGCCTGCGCAGGAGATGGTGAGGAGATATTTGATCAGCCGGTCGACGCGCTTGTCGTGCTTCGCCAAGTTGCGAATGGCCGAGATGTCGCAGGGCTTGGCCACGACGGCGAAGGGGCGGCCCCGGTCGAGATGTTGCGCAAGGTGGAGGAGGGGGGCGACGGGGGCATAGCGCGAGCCCATGCCGTCGAGCACGTCGGCGCGATTGACGCTCACATGCGGGATATTGCGCAGCGGCTTGTCGGACGGCGACTTCACATGCGCGATGAACTCGATCTCTTTCGTCTCGAGGAGATAGATGGCGAGCGTGGTGAGCACGCCGCCCGTCGCCGCGCGAAAGCGGATGTCGGGATCGCCCGACCAGCCGCGCCAGAGCGCTTGCGCATAGCCGAACGCCGTGTCGAACGCAGCACCCGGACCGGCGGTGGCCGCGTCCATCCCCTCGACGTGAAGGCCGGGGCAGACGGCGTTGATGAGATCGAGCGTCGCGGCATCAAGCGGCGCCGCCGCGACCGGGCGCAGCCTTCCCTCCTGCGTCCAGCGCATCGCGACGCGGTCGGGCCCCGCGAGGCTCGCGCAGAGGCCGCAGCCCATGCAAAGCCCGTTGGTGACGATATCGGCGAGCGTATGCGCCATGGGCGTCGTCAGGGATGACGATCAGCCGGTGCCGCGTGCGCCGCGCCGCTCGGCGCGTGCCACGAGAATCGCCAGGGTCCAGAACAGCGCCGCGCCGATCCCCCAGACGAGCGCGCTGCCGGGCATGTCGAGTGCCGGCACCAGGGCATAGGCCGCGGCGAGGACCGACCAGACCAACGCGACGAGAGCGATCAGCCGAGAATCATCCGACACGCGGTCTTTCCTTCCTGCTTCGTCTCAATGGGTACCCGGTCCGGCGAGCGGCAGCCCGCGCATGACGCTGAAGGCGAACGCGGTCGCGGCGAACATCGCGCCGTAGAGTAGCATGACGGCGACGGGACCCGTCCAAGCCTGCTGCCCCGCTGGTGGGTGTTCGGTCGCCGGGCGGGAGGGCGATGGCGCGGCGCCAGCGCGCGCCGGCCACAGGAGCGAGCCGAGAAGCAGCGCTGCATGCGCGGCGACGCCCGCGGCCATGACAGCGCCGCCGAGGCCGAGAAGCGCCGACAAGCGTTCCCAGGATTCCGGCGCCAAGCCGTCATAGCTCGCATCGAGGACGCGGCGCGGCATGCCGGACAGTCCCGCGAGCATCCCCGCCGCGCCGAACAGGAGAAGCCCGCCGCTGACAAGGACCGGCAAGCCGGCGAGTGCCCGCGGCGCGCGGATCGCTCCGCGCGTGATCGCAGGAATGATCCCTGCGAGTGCCGCGAACAGCGTCAGCGTCACGGTGCCCACGGTGAGGAAGTGAAAATAGCCGGGCACGAACATCGTGTCGCTCAGCAGCGGCGCGAGCTGTTCCTGGATCAGCACGAAGGCGAAGGTGCCGCCGAGGGCAAGATTGACGCTGGCCAGGCCGATCGCGGCCAGCGCCGGCTCGCGCCAAGGCAGGACGCGCAGCCAGCCGAAGAGCCCGCGTCCGCCCAGCGTTCGCGCGTGTGTCTCGAGAGACGCGACGATGATGAGGAAGACCGCGATCGTCGGCACGCCGATGAACAGCGAGAGAAGCGAGCCGGCGACGCGCAGCGTGCCCGGCAGGTCGGGCTCGAGGAACATGTGGTAAAGCGATGTCGGCGGCACCAGCACGAGATAGAGCGCGAACATGCATTTCGAGAAGCGCGGGCCGACGATCGACGCGGCGCCCGCCACCTCGCGCATCACCGCGTACCAGATCACGACGCTGCCCATGAGCGGGAGATAATGCATGTTGTGGAAGAGAAGATGCCAGCCGGCCGTGTGGTTGCTCGGCATCGCGCGCCAGCCCGCGGCCCAAATCGCCGCCGGAAGGAACACGTTGAAGGCCGCGACCGCGCTGACGAGGAGGAGGCCGGCCCAGGCCACGGTGCCGAACGCGACCGCGGACCACGCGCTGGCCGTGCGCGCCTTCCCCGCGAGGGCGGTTGCGACGGCGCTGGCGGCGACGCCGGCAAGACCCGCCGAGAGCAAGAGGTATCCCGCATAGAATGGAAGGGCGGCACGCGGCTCATCGCCGACGACTTCCGGCGCGCCGTCATAGAGGAGGGGCGGCCCGGCGATCGTCGCGTATCCCGCGAGCGCGAGCCCCGCGACCATGAGCGCACCCCCGAGCCAGGCCAAGGGCGCAAGGGCGATGCGCCCCGCGCCGCCGCCCGTGGCGAAGGCCAGCAGCACGGCTGCCTGCGCGAAGTACAGCCAATAAAAGAACGCCACGACCCCGTGACCGGTCATGAGGCGGTAGCCGAAATCGGGAGACGGATCGATCGCGCCGGCGCGAATGAGAGCGGTCATGGCACCCAGGGCCACCGCGACGAGCAGTGCTGCGAGCGCCGCGCCGATCAGCCCCCCGATCAGCCAGCGGTCGCGGCCCGGCAGGCGGCCGAGGGTCTCGCGGAGCGTGGCGGCGCGAGCGCTCATGTGACGATCAGCCGCCCGAGCATCCGTTCATGCGCGACGCCGCAATAGACCGTGCAATAGACGAGATATTCGCCGGGTGCGGTGAAGGTCAACGCCTGCTCGACGAGGGTGCCGCGGCGCAATCGAATGATCCGGCTGGCATCGCCCATTTGCAATGACGCGCCGTGATTGGCATCGACGGCCATCATGCGGAACCGGTACGCCGTGCCGGTGTCGAGGCGCAACACCGCGGGCTCGAAGCCCCATTGGTAGGCCATCAGATACACGTCGATCGCTTCGGCGGGGATCGCTTCGGCGGGCGCGGCCGGTTGTGGCGCCGGCATGCTCGCATGGCCATGCGCGGCGCCGTGGCCGGTCTGAGAATTCCCCTCGGGCGTCATCGCGCGCGCGGGCTGGACGCTGCCGTCCGGCAGCCCGTAGCGCTCGACGAAATCGCGCGTGGCCGCGCGGAATTCCTCGGCCGAGAGTCCCGCATCCGCCGCGCCATGACCGGCGTGACCGCCGCCGGGCGGAATGCGGCCCGGTTTCGCATGCTCCCGGCTTGCCGTGCTCCAAGGCAGCGGCGCGGCGCCGAAGCCCGCCCAGAGCCCATAGAGACTCACGATGCCGAGGCTCGTCGCGGTGATGAACCCGCGGCGCGTGGTCAGGGGAATTCGATCGCTCATAGGACCTCCGATCGCCGCGCACCGGCGGCAGCAAGGCGGCGTGACGGCGGGGGCGCCCCGGCCGTCATTTCTGGCGTTCCTTGGCGTCGTGGTGATCGCGCCCCAGCGCTTGCGCGGCGTCGTTCAATGCGTCCACGAAGTGCCTCCGTTCGGTCTCGGCGATCCGGGTCAAGTCGCCCTTCAGCGCCGCGAGGTCGTGCGGCATGTCGCGGAATAGCGCATAGGCGGGGTGAACGTCCACCACCTTTCGCTCCTCGCCGGAATGTTCCAGCTTGATGATGACGCCCTTCTCATCGAGGCCGACGTGGCGGCTGTGGCGCTCGAAGATGCCGATAGTGGTCTTG
>JBGPGW010000191.1:0-6896 GCA_041484095.1 Alphaproteobacteria bacterium | reverse complement strand
GGGTTCATCTCGATGATGACAAGCCGCCCGTCCGCGGGATTGATCGCGAACTGCACGTTCGAGCCGCCGGTGTCGACCCCGATCGCGCGAAGGCACGTGATCGAGGCGTCGCGCATCACCTGGTATTCCTTGTCGGTGAGCGTGAGCGCGGGCGCCACGGTGACGCTGTCGCCCGTGTGGATGCCCATGGGGTCGATGTTTTCGATCGAGCAGACGATGATGCAGTTGTCCTTGCGGTCGCGCACCACCTCGAGCTCGAACTCTTTCCAGCCCAGCACCGATTCCTCGATCAGCACCTGCTGGACGGGCGAGGCGGCAAGGCCGCCGCGCACGATCTCGCGGAACTCGTCCTGGTTGTAGGCGATCCCGCCGCCCGTGCCGCCAAGCGTGTAGGAGGGGCGGATGATGGCGGGCAGGCCGACCTCTTCGAGTGCTGCAATCGCCTCCTCGACCGTGCCGATAAGCCGCCCGCGCGGGCTCGCGAGCCCGACTTTGCTCATCGTCTCGCGGAAGAGCTGCCGATCCTCGGCGCGCGCGATCGCGTCGCGGTTGGCGCCGATGAGCTCGACGCCGTAGCGCTCCAGCACGCCGTTCTTAGCTAGCGCCATCGCGGTGTTGAGCGCGGTCTGTCCGCCCATGGTCGAGAGCAGCGCATCGGGCCGCTCGCGCTCGATGATGCGCTCGACGATGTCGGGCGTGATCGGCTCGACATAGGTTGCGTCCGCGAGACCCGGGTCGGTCATGATCGTCGCCGGGTTCGAATTGACGAGCACGACCCGGTAGCCCTCGTCCTTCAGCGCCGTCACCGCCTGCGTGCCGGAATAGTCGAACTCGCAAGCCTGGCCGATGACGATCGGACCCGCCCCGATGATGAGGATCGATTTGATATCGGTGCGCTTAGGCATGGGTAATGCGGACTTCGACGCTCACGCCAGCTCTGCAGCCAGACGCCGAGATGCGAACATTGCATAAATATCCCCTCCCCCCTTGAGGGGGAGGGTTAGGGAGGGGGGTGACGGAGCAGCGCCGCACGGATGACCTCAATGACGCCGTCGGGGTTCTCAAGGACTTCATTGTTCCAAAACCGGAGCACGCGATAGCCGCGCGCTTCAAGCCATGCGGTTCGTTGTGCATCCCTGTCGCGCTCGGCCGCGTGCTGGCCGCCATCGACTTCGGCGGCCAATTTTTGCGCCAGGCAAACGAAGTCGACGACATAGGGGCCGAACGGGTGCCGGCGCCTAAAGCGGTGACCGTCGAGCTGCTGCCGGCGCAACGCCGTCCAAACCGCCCGCTCGGCATCCGTCGGGTGGGTGCGCAGCGACCGGGCACGGGGCGATGCCATATTGGAATTATCCCATGTTCGTCGCGCAGCGGCCCACCCCCCACCCCGACCCTCCCCCTCAAGGGGGGAGGGAAGAGAATCGGCGCGAGGCCGAAGATGCAGATCGATTTGATATCGGTGCGCTTAGGCATTCGCTGCCATCAGCCCGACGAACCGTTCGAAGAGATAGTGGCTGTCATGGGGGCCGGGGGAGGCTTCGGGGTGGTATTGGACGCTGAAGATCGGCTTCGTCTTGTGCCGCAGCCCCTCGTTCGTGCCGTCGAAGAGGGAGACATGCGTGACTTCGACATCCGGGGGCAGCGACTGCGGCACGACCACGAATCCGTGGTTCTGGCTGGTGATCTCGACCTTGCCGGTGGCGAGGTCCTTGACCGGGTGATTGGCGCCCCGATGGCCATGATGCATCTTCTCTGTCAGGCCGCCCAAGGCGAGCGCGAGGATCTGATGGCCGAGGCAGATGCCGAAAATCGGCACGCCCGAATCGATCACGCCGCGGATCGCCGGAATCGCATACAGGCCCGTTGCCGCGGGATCGCCCGGACCGTTCGAGAGGAACACGCCGTCGGGCTTGCGGGCGAGGATATCGGCCGCCGTCGCCGTCGCGGGCATGACGGTGACGCGGCATCCCAAGCTCGCGAGCGAGCGCAGGATGTTGCGTTTGGCGCCGTAGTCGAGCGCCACGACGTGAAAGCGGGGAGTGCCGAGCCGCCCGTAGCCTTTGCCGGGTACCCAGCGCGTCTCGGTCCAGTCATAAGTCTGCCGGCACGTCACGTCGATCGCGAGGTCCATGCCTTCCAGCCCAGGCCAACCGGCGGCCTGCGTGCGGAGGGCCTCGATGTCGGGCGTGCCCTCCGGGACATGGCAGAGCGCACCGCTGGGCGCGCCGAGGTCGCGAATGCGCCGCGTGAGGCTCCGCGTGTCGATCCCAGCGATACCCACGAGCCCCATCGATTTCAGCCAGGCGTCGAAGTGCCGGGTCGCGCGGAAATTCGAAGGCTCGGTGATGTCGGCGCGAAGCACCAGGCCGCGCGCGGCGGGTGTCGTCGTCTCGTGGTCGTCCGGGTTGGCTCCCACATTGCCGATATGCGGGAAGGTGAAGGTGATGATTTGCCCGGCATAGGACGGGTCGGTCAGGATCTCCTGATAGCCCGTGATCGACGTGTTGAAGCACACCTCGCCGACGGTCGTTCCGACCGCGCCGAGCCCGCGGCCCCAATAGGTCGTGCCATCGGCCAGGACGAGAGCTGCCGTCGCGCCAGGCGGCGCAATGCGCGCCCCCGCTGTGCCTTGGGGCGGGGTGGACAGGGCGGACTCGGCCATCGATGATCGGTCCTTCGAGAGGCGTGCGGGCCGTATGCGGCGATCGCCCCGGCCGCTCGGTCGACCGGTACGTGGATAGGCTCAGCCGTCAGGGGCTGATTTGATCGACGCGGGTCTCTTGATAAGCAAAACCCGTGCCGCCGTCAAGCTGCCAGCCGGTCAAAAATCATAATGTTTTCAGGCGTTTGTTTTCATCTGGAGGATTGCCAGCGACGCCGAATTCCATTAACGTCCATAACTTCCTCGCGATCGGTGACAGCCCCTCGGATGCTTCGCAATCGCTTCAGCGAAGAACTCAAAGAGTCGCTCAAGGCTAAGGATCAACGCGCGACCTCGACGCTGCGCATGATCCTGGCGGCGCTCAAGGACCGCGACATCGCGGCCCGCGGGCGCGGCAATCGCGACGGCATCGGCGAGGACGAAGTTCTGCAGATGCTTCAGTCGATGGTGAAGCAGCGCCGGGAATCCATCGAGGCGTACAAAAAGGGCGCACGCCCGGACCTCGTCGCGCAGGAAGAAGAAGAAATCGTCGTGATCGAGCGCTACTTGCCGCAACAGCTCGGCGAGGCGGAGGCGGGCGCGGTGGTGACGGCGCTTATCGGTGAGCTGGGTGCTGCGAGCATCAAGGACATGGGGCGTGTGATGGCGGCACTCAAGGAACGCTACGCGGGTCAGATGGACATGGCGAAGGCGAGCGGCATCGTCAAACAGCAGCTGACCAAGTAAAAGACGGGAACGGGGGCGTTGCGGGCGTGCCTCGGCGGCCGTCGCAGCGGATGATCACAAGGCCGAGGGGGCGTGAGATTTGATGTTTCCTCCGCAATTCCTCGACGACATTCGCGCGCGGGTCGGACTTGCCGACACCGTCGGCCGGCGCATGCGCCTGCAGCGGAGAGGCCGCGAACATGTCGGCCTGTGCCCGTTCCATAGTGAAAAAACGCCGTCCTTCACGGTCAACGAGGACAAGGGATTCTTCCATTGCTTCGGCTGCGGGGCGCATGGCGACGTCATCGGCTTCGTGATGCGCACCGACAGCCTGTCCTTTCCCGAGGCGGTGGAGCGTCTGGCCGAGCAGGCCGGGCTCCCGGTCCCGCAGACCTCGCCCGTCGAGCGCGAGCGCGCGGCCCGTCAGCAGACGCTGTTTTCGGTCCTCGAGACGGCCTGCGTTTGGTACGAGCAACAGCTTAGGGATCGCGCGGGGCATATCGCCCGCGAATACTTGCGCGAGCGCGGCCTGACCGACGAGACGATCGCGCGGTTCCGTCTTGGCTTCGCGCCGGATTCGCGCGGCGCGCTCAAGAGCGTTCTGGCGCGCAAGGAGATCGATGAGGCGTTGGCGATCGAAGCCGGCCTCCTGCGGCGGCCCGAGGGCGGCGGGGACAGCTACGATTACTTCCGCGGGCGCATCCTGTTCCCGATTTCGGATGCGCGGGGGCGCATTATCGCCTTCGGCGGCCGTGTGATGGGCGACGGGCAGCCGAAATATCTCAACTCGCCGGAGACCCCCCTTTTCCGCAAAGGGGCGGTGCTGTTCGGTCTCGCCCAGGCCCGCGAGGCGGCGCGCGAGAAGCGCGAACTCATCGTGGCCGAAGGCTATATGGACGTGATCGCGCTCCATCAGGCGGGCTTTTCCCATGCGGTCGCCCCGCTGGGCACGGCCCTGACCGAGGCGCAGATCGAGCTTCTATGGCGCCTGGCGCCCGAGCCGATCCTCTGCTTCGACGGGGACGAGGCCGGCCGGCGCGCCATGAACCGGGCCGCCGATCGCGTCCTGCCGATCCTGCGCCCGGGCATCTCGCTCCGTTTTGCCGCCCTTCCGCCGGGGGAGGACCCCGATAGCCTGGTGCGGGCCTCAGGGACCGCCGCGATGGGCCGGATCCTCGAACGGACGCATCCCCTGAAGGACGTGATCTGGGACATGGAGACGGTCGGCCGGTCCGCCGATACGCCGGAACGGCGGGCTGAGGTCAGGCGGCTCGTCCTCGAGCGGGTCAACCGGATCGCCGAACGAAGCGTCCAGCGCTACTACCTCGATGAGATGGAAGGGCGGCTGGAGCAGGCCCTCGGCCGCCGCCGGGTGCCGCGGACCCGCGATTGGGTGCGGCCGGGCCGCCAGGGACCGGGCCAAAAACCGGGCCAAATGAGCATACGGCCGACGGGCCTGTCGTCGGAGGGGGATGTCGATCGATTGACCCTGAGGTTCGAAATGGCGTTCCTCGCGGCCCTTATCCGGCAACCCGAGCTTCTGGACGAGCTCGCGGAGCCCCTCGGCGGCCGGGCGTTCGCCTGGGCCGAGCTCGATCGTCTCCGGCAGGCGATTGTCGGTACCGTGGGCCTTGACAGTCACGCTCTTCAAAGCCACCTGAATGAACAGGGTTTTTCGAGCATGCTCGAGCGCGTGCTGAGCCGGGACGTTTACGAGGCGGCGCCCTTCGCCGGGCCGGAAAAGGGTTTTGTCGAGCGGCGGGAGGAATGGCTTGAGGCGTGGGCAGGGTTCTGGCGGCGCGAGGTTCACGCGGAGCTTTCAGAGGATGCCCAGGCTCTCGGCGACGATATGACGCCGGAGCGGTGGGCTCGATTTGTCGCGAAGAAGCAGCAATACGACCAATTCGACGAGCGTGCCGAGGCGGCCGACAATCTGCCGGCGCCGGTGATCGGGACGCATTAGGGCATCGCGGATGGAGTGGCCTGGGCCCTTTGGTCCGGCCGTGAGGGGGAAACTTGGGACGCAAGATGGCGACGAAACCGGCAAACGTTGAGGAAGAAGCGGAAATCCGTGAGGGCGAAAGCCCGCTCATGGACTCCATGAACGCGGCGGTCAAAAAGATGATCGGCCGCGGCCGTGATCGCGGCTACGTCACCTATGACGAGCTGAACGCGGTCCTTCCCGCGGAGAAGTTCTCGTCCGAACAGATCGAAGACACCCTCGCCATGCTTTCGGAGATGGGTATCAACGTCATCGAGACGGAAGAAAGCGAAGAAACCGAGACGCCCGCGCCCGCGGCGGTGGCTGAAGAGGAAGCGGAGGAGGAAGCCGAGGCCCCCCCCGCCGGCAATGTCGGCGAGGAAGAGCTGACGCGGACCGATGATCCCGTGCGCATGTATCTCCGCGAGATGGGCAGCGTGGAGCTTCTCTCGCGCGAAGGCGAAATCGAAATCGCCAAGCGCATCGAGGCGGGCCGCGAGAAGATGATCAGCGCGGTCTGCGAATGTCCGCTCACCTTTGACGCGATCGTGGGTTGGCGCGCCTCGCTTCTGGAACAGAAGCTTCTGCTTCGCGACATCATCGACCTCGATGCGACCATGGGCGGGCCGGTCGTCGACATGTCGGCGCGTCCGCCGGGCCTCGAGGGCAACGGCGATGCATCGAAGATGCCGCCGATCGGAGGGCCCGCCAAGCTCGTGGTGGCGAAACCGGTGATCGCGGCGAAGCCGCCGGTGGCGAAGCCCGTGCCGACCAAGGCCGACGGCACGCCGGGCGACCCTGTAGCCGATCCCGAGACGACCGAGCCCAGCGAGGAGGGGGAGGAGGACGAAGCGAACCTGTCGCTCGCCGCGATCGAAGCCAATCTTCTCCCCGACGTCCTGAAGCAGTTGGACCAGATCGCGCGCGCCCACAAGAAATACGTGAAGCTCCAGGACGAGCGCATGGAGCTGATCCGCAAGGGCAAGGACTACGAGGGCCCGGCGGAGAAGAAGTATCGCCGTACGCGCCACGACCTGATGGAGAAGGTGCGGCTGATCAAGCTCAGCAACGGACGCATCGAGGAGCTGGTCGACCAGCTCTACGGCCTCAACCGCCGTCTTCTCGGCCTCGAAGGTCAGCTCTTGCGCCTGGCCGAACGCGGCGGGGTGAAGCGCGAGGACTTCCTCACCCACTATACGGGCTCGGAAACCGACCCGAACTGGGCGCGTCGCGTCGCGCGGCTCACGAGCCGCGGCTGGAAGAACGTCGCCGGCCGGTACAAGGACGACGTCCGGCAGCTTCGCCAGAGCGTGCTCGAAGTCTCCGAGCTCACCAAACTGCCGGTCCAGGAATACAAGCGCATGGTCACGACCGTGCAGCAGGGCGACCGGGAATCGAACCAGGCCAAGAAAGAAATGATCGAGGCCAATTTGCGCCTCGTCATCTCGATCGCCAAGAAATACACGAACCGCGGCCTGCAGTTCCTCGACCTCATCCAGGAAGGCAACATCGGCCTCATGAAGGCGGTCGACAAGTTCGAGTACCGCC
>JBGPGW010000190.1:0-6909 GCA_041484095.1 Alphaproteobacteria bacterium | reverse complement strand
CTTCGAGAAGATGGCCGACGCCGATGCCGACGATGGCGGCGAAGGTCATCTGGACGAATCCGAGAAGCGACGCCGCGGCGCCGGCCCGGTCGGGAAACGGCGTCAGCGCGCCGGCCATCGCCTGCGGCATCACGAAGGCGACGCCGAACATGTAGACCATCATCGGCAGGACGACGCTCGCGGGGTGCTCGGGGCCGAACAGCACCACGGCGAGCATGATGAGGCCGCCCGCGGCGAGGCAGACGACGCCGATGCCGATGAGCCGGTCGAGACCGAGGCGCGGGGCCAGGCGCGACGCGATGACGGCGCCCGTGATGAAGCCGGTGACGCAGGTGCCGAAGGCAAGCCCGAACGCGAACTCGCTGAGCCCGTAATGATCCTGCAGCACGAAGGATGAACCCGAGATGAAGGCGAAGAGCCCGCCGAAGGTGAGCATCGCGAGACCCATATAGGCGACATAGCCGCGATGGGCGAGGAGGCTCCGGAATCCGCGGAGCACGCCGAGGGGCGAGAGCGGCTTGTCGCTCTTCGAGCGCAGCGTCTCGGGCAAGGCGAGGCTCACCATCCCGGCCGCGATGAGGCCGATGAGGAGCGTCGTCAGGAAATTGGCGCGCCAGCCCGCGAACTCATGGATGAGCCCGCCGAAAGTGGGCGCGATCGCAGGCACGAGCCCCATGATCGTCGCCATGCGCGAAAGCTCGCGCCCCGCGCGCGGGCCCTCGTAGAGGTCGCGCACGATCGCGCGCGCGAGCACGATGGGCCCCGAGGCGCCGAGCGCCTGGAGGAAGCGCGCGACGATGAGCATCTCGATCGAGATAGCGGAGGCGCAGAGCGCGCTCGCGGCGACGAAGAGGCCGAGCCCCGCGAGAAGCACGGGCTTGCGGCCGTATTTGTCCGAGATGGGGCCATAGAAGAGCTGGCCGGCCGAGAAGCCCAAGAGGAACACCGACAAGGTGAGCTGGACGGACGCCGTGTTCGCCGTGAAGGTTCGGCCGATATCGGGGAGGGAGGGCAGGTACATGTCGGTCGAAACCGGACCGAGCCCCGTCAGGAGGCCGAGCGCCAGCGTGAAGAGAAACGTATCGGGACGAAGGCGCATGGCGTCGAGGATCGATGATGCGATCGTCAGGACGAACGGCGCGCGGCCCGGGTCGCAGCCTCGATCGCTTCCCAGATTCGCGAGGGCGTCGCCGGCATGTCGATGTCGCGCACGCCATACGCCTTGAGCGCGTCGACGATCGCGTTGAGGACGGCCGGTGGCGCGCCCGTCGTGCCGCCCTCGCCCCCGCCCTTCACACCGAGGGGATTGCCGGCGCACGGCACTTCGTGGAACGCTGTCGTGAAGCTCGGCAACTCATCGGCGCGCGGTATCGCGTAGTCCATGAGGCTGCCGGAGAGAAGCTGGCCGGATTCGCGGTCATAGACCGCGTGCTCGAACAACACCTGTCCGATCCCCTGCGCGATTCCGCCGTGGAGCTGGCCGTGCATGATGCGCGGATTGATCACGCGTCCGACGTCGTTGACCATGACGTGGTGCACGAGCGTGACCTCGCCCGTCTCGGGGTCGATCTCGACTTCGGCCACCTGCGTGCCGTTGGGATAGGTGTCGCCCTCCTGCTTGTGGTCGATGGCCCCGGATAATTCGTCGCCCTCGGCTTCGGCATGGGCCGCGACCTCGTAAAGCCCGACCGAGCGGTCCGTGCCGGCGACGCGGAACCGGCCGTCCCTGTATTCGATGTCGGCGGGTGTGGCCTCCAGCATGTCGCCGGCGAGGCGCTTGCCTTTCTCGATCATGATTCGCGTGCCCATGACGATGGCGGTCCCGGCCTTGCGCATGGAGCGCGACGCGGCGGAGCCGTAGCCGGCCTTGACGGCGCCCGTGTCGCCGATGACGACGCGCACGCGCTCGAAGGGTTGATCGAGCTCCGAGGCAAGGACCTGGGCGAACACGGTCTCATGGCCCTGGCCGCTCGGCCCGCTTCCCGCGAAGACGGTGAGCGAGCCCTTGGATTCGACTTTGACCTCGGCGAATTCGGAAGGCGCACCGCCCGCATTCTCGACGAAGACGCAGGCGCCAATCCCGCGGAGGCGCCCGCGCTTCGCGGCCTCCGCGCGGCGCGCGGCAAAGCCGCGCCAATCCGCGAGCGCGAGCGCCTTGTCCATCGCGACCTCGAACTCGCCGCTGTCGTAATGGGCGCCGGCGGGGCTTCGGTACGGCATGGCGGCGATGGGCACGATGTTCTTTCGCTGGAGCTCGATGCGGTCGATGCCGAGCTCGTCCGCCGCCGTGTCGATGAGGCGTTCGAGCGCGTGGCTCGCCTCCGCGCGCCCGATGCCGCGATAGGCATAGGCCGGTGCCGCGTTGGTGAACACGCCGCGAAGCTCGAAATGGACGGCGTCGAAGCGATAGGCGCCCGTGATGATCGGGCCCATATGGAGGATCGTCGCCATGATCCCGCGCGCCGTGACATAGGCGCCCATGTTCCAATTGCTCGAGACGCTGAGCCCGAGGAAGCGGTGATCGCGGTCGAGTGCCAGCTCGCACTGCATGCGGTGGCCGCGGGCCTGGACGTCGGTGAGAAAACTTTCCTGCCGGTCGCCTGTCCATTTGACCGGGCGCTTCAGGCGCCGCGCGGCCCAGGTCACGAGAAGATTCTCGGGATAGAAGAATCCGCGCGGGCCGAAGCCGCCGCCGACATCGCCCATGAGGACGCGCACGGTCTCGGGTGCGACACCGAGGCAATAGGAGAGGGTCTCGCGGAATCGGTGCGCGCCCTGGCCCGATCCATGAAGGGTGATGGCGCCGCTCGTGGGATCGACCGCGGCCAGGGCGCCCCGCGGTTCCATGAAGACGCAGATGAGGCGGTTGTTGTCGAGGGTGAGCCGCGTCACATGGCCAGCGCGCGCGAAGGCTGCGTCCTTCGCCTTGCGGTCGCCCACCTCCCACTCGAAGCAGGTGTTGCCCGGCGCCTCGTCCCAGAGAAGCGGCGCGTCAGGCGCGAGCGCGTCGTCGACGTCGCTGACCGACGGCAGGGGCTCGTAGCGGACGGTCACGAGCGCCGCCGCGTCCTGGGCCTGGGCGTGGCTCTCCGCGACGACGAAGGCCACGGGGTCGCCCGTGTGGCGCACGCGGGCCTTCGCAAGCGGCCAGTGCGCCGGCTCCGGCATGCGCGTGCCGTCGCGGTTGCGGATTTCGTAGCGCGGATCGCGCGTCATCGCCGGCAGGGGCTTGACCCCGTCGGCATCGAGGTCGGCCCAGGTGAAGATTCCAAGGACGCCCGGTGCCGCAAGCGCGGCCTTGGTGTCGATCGCGAGAATCTCCGCATGCGCGTGGGGCGACCTGACGACCGCGGCATAAGCCTGACCGGCGAGGTTCATGTCGTCGAGAAAACGGCCGCGACCCCTCAGGAGCCGCGCGTCCTCGACGCGGGGTATCGATTGACCGATCACGGATGCCATCGTTACGCCTTCTGCACGGTTGGACAGATTTACATGGGCCGCATTCACATGGGCCGCATTCACATGGGCCAGATTTACATGGGATCGAGGCCGACGGTGATGCCGCCGTCGACATAGAGAACCTGGCCCGTCGTGAACGCGGCGTCGTCCTGGAGAAAGTATTGTATGGCGGCCGCCATTTCCTCGGGCTTGCCCATGCGCTTTAAGGGGATCGACGCGATGATCGCCTTGGTGGCGGCGCTTTCGGGCGGATTGCCCTTGCGGAACATCTCGGTCGCGGTCGGGCCGGGGGCGACGCAATTGACCGTGATGCCGGAGGGTGCCAGCTCGATCGCCCAGGTGCGGGTGAAGCCGACGAGCCCGGCCTTGCTTGCGGCATAGATGCCGCGGCCGACTTTGCCGAGGGCGGCGCGGCTGCCCACGTTCACGATGCGGCCGCGTCCCTTCGCTTTCATCGCGGGCAGGCAGGCCTGCACGCACAGCATGGCGGCCCGGAGGTTGAGCGCGAGCGTGCGCTCGAGATCGGCGAGCGTTGAATCCTCGATGCGGTCGATCTTGATGAAGGCGGCGTTGTTGACGACATTGTCGATCGCGTGGCGCGCCGTGATCGCGCGAAGCACGCGCTCTGTCGCGTCGGTCTCCATGAGGTCGACCGCGTGAAATTCGCCCCTGTAGCCCGCATCGGGCGGCGTGCGGGCCAGGCCGATGACCGTATGGCCTTGGGCGATCAGGCGATCGGCGAGCGCGCGGCCGATTCCCTTGCTCGCACCGGTGATGAGTGTCGTCCGTTTCGCCATGATCCTAGACCGCGGCGGCCGGTGTCGCGGGCGAGCCGACAGCCTTATGGCGGCGCGTCCAGCGGCCGCTCATTCGACGACGCCCATGATCTCTGACATCCTGCGCAAACCCCTCCCCCTACCCCCTCCCTCAAGGGGAGGGGGACAATAAAATGCTTCCGTCACGCGCATCGCATATTCGTCACGCGCATCACGTCCGTCGCACGCGCATCGCGCTCATCGTCACGCGCAACGCATATTCATCACGTACCGCGTCCTTCGTCATCCACCGCATCCTTCATCCCGCGCGCCGCGCGTTTCATCCTGCGCACCCCGTATGTCGTCGCGCGCACGATGCATTTTATCGCGTGCACGATGCAGGTCGTTGCGTGCGCCGCGTGCATCCGTCGGGCGAGATCGGCGGAACGTCGGGCTCGATAGGCCTGGCGTCATGGTGCCGGGATTCGACGATTTCATCGAGCCTATCTTTCTGACCCTCCCCCTTGTGGGGGGTGGGTTGGGTGGGGGTGATGCCGCCCGCGACGACAGTTCGCACCGGTTCGGATCATCCTCCGCATCCATGCCCCCCTCACCGTCCGCCGCCCACGTCGATGATGGCGCCGTGGATGTAGGAGGCGTCGTCGGAGCAGAGGAACAGCGCCGCCGTCGCGATCTCCATCGGCTTGCCGATCCGCCCGAGTGGCACGTTCTGCCGCGCGCGCTCCTCGACGATGGCGAGGCCTTCGCGCTCGAAAATCTCGGTGAGGATGAGGCCCGGCCGGATGCAGGCGACGCGGATGCCTTTCTTCGCGACCTCGTTGGCGAGGCCGATGGTGAAGGCGTCGATCGCCCCCTTGCTCGCGGTATAGGGCATCTCGCCCACGAGCTTGTGATGGCCCGAGGCGCGGGAGCCGATATTGACGATCACGCCGCCCTTGCCGCCCAACTGCGTCGACATGCGCTTGATCGCCTCGCGCGCGCAGAGGAAGGCCCCGAACACGTTGACGGCGAAAACCGCCTTGAGGTCTTCGAGACGGCAATCCTCCGTGTCGCGCGAGGGGACGTCCACGCCGGCATTGTTAATGAGCGCCGTCACGGGTCCGAAGGCCTTGTCGACCTCGCGGAACATGCGGACGATGTCGTCTTCCCTGGCGATGTCGGCCTGGATCGCGATGGCGTCGCCGCCGGAGTCTTTGATCTTGCGCACGACCGCCTCGGCCCGGTCCTTCGCGCGGCTGTAATTGACGCACACCTTGTAGCCGCGCTTGCCGCCGAGCTCGGCGATCGCGGCGCCGATGCCGCGGCTGCCGCCGGTGACCACGAGTACGCCCGCCATGTCCTGGCTCCCCCCGATGACGATTGCCCCAGGGATCGTACAGGCTCGAAGCCCCGCTCGCCACACGCTCCATGGGGCCTTTCCGACCGGCGCGCGCGGCTGTCCGCTCGTGAGGAATTCCGCTAGGTTGGGGCTGTCGTGAAAACGGAGGCTCGCTTGGCGGCGTTCACGAACTTCGGCCGTTGTGATGCGCTGTCCTGACCGCGACGAACGGAGGGTTGCGCCCGCATGAATGTCAACGGCAAGCCGTATCGCACGATCTGGGTCAGGGAGGATGGCTGGTCGGTCGAGGTGATCGACCAGACGAAGCTGCCGCACGCCTTCGAGACCGTCCGCCTGGCGAAGGTCGAGGACGCGGCCCACGCGATCCGCTCGATGCAGGTGCGGGGCGCGCCGCTCATCGGTGCCACCGCGGCCTATGGTCTCTGCCTGGCGCTTCGCGACGATCCGTCGGATGAGGCGCTCGATCGCGCCTATGCGATGCTGCTCGCGACGCGCCCGACCGCGATCAATTTGCGCTGGGCGCTCGACGACATGATGGGGCAGCTCCGTCCCCGCCGGCAGGGCGAACGGCTGGCTGTCGGCTATGCGCGCGCCGCGCGTCTCTGCGACGAGGACGTCCTGACCAACGAGGCGATCGGCCGCAACGGCCTCGGCCTCATCGAGACGATCGCCCACAGGAAGGGATACCAGACCGTCAACATCCTCACCCATTGCAACGCCGGGTGGCTGGCGACCGTCGATTGGGGCACGGCCTTGGCTCCCATCTACATGGCGCATGATGCGGGCATCGCACTCCATGTCTGGGTCGATGAGACGCGCCCGCGCAACCAGGGTGCGGCCTTGACGGCATGGGAGCTCGGCCGGCACGGTGTCGCGCATACGGTGATCGTGGACAATGCGGGCGGGCATCTCATGCAGCGGGGACAGGTCGACCTCTGCATCGTCGGCACCGACCGCACGGCGCGGAACGGCGATGTCTGCAACAAGATCGGCACCTATCTGAAGGCGCTCGCCGCCCGCGACACCGGCGTGCCGTTCTATGTGGCGCTGCCGCACACGACCATCGACTGGACGCTCGCCGACGGGCATGCGATCCCGATCGAGGAGCGCGATCCCGCCGAGGTCACGGCGATCCAGGGCCGGGCCGCCTCGGGCCAGACGGTCACGGTCGGCCTGACGCCTGAAGGCAGCGCCGCCGCCAATTACGGCTTCGACGTGACTCCGGCGCGGCTCGTGACCGCCCTCATCACCGAGCGGGGCGTGTGCGCCGCGAGCGAGGAGGGATTGCGCTCGCTCTATCCGGACCGGGCGGCGTGAAGCGCGGTGTCGAGCGCG
>JBGPGW010000189.1:0-7033 GCA_041484095.1 Alphaproteobacteria bacterium | reverse complement strand
GCAAATCGACATACTTCACCTGGTTGTCCTTGATCATCTTCATCACTTTGTCGCTGGCCATGGCACGGCTCCTGGTTGCTTATTGATTGGGGGTCTCGAACGAATTCTCTCGGCTCTCAGATGGCGTCGGGCCCGCGTTCGCCGGTTCGGATGCGAATCACTTCCTCGACGGGGATGACGAAGATCTTGCCGTCGCCGATGCGCCCGGTGTTGGCGGCGGTCTGGATCGCCTCGATCGCGCGATCGACGAGCGAATCCTCGAGCACGACCTCGATCTTCACCTTGGGCAGGAAGTCGACGACATATTCGGCGCCGCGGTAGAGTTCGGTGTGGCCCTTCTGCCGGCCGAAGCCCTTGACCTCGGTCACGGTCAGGCCCTTCAGCCCGACCTCGTTCAGCGCCTCCTTCACTTCCTCGAGCTTGAACGGCTTGATGATGGCTTCGATCTTCTTCATGTCCGCTCCTCCGAGGGAAAGCGCGCGCTGCCGGGGAGCCGGCCGGCGCTTCCACCCCCCTCATTGCAGGAGCCGTGCCATCGTCCGTGCGTTGATTCATCCCATATTTCGGCGGTTCTTCGCGAGGCCCGCCCGATACGATCTGGCGTGCCGCCCAAAACATGGGCGGGCGCCTCAAAATTAGGCGGCGTGTGGCCCGAAAGCCGGGCTTGGTGTAGAAGGCGAAAGAGATTCGAGGGGACGCCCGCATGAAGCCGACCAATTCCATTCTGTCCGCCTACGAGACCTCCGTCTTCGAGGTGATGTCGCGCCTCGCGCGCGAGCACAAGGCGGTCAATCTCGGCCAGGGTTTTCCGGACACCAACGGCCCCGACGACGTGCGCCGCGTCGCGGTCCAGGCGACGGAAGAGGGGCCCAACCAATACCCGCCCTCGCCGGGATTGCCGGAATTGCGCCAGGCGGTCGCCCGGCACGACAAGCGCTTCTACGGCCTCGACCTCGACTGGGAGCGCGAGGTGATCGTCACCTGCGGCGGGACGGAGGCGCTGGCCTCCTGCTTCTTCGGCCTGATCGAGCCGGGCGACGAGGTCGTGATGTTCGAGCCCGTCTTCGATACCTACATGCCGGTCGTACGGCGTGCGGGCGGCGTGCCGCGCCTCGTGCGCCTTGAGCCGCCCAACTGGACGCTGCCGCGCGCGGCCTTGCGCGCGGCTTTCTCGGCGAAGACCAAGCTCATCGTGCTCAACAGTCCGATGAACCCGACGGGCAAGGTGTTCAGCCGGGACGAGCTCGCCACCATCGCCTCCCTCGTCGAGGAGTTCGACACCTACGCCGTCTGCGACGAGGTTTACGAACACCTGGTGTTCGATCGGCTCCAGCACATTCCGCTCATCACCCTGCCCGGCATGCGGGAGCGGTGCCTCCGCATCGGCTCGGCCGGGAAGATCTTCTCCCTCACGGGCTGGAAGGTCGGCTACATCGTCGGGCCGGCACAGCTCGTGACACCCGTCTTCCGCGCGCACCAGGCGGTGATCTTCAGCGTGGCCCCCAGCCTCCAGAAGGCCGTCGCCTACGGCCTCGGCAAGGACGACAGCTACTTCCAGGCGCTCATCGCGGAGATGGAGGGCAAGCGCGACCGGTTCAGCCGGGCGCTCATGCGCGTCGGCTTCGAGGTGCTTCCGACCCACGGCACCTATTTCGTCACGGTCGACATCCGTCCCATGCAGAGGAACGAGGACGACCTCGCCTTCTGCACGCGCCTCGTGACCGAGGCCGGGGTCGCGGCGATCCCGCTCTCGGTTCTCTATGAGGGCGACCTGCCGCGCCACTACGTGCGCTTCTCCTTCTGCAAGAGCGATGCGACCCTCGACGAGGCCGCCGCCCGGCTCGAGCGGTATTTCGGGAGGGTTTAGGGCGCCCGCGGCAATGGCGCGGAAGGGGTGCCTGCGCTCCGCCCTATGGGTATTTGCCGGGGCGGTTCGAGCTGTGATAGTCGCATTCAATGGGGAGTAGCGGCGTCCAACCCATCCCTGTCCAATCGGCCCGATCGCGAGTCATTCCTTGGCTGCGGCCACCCTCCCGTTCGCCCGGGATCGCACTCTCTTCCTTCATCGGCCTGTTCTTGGGCATGGTCTTGTGCGTGGCCGCACAGGCGCAGCCGCCGATCCTGCGCTCCGAGCTCGTCGTCGAGCGGACCACGCTTTCGGTCGATTCGGGCGAGGGAGAAGCCCCGCTCGAAACATTGATCGTCCGTCCGCCGGGGCCGGGGCCGTTTCCGTTGGCCGTCATCGCCCATGGCGGAACGACGCAGCAGGAGGAGCGGGCGAAAATGACGCTCGACAGCTATCGGAGACCGGCGGAGGAATTCGCCCGGCGCGGCTATGCGACCCTCTTCGTCTTGCGAAGCGGCTACGGGCATTCGCATGGGATGTTCGCCGAAGACTTCGGACGGTGCGCACCCGGCCGGCCGGCCGCGCTCGGACGTTTCATCGGGCGCACCATACACGGCGTCATCGAGGCCGGGCGCAAACTGCCCTATGTCGATCCCGCTCGGGTCGTGGTCGTCGGTCATTCGATGGGCGGGCTCGGCGCGGTGTCGATGACGGGGGAGAAAGATCTCGCAGCCGTCATCAATTTCGCGGGCGGCTTCGCTTATTTCTCTCCGGAATGCGACCCGTCCTTGGTGGCGAAGGCCTTCGGGGCGTTCGGGGCGCATAGCCGGGTGCCGGCGCTTTTTGTCTATTCGGAAAATGACGTGCTGTTCGGACCCAGCGTGGCACGGTCCTTCTTCGATGCCTATAGGGGAGCCGGAGGGCGCGGCGAATTCGTCGAGGCGCCGCCCTACGCCAACAACGGTCACGCGCTTTTCCGCCTGGCGGCCTCGACGTGGCGGCCGACCGTCGACGATTTTCTGAGAAAGAACGGTCTGCCGACCTGGGATGCGATACCGGAGGATTGAGCGGATCGGCGGCATCGCTCGGCCGGATCGGATTCGGCGATTCACGACGGCGGCGGGCGTCGTCTCCGATGGGTCGGCTTTACCGATTTTCTGGCGGCAAGTGCGTCAAGAGAGCGTTGGCCCTCCGGTCGCCTTCGGCGCGGCGGGGACGTCCATGCTTGCGTGTCCGGTCTCGCACCACTAAATATCGATCACGTGTGGTGTCCATAGCTCAGTTGGTTAGAGCGCCTGACTGTGGCTCAGGAGGTCGCCGGTTCAATCCCGGTTGGACACCCCATTTTTTTCAAAGGCTTATGGGGCCGTGGGGAGTCTTGGTTGTCAAATAGGCGTCAAACGGTTGCCAAACGCGGTCGCGCGATGTGCAGCAAGCGGCAGGAAAGGCACCTGATCTCCACTCAGGAGGTCGCGCCACGGTCACAACGCATCGAGCCGTCGTCGCTTTCACCAATCTGAAGTTGCGTGCACATGTGATCGACATCGCGCAAGCGCATGCCGATTCGTTTTCATGCGGCGACCCGATCGACGCCATTCGACTGCGAGATGATTTTCATTCAGCCGGAAGTATCAGCGGGTCATTAAGAATCCCGCTCGAAGAATCCCGCTCGCTTCGCTGAGCGTCAGCGAGGCCGTGTACTCATAAATCACGGTTGATCGGCAACGGTCGGCCTCTGTCGTTTTCAGAGTACGCTCCGGACTCAAGTCGGACGTCGCGCCATATTCAACGGAGACCGAATCATGCAGGACAAGGGAAAGCCCGCCTCGATCGACGGGCTTCGGGCCTCGGTTGCGCCGGCTCTTGCCTTGCTGGCCGGGATGCAGCTCGGTGTGTTCACGGCGCTCGGGGAGGGGGAGTTCTCGGCGGAAGAGGTTGCAGCGGCGGTCGGCTGCGACGCCGGGCGGCTATCGAGGCTGCTCTACGCGCTGGCCCATGTCGGTCTGCTGGAGGTGACGGACGGGCGCTTTCGCAACGGGGCCGAGGCGGCCGAGGTGCTGGTGGCCGGGAAGCCGGGCTTTGCCGGGGGCGGGCATGAGCTGATCGCCAAGGTCTGGCGCGCCGATCTCAACACCGCGGAGTCGATCCGGACCGGCACGCCGGTTGCGGAGCACGATTTTTCGACGGCGAGCCCGGAGGAGGCGGAAACCTTCCTGCGCGGGCTGGGGCCGGGCGGGCTCGCCTTCGGGCGGACGCTTGCCGGGATGCTCGACCTGTCGCGGGTCGGGTCCGTGATCGACATCGGCGGGGGGGCGGGGACGGTGCTGGCGGGGCTGAGGGAGCGCTGGCCCCATCTCAAGGCGACCCTGCTGGAACTGCCCGAGGTGATCGTCCATGCCGGCCCGATCCTTGCTGCGCAGGGTGCGGGCGAGGTGGCGCTGGAGGCGGGGGATATCCTGCGGGGACCGACCCGGCACAAGCATGACCTCGCGATCCTGCGCGCGGTGATCCAGGTGCTGTCGCCGGCGGACGCGGAACGGGCGATCCGTCATACGGCGCAAAGCCTGCACCCCGGGGGAGAGGTGGTCATCGGCGGCTGGGGCATCCTCGATGACGACAGGCTCGGGCCGCGCAACGGGGTGTTCGTGAATCTCACCTTCCTCAACTTCTATCGCGACGGCGAAGCCTATACCGAGTCGCAATATCGCGGCTGGATGGAGGCTGCCGGGTTCGTCGGGGTCGAACGCAGCAGCATGCCCGACGGAACCGGGATGTTCCGGGGCCGTACCGCAGGCTGACGGTCCGGCGCGGAAAAATCGGGCTGTATTCGATGGGCGTCGACCTCGAGGACACGGCCTGTGCCGACGATGACACGAGGCGACCGGCAAGGCCCTCACGCCGGCAAGGCCCAGAGCGGCAAAGCTGGCGCGGTCTTGGTCGACGAAGTCAGGATTATTTTTTCGGAGTCTTTGAGGCGCGAGCGGCTGTCGTCTCGGTCTGCCGGCGCGCCACGACCGCCGCGGCCGCCGCCGCTCGTGCGTGCCCCGGCGCCGCTGCAGCGATCCGGGCATCGAGCGATGCCCTCCGCGCCGCCACGGACGAATCCGCCAAGGCTTGCGCCTGAACCACGCGCGCCGCGCGGGTGCGGTCCCGGTATTGCCGGTCCGCCGCCCGAAGAGCCTTCGCGTTCATCGCGTTCTCTCGACGAGCCTTCATCGCTTTTTCTCGGTTTGTCATCGCAATCGCCTTTTCTGCTGGGGAAGGGGCTCAAAGCCAATGGGCGATGCTCAACCCCGAGCCGTCAGTTTACGTCACTTAGCTTCCCGCCCACCACGTCGAAACTGACCATACCCCGTTAAACCTGGCCTAACCGAGGCCAAGGCGCTTAATCGGAGCGAGCGATGCGATGGTCGCCGAGGGACTGTCGCCGCGTCCTGTCCGCAAGGCCGATCGACACCCTCATGCCTGAGCGCCGGGGCCACCCCTATTTGCACTTGGGCACGGCGGCGCGTTCGCTCTCCCACACGGCACCGAGCGGCCCGCCCTCAGCGATCGTCTTCCAATCCTCTGCCGTCGCCAGCGCGTTGAGGCTCGTGATGGCCGCCGCGCACTGCTCGCGCGAATAGCCCTCGACGCTGCGCAGCGCATCGTCGTTCGCCGAGCGGTCGTTCTTGTCGCGCATCAGGCTCCCGCGGCCGGGATAGATGCGCTCGAAGACGGCGAGGGCGCGCTTGTCGAGCGCGTCGAGCTCCTTGCCGTAGCTTTTCTCGAACGCCGCGATCGCCGTGTTCGCATTCGGCTTCAGCTGGGGATAGCGGCGCACGCAGATGCCGGCGCTCTGCGCGAGGCCGAAGGTGTAGACGTTCAGCAGCACGTCGCGGAGTTCCGGGTCGCTCATGCACGCGACGGGGGCTTTCTGCGCGCTCGCGGAGGCAGTGCCCAGCGCCGCGGCGAGCACGATCAAGATCCGTATCGTGTGTTTCAGCGTCATGCCCGCCGCGCCTTGGCGAGCGATCCGCGCGGCCGAACGGCGCATGTGCGTCCTATCGGTTCTTGACGGCGCGGTACCCGAGCAGCAGCACGACAGAGCCCAGAACCGCAATGATGAAGCTGTGCGCGTTCAATCCCGAAACGGTGCCGTAACCGAAGGCCGTGCTGACGAGCCCGCCGATCACCGCGCCGACCACACCGATCAGGATGGTCGCGACGATGCCGCCGGGGTCGTTGCCGGGCATGATGCATTTGGCAATGGCGCCGGCAATGAGGCCGAGCACGATCCATGACAGGATACCCATCCGATCGCCTCCCGATTCGAGCGGGGCGTGCCATCGTCCGACACCACGTCGCGGGCGTCAAATGGCTCCTAGGGTTCCATCTGGTGCATGGGTCCGCGCAGTTCATCGGGCGTGAGGCGGCCGTCCTTGTTGGCATCGGCCGCGGCGAACAGCCGCTCGCTCTCGGCGTTCCATTCGGTTCGCGAGATCTTGCCGCTCCCGCTCGTGTTGATGCGCCGGAAGCGCGCCTCGCGCATGGCCTTGACCTGGGGCGACGTCGAGACGCTCTTGGGACCGCGCGCGGTCATGTACTCGTCGCGATCGATGAACCCGTCGCCGTTCTTGTCCAGGCGCGCGAATTGGTCGTCGCGGTGCTGCATGAATTCGGCGTGGCTGACCGTGCCGTCCTTGTCGCGGTCGAGCTCCTGGAACAACGTGCTCCGGCCGCCGAGAGGGGCGAGGGCGGGAAAGGATTGCGCGATCGCGTCGCCAGGTCCCGTCAATGGGCCGGTCATCGCCAGCGCGAGGCCCACGGCGATTCGCCGTCGGCACCGAGCGGCGCGCGTCCTGGGACTCATCGGCACCTCGATCATCGCAATCGTCTCGCTCTTGGGAATTTTGACGCCGGGGAAGCCACGGCTCGCATCGTGAGGGATGACCGGGCTACTGTCCTGGAACCCGTCGGCGGAGGCAACCGATAATACGGCCGCCCGCGACGGCCGTGAGCGCCGGGGCGTGCCGCTCATGCCCTGAGCAAATCCACGACGTTGCGCTGGAACTCGAGCACGTTGCGTTCCCAGAAGGGCGCGACCCGCGTCGCGATGCCCGCATCGTCGCGCCGCTTGTAGTTTTCATGGACGTCGCGGACAAACGGGACATCCTGCGCGAAGACGAGCTGCCAGGCTTGGGCGAT
>JBGPGW010000188.1:0-7035 GCA_041484095.1 Alphaproteobacteria bacterium | reverse complement strand
CGCCGGAGCCGAAATGGGTCGTGACCATGCCCGGCGAGCACATCGACCCGCGCGACCCGGCGATGCTGCGGAGCGTCGTCGACGTGACGAAGGTATGGCTCATCGAACGCGGCGCGGCCAATCCGGAACGCTGAACGGCTCGGAGAGGATTCGACGATCGCGCAGGCGCCTCAGGGCGGCGGCGTGCAGCCGCGGCCGGACGCCAGCATCTCCTTGCAGGCCGCGATGGCTTGGCGCTTGGCCTCGCTCACCTGCGCCTCCGAGAGGCGCGACAGCATGATCGAGCGGTTGGAGCGCGCGACCTCGTCGCCCTGCTCGGCCGCAAGCAACGTCCATTTGAGGGCCTGGACATCGTCCGACCCGGTCCCGTCGCCTCGCGCGTAGCGCGCGCCCAACTGGCTTTGAGCCCGCGCATAGCCCTGCGACGCCGAGGCCGTGAACCAGCGCGTCGCTTCCGCGGGACTGCGCTCGACGCCGAGACCGTCGCGATAGAGCTTGCCCATGTTGTACTGCGCGCGCGCATCGCCGTGCTCGGCCGCGACGAGAATCAACTGCGCCGCCCGCGCGGCCTCGGGTCCGACGCCGACCCCGTGGAGATACATCTTGCCGAGCGTGTATTGCGAGCGCGGCAGACCGGCGATCGAGGCACGCTCGAGCAACGCCACCGCCTTCTGGGCGTCCTGTGCGACACCGTCACCGGCGAGATAGGCAAGCGCGAGGCTGTGCTGCGCGTCGCCGAGGTTCTGCTCGGCCGCGCGCTGCCACCACAGGACGGCTTTCGCCAAATCCTTCGCGACGCCAAAGCCCTCGTGATAGAGGTAGCCGAGATTGTATTGCGCCCGCGCATCGCCGCGCTCAGCGAGCGGCTGCCATTCCGTGAGGGCCGTCGCATAGTCGCCGCGCGCAAAGGCTGCGTAGCCGTCGTCGGCCGTGGCCGCATGGCCCGAAAGCGACAGCGCCACCGCGATTGCGTATCCGAGACCCCGCCAAGTGGGGGCGTGGATCATGGCCTCTTGCCTCGGTTGCGGACCGGGACCCGGTTGCGAGCCCGGCCGATTTCCTTACGAGACGAAGGGAATGCTCCCACGCCCATGCCTGCCGCGCAACGATCGGATTGACCCGGCCCGGCGATTCCTCCGGCTTTTGCCCTTGGTTCGGTCGGGACGGGGCGGGTATTCTAAGGCCGGTACGTTCCGCAATGCCGGCGACAAAAATCAGGGAGGGTAACCGATGGCCATTTCAATCCATCCCGCCGTAGACCGAGGCGTGAAGGCAGGCAAGAAGGATTTCGCGGGCGGCACGCTCAAATGCAAATGCGCGCAAAATCCCGTCGAGGTGAAGGTCAAGGCGCAGAGCGCCTTCAATCACGTCTGCGGCTGCACGAAGTGCTGGAAGCCCGAGGGTGCGACGTTCTCGCAAGTCGCCGTCGTCGGGCGCGACAGCCTGAGCGTCGCCGCCAATGCCAGCAAGCTCAAGATCGTCGACGCCAACGCGGCCATTCAGCGTCATGCCTGCACGGGCTGCGGCGTTCACATGTACGGCCGAATCGAGAACAAGAATCACCCGTTCTACGGCTTCGATTTCATCCACACCGAACTGTCGAAGGACGAGGGCTGGTCCGCGCCCGAATTCGCGGCCTTCGTCTCGTCCGTCATCGAATCCGGCACCAAGCCCGACCAGATGGGCGCGGTCCGCGCGCGTCTCAAGGAGCTGGGCCTCGAGCCGTATGATTGCCTCTCGCCGGGCCTCATGGACGCGATCGCGACGCACACCGCGAAAGCGAAGGGCGTCTTGCGCGCCTGAGGCGACGGGACAGGGATTTCGGGGCCCTGCCATTGCGGGCAGGGCCCCGAGGCTTCCCCGGCGTGCCCGGGCACTCGAGGCGCCGGGCACTCGAAACGACGGAACGACATCGATCCGGATCAGGGATCAACGACGCATAGCTGGGAGAGAGACGTGGAATCGCGCGCCGCAGTTGCACACAAGGCGGGAGCACCGCTGTCCATTGAAACCGTCAACGTCGAGGGCCCGCGGGAGGGCGAATGCCTCGTCGAGATCAAGGCGACCGGCATCTGCCATACCGACGAGTTCACGCTCTCGGGACGCGACCCCGAGGGTCTCTTCCCCGCGATCATGGGGCATGAAGGGGCGGGGGTCGTCGTCGATGTCGGGCCCGGCGTGAAAAGCCTCAAGAAGGGCGACCACGTCATCCCCCTTTACGTGCCGGAATGCCGGCAGTGCGAGTACTGCACCTCGGGCAAGACCAATCTCTGCCAGTCGATCCGAATCACCCAGGGCCAGGGCCTCATGCCCGACGGCTCCTCGCGCTTCACGCTCGGCAAGGATCGCCTCTTCCACTACATGGGGACCTCGACCTTCTCGAACTTCACGGTCGTGCCCGAGATCGCACTCGCCAAGATCCGCGAGGACGCGCCCTTCGACAAGGTCTGCTACATCGGCTGCGGCGTCACGACCGGCATCGGCGCCGTGATCAACACGGCCAAGGTCGAGGCGGGCGCCAACGTCGTCGTGTTCGGCCTGGGCGGGATCGGCTTGAACGTCATCCAGGGTGCCCGTCTCGTGGGTGCGAACATGATCATCGGCGTCGACACCAATCCGAAGAAAAAGGCGCTGGCCGAGAAATTCGGCATGACCCATTTCGTCAACCCCAAGGAGGTCCAGGGCGACCTCGTGCCCTATCTCGTCAACCTGACCAAGGGCGGGGCGGATTACAGTTTCGAGTGCATCGGAAACGTGAAGACAATGCGCCAAGCACTTGAATGCGCGCACAAAGGCTGGGGAGTCTCGGTCATCATCGGGGTCGCCGGCGCGGGCGAGGAGATCAGCACGCGCCCGTTCCAACTCGTCACAGGCCGGGTCTGGAAGGGCACCGCCTTCGGCGGGGCCAAGGGCCGCACGGAGGTGCCGCGCATCGTCGATTGGTACATGGACAAGAAGATCAACATCGACGACTTGATCACGCACATCCTGCCCTTGAAGGACATCAACAAGGCCTTCGACCTCATGCATTCCGGCGAATCGATAAGGAGCGTGGTGAAGTTCTAGGCGGGGCTCAGCGCAGCTCGACCGCCGTTTCGATGCGGCGCTCGAGCGGCGCCGGCGCCCCTTTGCGCGTCAGCACGGCCTCGCCGCGATAGGTGCCGAGGGGCCAGGCAGCGGCCCCGCGGCGCTTTCCCGTGTAGACGAATTGATAGGCGCGCCGCGCGTCGAATGTTCGCGCTGTCTCGGCGAGTGTGGTGCCGTCCGGCGTCACGATCCGAAGCCTGAGCTCATCGCCCGGCTCGATCCCGAAGGCCTCGACCCAGACCACGATCATCGGCGCATCCGGCGGCAATGTCGCCCTGCGCTCCGTGCCGTTCTTGAGCATCTCGCGCGTCGGTTCCGAAGCGGTGATGCCCGCGCTGAACAGCAGGACGGGTTCGTAGACGAGAGCCAGATCCCGCCGCCACAACGGCGCCGCGCCGCCGGCCGCAGCGCCGCAATGGCCGTCCTGCATTCGACCGGAGAAGGGGTCGCGCGCCTTGCCGTCCTTGCGCACCGTCAGATGCACGTGCGGGAATTCGGTGAGGCCGGAGAGGCCGACGAGGCCAAGCGTCTCGCCCGCCGCGACGCGCTGACCGCGCTTCACGGCGATGCTGCCTTGGCGCATGTGGCAGTATTGCGTCTCCCAGCCCTCGCCGTGATCGATTGTGACGCCGTTGCCGCATTCCTTGCCTTTGACCGCGTCGCGTCCGGTCGCGCTGACGTCGACATCGCGCATCCCGTCGCGCAGGGCCGTGACCCTGCCGGCGGCGGCCGCGCGCACCGCGACGCCTTTCGCCATCGCGGCCAAGTCGCGGATGGCGAAATCGGTGCCGTCATGGTCGTTATAGGTTCGCGCCCCGCAGGCCCCGTCGCGGACGGCCGGACCGGGATCGATATCGACGTAATTGAGGACCCAGCAATCCGTGCCGGGCGTGCAATCGAGCGGCAGGCCGAGATCGAACGCGCTCGCGGCCCCCGCGCCCGCAACGAAGAGGAGCCCCGCGGCCCACGCCACGATGCGGCGAGTCCGCATGACCGGGGGCGTGCGGCGGGACGCCGGAGGCATCGCGGACGCGATCAGCGCCGGGTCTTGAGGCAGTCTCTGTAGGACTTTTCCTTGGCGGAATCGCTGTTGCCCGTCGCAAGTTCACGGCAAATCTTCTCGCGACGAGGGCTCTGGGCGAGATGGAGATAAGTGCGCTCGTCGATCGAGCCGCTGGCGATGACAGCGTTCGATGACATGCCCGCGATCGCGTCCACAGGGCCGGGGGCCGCAAGGCCAGCGGGAGGAAGGGCGCCCGCACAAAACAGCGCCAGGGCGAGAACAGTTATTTTTCCGGTCACACGCTGCTCCTTTTCGCTCCCCATGCCCCTTCGTCGTCCGATCAGTCTCGTCATGCACCGGGCTTCTCGGCCTTGAGCGCCTGTCCGTCATGGCGGCTGATGCTTGCATATGTGGGCCGACCGAGGCGGGCGAACAAGTAGGCGCATCATGGGCCCTTGCCCCCGGCCAGCGTCTAAGTCTTTGGGATACGGCAGATTTGCGGCTGATCGTCTCGAACGGTCGGGGCCAACCGGCGGTGGGATGCGCCGGTCTTAGCTCTCGGCCGCTGAAGCGGCCCGCTCCTCTGCCGGCGATGGGACACCCCGAACGACGCGCTCGGCCGGCAGGCGCAGGGTGACCGTGGTGCCGCGGCCGAGCTCGCTTTGCAGGTCGAGCGATCCGCCATGGATCTCGATGAGCAATTTGGACAGGGGCAAGCCCAGCCCGGTGCCCTCGTATTTGCGGCTCAGCGTGCTGTCGATCTGCTGGAATCGCGCGAACGCCTTGGGGATGTCTTTGGCCGCGATGCCGATGCCGGTATCGATAATTTGTACGACATAGCCGCTCTCGCGGTCGTGCCGCGCCTTGATCGTCACCGTCCCGCCGCGCTCGGTGAACTTGATGGCGTTCGAGAGCAGATTGACCACGGCCTGCTTGAATTTCCGCTTGTCGGCCCGGATCGCTGCACCGAGATCGGGAGAGGGCGTGATGACGATCGCGACCCCGCCCGATTTCGCCCGCTCCGACAGCAGGCGAATGGCCGAGTCGAAAATATCGACCGCCGCGAACTCCTCTTCGAAGAGTTCGACGTTGCCCGCCTCGATCCTCGAGAGGTCCAGGATATCGTTGATCAGATTCAGGAGATACGTGCCGGAGACATGAATATCGCGGGCGTATTCGAGATATTTGCCGGCGCCGACGGGGCCGTATCGCTCTTCGACGATCATGTCGGAGAAGCCGATGATGGCGTTGAGCGGGGTCCGCAGCTCGTGACTCATATTCGCGAGAAACTCGGATTTGGCGCGGCTGGAGAATTCCGCGTCGTCTTTGGCCTCACGCAAGGCATCGTCCATGCGCTTGCGCTCGGTGACGTCACGCAACAGCACGGTGAAGACCAGGTCGTCGTTGAGGGTGAGCTTCGCGATCGAGGCCTCGATCGGAAATTCCGCACCGTCCTTCCGCATTCCCGTGATCATCCCGCGCGCGTTCATCATGCGGCTGGCATCGGGGGCTTTCTCGAATTCCCTGAGATGGTCTTGATGCGCCGCCCCCAAGCGGGCGGGCATGAGGATATCCAGCGGCTTTCCCAGGACCTCCGCCTCGCCATAACCGAAGAGCTCCTCAGCACCCCGGTTGAAGACGAGAACGCGGCCGTCGCGGTCCGTGGCGATGATGCCCTCCGGCGCGAGCGACAGGAGGCTCGCCAGGAGCCGCTCGGTCGCATGCCGGTCCTTTTCGGCCTTCGCGGCTTGCCGCGCGCGCCGGTGACGTTCGATTTCCATGCCGATCCGCTGGCCGAAGATTCGGAGGAACTCCAAATCCTCGGGCGCGAACGCGCGCGCCTTGTCGTCGAGCAGGCAGGTGACGGCCACGACATTGCCGCCGCCGTCCAGCGACGGGAACCCGCAATAGGAAACGGCGGCGTGCGCCCTGAGGAAGGACGCCTCCGGAAACCGTTCGGCCACGCGGTCAAAGACGCCGATCTCCTTCGTGTGCATGACGGTGGCGCAGGGCGTGACGGCGACCGGGCAGGTGCCGGCATCGGCAATGACCTCGCCTTTCGCATAGACAGCGAGGAAATGGAGCTCGGACCCTCGGATTTCCGAAAGGCATACGATCGGGACATCGAGCGTGTCCGCAATGATTCGAACCGAACGGCGGAACACCTCGACCGGATCGCCCGACAGCGTCATCGCCAGGGAATAGAGACTCTTGAGGCGCCTGGCGTTCGCCTCGCTGTCGGAGATACCGTTCCGGGGTGCGTGCAGGTTTCCCTGCATATCCATCCCTCGCTTTAACCTCGGAAAGCGCGGCAGACCGGCTGCACTCAACCGGACTTTTCCCAATTACGTCGTTCGGACGACGGGATACTCTAGCAGACTATTCAACGACGCATAGGAACCGCCTCGTCTCTGCCGGAATTGTTTAGCGCATCACCGGCGGCGCGCCAAGGCGGCTGGGCGCATGGGGCCGAATCGACTGGTTCGTCCTGGAAAGACTTTCTTGTCTTGATCGAGCAATTCGCACGGTCAAGATAGTGTGCTGAGACCAGTCTCCGGGGAGCCCGGTATGTCCTGTATCCTTCCGTTTGCGCTTTACGATTGCTTTTCCGATTCGGCGTTCGGCGGTAGCCAGGCCGCCGTCGTCTCCGACGCCGCCGGGCTCGATGGCGAGATCCGGGAGCGGGTCGCCAAGGAGATCGGGTTTCCCGCGACCGCCTTCGTCACGGCAGCGAGCGGCCGCGCCGTCAGCGTGCGGTTTCTTTCGACGGTCATGGAACTGCCGATGTGCGGGCATGGCACCGTCGGCCTGATGACCAGGATGGCGGAAATTGGACGGCTCGACTGGGACGGGCAGGACACGATCGACGTCGCACTGACATTGCCGAAAGGCACGGCGGCCGTGACTCTCAGCCGGCGCCCGGACGGACGGCCACAGGTGATGCT
>JBGPGW010000187.1:0-7041 GCA_041484095.1 Alphaproteobacteria bacterium | reverse complement strand
TTGTTGGGATCGATCAGCCATTCGCCGCCGCGTCCGGCCACGGCCGTGACATCGGGAACGCTCGTGATCTCGAAGGTCTCTTTGCCCGAGGTCTCGATGAAGCCGCCATTGCCGCCTTGCGACCCGCCGCGCGCGGCGAGCGAACCGTAGATGCGCGCGGCACCGTCCGCATAGACGATGATCGTGCCGCCGTCGCCCTTCTCGATCGCGCTCGCATCGACCCTGGCATCGGGCGCGATGAACGCGGCCTGGCTGTTCGGCAACGGCCCCCGTCCTTGCCGGCTGCCGCCGATATTGATGGTTCCGCCGCCCGCGGCACCCGAGGCGTCAAGCGAGGCCGAGTCCGTGACCCCGACATGCTCGCCCAGCATCGCGATCTGCCCGCCACGCTGGCCCGCGCCCTTCCCCGACACGTCGAGGACGCCGGCGCCTGCGACCAGCACGTCGCCGGCCTGCCCGCCGTCGAGCACGATTTCGCCTGCGATCATCTGCGCGCTTCGAGCCTGGATGACGCCCGAGGTGTTGATGACGCTCTCGACCACGCCGCGCGCGGCATTGGCGGTCAGCTGTACGATTCCGCCATCGGCGTTGATCGTGCCGGTGTTGGTGACGAGCGCCGCCAATTGCACGCCGTCAGCACCCGTCGCGGCTTGAAGCACCTGGTCATTGACCGCGAACTGGATCAGCCGGTCGCCATAGAGATCGATCGTAAATGTGTTGCCGGAGGCCAGCGCGACCTTGGACAGGCGCGCGTTGATGACGCCCTTGTTGGCGACACCCGGCGCCACGAGCGCCGCGAGGCCGCCTTCGGCGACGGTGATGGTGCCTTCGTTGATGACCGAGGCCGTCGGATTGCCGGCGATGCTGAAATTGAGGTTGCCGGCCATGAAGTCGTGATTGGCGATGTTCGCGACCGTCGCGATGATCGAGGCCACGTCGACGATGGCGCCAGGACCGAAGTGAATGCCGGCCGGATTCGAGAGAATCACCTGACCCGTCGCGGTCAGCGTCCCGTTGATGACGCTCGCACCGCCCGACAGCACGCGGTTCAAGGCCTGCGCGAGGGCCGAGGCCTGCACGAAGTTCACGGCCTGGCCCGAGCCGATGTTGAAGCTCTGCCAATTGATGATGACCTTGTCGGTCGACTGAACGATGCGGAGCTCGCTGGGCGAGACCGCGAGGATCTGCGCGTTGCCCTCCACCACCTGGCCGCCCTGCGGCAGGGCTAGGGCGGAGCCCGGCGCGGAAACGATCGCCCCGAAACCCAAGAGCGCAAGCACCCAAGGCCGCGCCAAGCTGCCGCTCAGCGCGCTCGTGCCACGGAGCGCATTGCGCGCCAGAGGCGGTGTCGCGGACCCGGAAATCGGCAATGCCGCTCGTCCCTCAGCCATGGGGCGGCACGACAGGACGGTTGCGGACCTGTTCGATGTGCGTCTCGTCACGGGCTCAACAGCGCAATTTCCAAGCCATGCCGGGACCAGTCCATTAACGACTGGTCCAGTCCCCCACCCAGCTCGCCGGCTTTAATCAGCCGGTCGTGCGCCTTCCTGTGGACGATGCCGCGGAAGGGCGTTTTCGCGTCGCCGGATATCCCCACCTGATAGAACACTCTTTCTTTATTTATCAAATAGTTAACTGAATTGGGCACCCCTGTGCCCGGCCCGTTCAGTTCGCGTCGTCTTGCCTTTGACGAAAACCCATGTTGTTACGTACGGTAAAGATCAAGCAATTATGGTTAACAGGTAGTTAATTCCCTTCCCTTTAAAAGGGTTAAACGGAGAGCTACGGCGACGTCGCCGGCGCTCCATTCGCAAAGTGCGAACGAGGCTGCCCGCGATTTTGCGACTGCGAGATCGAGGGACCCGGCATCTTCGGCCGGGCCAGCGAGGTTCGAGGTGCCGGGTCCGGTAAAAACTGCCTTGTCATTCGCAAAAACGGGCAGACATCCCGAGGGGTGAAATCTCACGCGATCGTGACGGCGGCCTTCCCTGGCGAAGGGCCGCCGTTGCGCCATATGTCTCAACGGAAGCGACGTTCGGCTGCATGATCATGGCCGTCTGAAGCGGCCGAGCGAAGGAGGACGAGTGATGTGGACGATATTCAGGAACAAGGCCGCCATGCCCACGCCCGAGGAAGCCCTCCACGGCCGGCCGACCCCCATGCCGGTGCCGGCACGCCATGACGTCAATGATCACCCCTTGAAGCCGCCCTTCCCCAAGGGCCTCGAGACCGCGCTGTTCGGCCTCGGCTGCTTCTGGGGGGCGGAGCGCAAATTTTGGCAGATGCCCGGCGTCTACACGACGGCCGTCGGCTACGCCGCCGGCCTTACGCCCAACCCCACCTATGAAGAAGTGTGTTCGGGCATGACAGGCCACAACGAAGTCGTGCTCGTCGTGTTCGATCCGAAAGAGATCGGCTACGACCGCCTGCTCAAGGTGTTCTGGGAAAGCCATGACCCGACGCAGGGCATGCGCCAGGGCAACGACATCGGCACGCAGTATCGCTCCGGCATCTACGTCACCTCGGCCGAGCAGCGCCGTTCGGCCGAAGCGTCGCGCGATTCCTATCGGCGCGCGTTGAGCGCGGCCGGGCACGGCACGATCACGACGGAAATTCTCGATGCGCCGGCGTTCTACTACGCCGAGGATTATCACCAGCAGTATCTCGCGAAGAACCCCGGCGGATATTGCGGGCTCGGCGGCACGGGCGTCGCCTGCCCCATCGGCGTGAAGGACGTCGCCGCCGCCTGAGCGCTGCGATCCCTGAATCCCGATCCCGTCGCGCATGACGGGATCGGCGGCGCGCCACGCCGCCGCCGCGTTCGCCACGAATATTCCTCACCTCCATCCCGCTTTTCGCCTGAAACCAAGCGCTCCATCGCCTCCTCGCCGAAGCGCGGGGGAAGCGTCGCGCTTCCACCCCTCGGCACCCGGGGAGGGAAACGATGCGCGTCGTTCGCGCCGGCGGCGCACTGCCGGCCAAGGCTGAAATCCGTCACGTCCAATTCATTACTGCCTTGTTCCTGATCATGGCGCTCGTCCTGCTCGCGGGCCGAAGCCCGCGCGCGGAGACCATGCGCCTCAAGGACGTCGAATCCGGAACGCTGCTCCTGCGCGGTGCGAACGCCGAGCCGGGCGCGTTCATCGCGGCACCCATGGTCAAGACCCATGTGCGCATGGAGGTGAGCGGCCTCATCGCGCGCGTCACGATGAGCCAGATCTTCCTCAACCCGAGCGACGAGCGGATCGAAGGCGTCTACGTCTTCCCTCTGCCGGAAAACGCCGCGGAGAAGGATTTCGTCCTGGAATGGCTGCCCGAGGCGGAGCGCGGCCCCGCCACCGCGTTGTTCGCCGAGGCGCTCGAAAACGCGACCTATGCGCTCATCACGGTCGTCCCGCCGCGCGAACGCCAATCCGATCGCCCGAGGCTGCCGCGCGAGATTAACGACATCACCGATACCTCGGGCTCGATGGAAGGGCCGTCGATCCGGCACGAAGGCAGCGCTCCGTCTTGCGCTCGGCCGCCTCGGACCCCGTGACCAATTCAACATCATCCGGTTCAGCGACACGGCCGACGCCCTCTTTCCCAAGGCCGAACCCGCGACGGCGGACGCCCTTCAGAGATGCGGCCCGGCGATGGTGCGCGCGGCGAGCGCGGTCATGACGAGCGAGAGGCCGAGGAACAGCATGTTGACCCCGACGAGGAGACCGATCGCCCAGGTCGCCGTGCTCGGCCAGCCCTGCCAGATGAGCGTGGCGATGACGAGATCGACGAGGCCGCTCAAGAGCACCCACACCCAATTTCCGAGCTGCGGCCGGAATTCGAGCGCGATGACGACGGCCGCGATTCCTTCGATGATGAAGAACGCGACCAGGATCGTGGTCAGCGTCAGCACGCCCGCCCTGGGCTGCACGAGCAGCAGAAGCCCCAGCGCGGCGGCGAGGCCCCCGACGGCCAACGACCAGCCATAACCCGGCGCGTGCCGCGTCCGTAGAACCGCGATCACCCGAACGACGCCGCCGATCAGAAACAGCGAGCCGATGAAAATCTCGACCGCGAAGGTCGCGATCTGCGGCAGCGCCACGGCAAGGAGTCCCAGGACGACGAGAACGATCCCCTGGATGAGGAACAATCTCCAATACGCCTGTAGCGCCGCGTCCATCTGGCGGCGGACGGCTTCCTGCTCCGGTTGCATGCTCATCACTGCTCTCCTTCCGAGAGGATGCCGGGCCGGTCGGCGACGGCGTGTCTCAGCGCCAGTTCGACGGCAACCAGGTTCCGACTTCGGCCTCCCTGGCATGGCGATAGACGAGCGCCGCCAAGGCCATGACGCCGATCGAGTGGCCGCTGTGGCACAGAACGGCGCGCTCCGCGGCGGAGCGGCGGGGTGCGAGACGCCCCGTCGCGAGATCGCGCAAATCCGCCTCGAACGGTCCCTTCAACTTGAATCGCCCGATGGCGATTTCGTGCTTGGCCTGGCTCCCCTCGTCGGTCAAGACGCGTTCGAAGCCGTCGAGACCCGGCAGCCACGCGCGGCCGAGATCGACGAGGCTCACGAAGGCGCCCGGCTTGACCCAGGCCGGATCGAGGAAGGGGCGCGAATCCCGAGAGGTCGGGATGCTCGTCACCACGACATCCGCCTCGGCCGCAGGCCGCGGATCCTCCGTGACGTCGACCGTCCAGCCGTCTTTCCGCGCCTCGGCCGCGAAGGCTTCGGCGCCCTTGCGGCTGCGGTTGTAGGCGATGACGCGATCAAGATTGGGCAACACCGCGCGAAGCGCCGGCAGATGCACGCGCGCCTGGGCCCCCGTCGCGACAAGGCCGAGCGTCCGGCTCTCGGGCCGCGCGAATTGCCGCGCGACGACGCCCGAGACGGCGGCGGGAATCCAGGTCGAGATCCAAAACGTGTCGATGAAGGCCAGTGGCTTCGCCGTGCGATAGTCGCTGACGATCTCCATGCCGTTCAGGTGGTGCTCGCCCGGCGGCGCCAGCTCGGCCTGAACGCCCATCGAATTATGCGACAGGCTGATGCCTAAGCGCTCCGACCAGGCGTTGAGGGAGTAGAAGAAGCTTCCCGCCGGCGTGTTCGAGACGACCTTGGGGTGGCCGACGGCAATGCCCTCGACCCAGTCGCGGTAGCAGCGCTCGACCTCATCGATCATCGCGAGATAGGGAACGCCGGCGCCCGCGACATCGGCGCGCCGGAGATAAAGAATGCGATCGTCGTTTTTCATCGGATGGAACGTCCTCCCCTATCGGCGCGCCGCGAGGTCAGTGGGTGATTCCGGCGGCAAGGCGGGGCGTCCGCGAATCGAATCGGCGATCTTCTCGGCCGCCATGATGATCGAGGCGTTGAGGTTGCCCGTCACGACATCGGGGTAGATCGAGGCGTCGACGATGCGGAGACCGGTCGTGCCGTAAACGAGACCGGTCCGGTCGACGACGCTCAGGGGATCGGATTCCGGCCCCATCCTGCAGGTGCAGGAGGCATGGAAATCCGTGACGGTCTCGCGGCGCGCGTAAGCATCGAGATCGGCCGTGCCGGTGATCTTCGGACCCGGACGCATTTCCTCGCCGCGGAAGCGGTCGAAGACGCGCTGCGCGAAGACTGAGCGGAGCGCGGCGACGCCGTCGCGCATCTCCTTGCGGTCGCGCTCGGTCGCGAGATAGTTGAAGACGATGCGGGGCTTCGCCCAGGGATCGGCCGAGGCCAGCGTCACGCTGCCGCGGCTCTCGGGGCGCTGGACCGTGACCTTGGCCTGAAAGCCATGCGTCCGCGTGTCGGCCATCGAGTGATAGCTGCCGCCGAAGGGAATGAACTGGAACTGAAGGTTCGCGTAATTGGCGGTGTCGGAGCGGACGAAGGCGCCGGTTTCGAAGTGGTTCGAGGCGCCGATCCCCGACTTCGTCACGAGCCACTTCGCACCGACATAGGCGCGCGCGAGCGGCGACATGTAGCGCGTGAGCGAAATCGGCTCCGTGCACATGTACTGGACATAGACCCCGCCATGGTCCTGAAGATTGGCGCCAACCCCCGGCCGGTCCGCGACGACGGCGATGCCCTTGGCCCTAAGCGCGCCGGCCGCACCGATTCCCGAGAGCATCAGCAGGTGCGGCGAGCCGATGGCACCCCCGCAGAGAATCACCTCGCGCGCGGCGTGCACGCTTGCCTCCGCCTTGCCGTCCGCAAGGCGCAATCCCGTCGCGCGATCCCCCTCGAAGGTGATCGTGAGGACGCGCGTGTTCGGACGCACGGTCAGATTCGGCCGCGCGAGAACGGGATGGAGATAGGCGCGCGCCGCACTCCACCGCCTGCCGCCGGAGATCGTCCAGTCCGCACGGTAGAACCCGTCCTGCCGCGCGCCGTTGACGTCCTCCGTGACGCCGTATCCGGACTCATCGCCCGCCGCGAGAAACGCCGCATGCAAGGGATGATCGCCGGGTGCCGTGCCCACGCGCAGCGGGCCCGCCTCGCCGCGATAGGGGCTCTTCACCCGCTCGCTCGTCTCGCTCTTCTTGAAATAGGGCAGGCAATGCCGGTAGGACCATTCGCCGAATCCCGTGCTGCCCGCCCATCCCTCGAAGTCGAGATGATTGCCGCGCATATAGATCATGCCGTTGATCGACGAGCTGCCGCCGATCACGTGACCGCGGTGATAGATGTCGCTCCGCCCGTCGAGATGCGGCTCGGGCTCGGTCGGAAAGCGCCAATTGAGGAGCGGGCTGTCTTTGACGACCGCGACCGCCGCCGGCATGGTGATGAGGAGCGAACGGTCCCACGGGCCCGATTCGACCAAGAGAACCTTGACGCGCGGGTCTTCGCTCAACCGGTTGGCCATCACGCAGCCGGCCGAGCCCGCGCCGACGATGACGTAGTCGTAGGCCTCGTTCGCTCCCGCCATGTCTTGCGTCCCCCGCGCGCCCGAACCATCCCGTCAGGCGCTTCGGGGACGATCATAGGCACGCGCGCCGCCGGCACAAGACGCACGCGATTCTCTCGCCCCGCGCGAGACGCGCGGGGGATGCGTCGCCGAGAGCCGA
>JBGPGW010000186.1:0-7164 GCA_041484095.1 Alphaproteobacteria bacterium | reverse complement strand
GCACGCGTCTTGCCTCCGCCCTCGCCCGGCGCGGCATCGGCACGGGCGACACGGTCGCGGTGATGGCGCCCAACACGCCGGAGCATTTCGAGGCGCATTTCGGCGTGCCGATGGCGGGCGCGGTGCTGAACGCGCTCAACACGCGGCTCGACGCCGCGACGATCGCCTTCATCCTCGACCACGGCGAGGCGAAGGTGCTCATCACCGACAGCGAATTCGCACCCGTCATCGAGGCGGCGCTGGCCAAGGCGACGGTGCGCCCGCTCGTCATCGACATCGTCGACGGGCTGGCCGGCGGCAAACGCCTCGGCGCCGTCGACTACGAGGCGTTTCTTCGGGAGGGCGATGCCGATTTCGCCTGGCAGCACCCCGCGGACGAGTGGCAGGCCATCGCGCTCAACTACACCTCGGGCACGACGGGCAATCCGAAGGGCGTCGTCTATCACCACCGGGGCGCCTACCTCAACGCGATCGCGCATGTCCTCGTCTGGTCCATGCCGCAGCATCCCGTCTATCTCTGGACGCTGCCGATGTTTCACTGCAACGGCTGGTGTTTTCCCTGGACCATCACGGCCCTGGCCGGCACGCATGTGTGCCTGCGCAAGATCGACGCGGCGGCGATCTTTGGTGCGATCGGACGGCACGGCGTCACGCATCTCTGCGGCGCGCCGATCGTGCTCGGCATGATCATCAACGCGAAACCGGATGAGCGCACGGCGATACGGCACACCGTCGAGGTGATGACCGCGGCGGCCCCGCCCCCGCCCGCGATCCTTGAATCGATCGAGAGGCAGGGTTTCCGGGTCACGCATGTCTATGGCCTGACCGAGGTCTACGGCCCCGCCACGGTCTGCGCCTGGCATCCCGAATGGGACGGCCTGCCCTCAGCCGAGCGCGCGAGTCTCAAATCCCGGCAGGGCGTGCGTTACCCCGTGATGGAAGGCCTCATGGTCGGCGATCCCAAGACGCTCGCGCCCGTTCCGGCCGACGGCGCGACGATGGGCGAAGTCTTCATGCGCGGCAACATCACGATGAAGGGCTATCTCAAGAACAAGCCCGCGACCGAGGCGGCGTTCGCCGGCGGGTGGTTCCATACCGGCGATCTCGGCGTGGTGCACCCGGACGGCTATATCGCGCTCAAGGACCGCTCGAAGGACATCATCATCTCAGGCGGGGAGAACATCTCGACCATCGAGGTCGAGCAGACGCTTTACCGCCATCCCGCGGTGCTCGAGGCCGCGGTCGTCGCGCGGCCCGACGAGACATGGGGCGAGACGCCCTGCGCCTTCGTGACGCTCAGGGACGGCGCCACCGCGAGCGAAGCCGAGATCATCGCCTTCTGCCGCGACAACATGGCGCATTTCAAGATGCCGAGGACGATCGTCTTCGGCCCGTTGCCGAAAACGTCGACCGGCAAGGTTCAAAAATTCGTGTTGCGGGACCGGGCGAAGGCGCTGCCCGCCAAGCCCTGACCCCACGGCAAACGGCTGACTTTGGCCGCTCGCGCGGCCGGATCGGCAAGCCGATTCAGTTCGCCGTGCTAAGGCGCATGATCTCGTCTTTTAATCGCAACTTTTGTTTCTTGAGGTCGTGAATGACGATGTCGTTGGGCATCGCCTGGCGTTCCATGTCGCTGATCTGCTTGTCCAGTTCAGCATGCTTGGCTTTCAAGGTCTCGATCCGTGGATCCATCGCTACGGAGCCCTCCTTTCAGCGCGGCAGTCATCACCACTCCTTAAGATAGCCACTTGCCAGCCGGGATCAACAGCCTCGCGCATCAGCGTTGAAAAGCTTCGCGGCACAAGGCCTTAGACCGTTCGGGCCCCAGCTCGGCAAAGGTGGCGCCGAGAAGGGTCGCGAGGTGAGCGATGTCGCCCTCCCCGGCGCTGACGCCGCAGGCCCTGAGATAGGTTGCCAGGCTTCCCGCGGCGTTCGCGGCGCGCGCCTCGGCGGGGCGCGAGGCGTCCGGGGCCGCCGTGACGGTCGCCTCGAGCATGATCTGCTCCAGGCGCTCGGCATCGATCTCCTGGGTCAGGATTTGCTTGCGGAGCCCATCCGGAAGACCGGCGGGCGTGCCTTCGAAGCCGTCCTTGATGCGGCGGCGAATCGTGCGGAGCGCATTCACGACCTCGGCCTGCCAGGGATCGGCGACGGCCTTGGCGCGGGCGATCTCGGCCGTGCCAAGGGATCCGCGGCCGGTCGAACCCGTCCAGCAGCAGAACAAGAGGATGTCGACATCGAGCCGATGCGTGTCCTGCAGCGCGATGACGGCGGGTGAGACGCCTTCCCGCCCATAGACCTGAAGCGTGAAATCCCAGAACGCGCTCTTCGGAAAATCCATGGTCTCCCTCGACTCTTCTTCCCTCAGGCGCGAATCGCGCCGCGCGGCACCGTGCCCTGCCCCAGGGGTCGGGTCAAGCACGCGCAAGTCTCATCGCCGGCCTCGCGCCGGTACAAAACAAAAACCCGATTTGCTATCTTCGCTATTCAGGGGATGGGGACTCGAGTGCCATCAAGAGAAGAAGACCAGCAGTTCCTGCGCACCCGGCTCGTCGATTTGAGGAGCGAGCACCGCGACCTCGATGACGTGATCCTGCGTCTGACCGAAAAGCGTCCCGTCGATCAGCTCCAGATTCAGCGCTTGAAGAAGCGGAAATTGCGGCTCAGGGACGAGATCACGCGCATCGAAAGCAAGTTGCTGCCGGACATCATCGCCTGATCGGCGATGCCGGGGGGCTGCGATCGGAATCCGATGGAATGGCGCGTTAAAGCGCCTCAGGCGCGGACGTTGGCCGCCTGCTTGTGGGCATACATCGCGCGATCCGCGGCATCGAGCACGGCATCCGGCGTCTCGCCGGGTCCGAAGGTGCAGATTCCATACGACACATGCATGCCCAAACGCTGCCCCTTCCAGTCGAGCGGCGTGCCCTCGATGATCGCCGCCAGCGACTGAGCCTTCTCCTTCGCCGCCGCCTGGTCGGAATGGGCCAGGATCACGCCGAATTCGTCGCCGCCGAGCCGTCCCACGATGTCGGATTCGCGCACGCTGTCCGACAGCATGCGCGCGACATGCGTCAACGCCGCGTCGCCGGCCGCGTGGCCGTGAAGATCGTTGATCGCTTTCATGCCGTTGACATCGAAATACAGCACGCTGGAGGTGACACCATACCGATTGCCGTACGACATCACGCGAGAAAGCTCACGCACGAACGCACGGCGGTTCACGACCGGCACAAGCGTGTCCTCATCGGCCAACTGCTCGAGATAAGCGATCCGGCGCTGCGATTGCTGCACTTCGGTGCGCAGGCGCTGCACTTCCGCCATGAGCGACATGATCGCCGTCCGGACCTTGGGGGTCAGTTCGGCTTCCGGGATATCGAGGACGGTCGCCGAGTCCTCGGGGGGTGCGGCGGAATTGCGATCGGACGCGCGGGCGGCGGCCTTGCCGGCCGACCGTGTATAGGACAGAGCTTTGTTCTCGCCGATCTTCATCGACCGTCCAATGCCAACGACCGTCCCGCGATCACGGGTCGGCCTCCTCCCGGAACAGCCGGGGGCCGCGACAACCCCATAATCGCCGACAATAGGTTAACGAAGATTGAAGGGCGCCACCACCGGTCGAGAGAATTACCGTTTCCTTTCAATCCTTTGTGCGGCCCGGCCGGCTGGGAGGCCAAAACGGGCCGCGGAAGCCCTCAAACAGTTTCTGGACCCGGCCAAGCGCCTGGGGCACGCGCATCGCGTCATCAATCCGCCGGGCGAGGAACTGCAAGGTCTTCTCCTGCCCTTCGGACTTGTCCTCGAGCCAGTAGAGCAGCGTCGCGCTGTACACGCCGGCCAATAACCCCCGCTTGGTATAAAAATTAAAATCCGTCGCGATATCGCCGGCGGCATACCAGATGGCGTCGACGGTCCGGTAGAGCGAGGCCAGCGCGACCCCGGCGTTGAACGGGATGGCCAAGACGGTCAGCGCGCGCCGGATCGCCTCGCGATGCGCGAAATTCTCCTCGAGCCGCAACCGGACGGCGAGCGCCACCTTGTCCCGGGTCCGCATCGCCCCGAGGTCTCGGCGCGCGAGCGCGACGAGCATGCGCTGGTCCGCGAGCCGGCTGTGCTGCTCGATCGCATCGAGCGCGCCGCCCGGAAAGGCCTCATGGACCAGGGCCGGATCGAGCCCTGCATCCGCCGCCCCGGCCTTGAGAGCCGCGACCGTCCAGCCGTCGAACGGCACATGGGCGAGCGCCGCGTCCAGGATGCGTTCGCGCAGCGCCTGGGGATCGTCTGTCTTTTTCCGGGTGGAGGCGCGTTTCGGCATGGCGTCGCTCCTATTCCGATTCGACCGCCTGGCCCTCCGGCACGAGGCGGTGCATCTCTTCGACATAGCCGAGCAGCGACAAATCCGTCATGCGCTGCGGATAAAGAATGCCGTCGAGATGGTCGCATTCATGCTGGACCACGCGCGCATGAAACCCGGAGGCATCCCGCCGGATCGGCTTTCCATCGAGGTCGAGGCCACTATAGCGGATACGCGTATGCCGCTGAACGACGCCCATGAGGCCGGGGACCGAAAGACAGGCCTCCCAGCCCATGGCCTGCTCCGTCCCCTGGGGCTCGATCACGGGGTTAATGAGCACCGTGAGGGGCTGGGCTTCGCCGTCATTCCGTTCGGCGGGCACGAAGAACACGACGACGCGACGATCGACATGGATTTGCGGGGCCGCCAGCCCGACGCCGCCCGCATCCTCCATCGTCTCGATCATGTCGGCGACAAGCGCACGGATCTCCGGCGAGGTGGGGTCGGCGACCTCGCGGGCGCGACGCCTCAGGACCGGGTGCCCCATGCGGGCGATCTTGCGTATGGCCATGGCGTCCGTATGATGGCGGGCAGATGGGGGTCTATGCAACCTGCGCGCCCTTCACAGATGGCTGCGGGTGTGGTATTACGCGACCCTTCCCCAGGGGAGACCGTTGGACCCTCGCCCGTGCCATGGGCCGCGCGAGAGAAGCAAGGAGTGACTGTCATCGTTCAGGTCATCGTTCGCGACAACAACATCGATCAGGCCCTGCGCGCGCTGAAGAAGAAGATGCAGCGCGAGGGCGTATTCAGGGAAATGAAGCTCCGCCGCCATTTTGAGAAGCCGTCCGAGCGCAAGGCCCGCGAGCGTGCGGAGGCGATTCGACGTGCGCGCAAGCTGCTGCGCAAGAGGATGGAGCGCGAAGGATACTAATTTCCACCCCGGCAAGCCGGGGTAACTCGCAAAGCCAAAGCGGCGCTCCAGATCGAAGGAGCGCCGTTTTTCATTTCGAGGCCACGATGGACGGAATGACCAAGCTACGGGTGCGGTTGGCGACAGTGGACGATGCCGAGGCCATCACGCGCATCTATAACGAAGGCATCCTCGAGCGGATCGCGACATTCGAAACCGGTCTGCGCACGACCAATCAGATCGCAGCGCAACTCCGCGACAAGGGCACGCGCTTTCCGACCGTCGTCGTCGAACGCGCGGACGTGGTCATCGCCTGGGCCTCGGTCTCGTCCTACCGCAGCCGCGTGTGCTATGCCGGCATCGTCGAGCATTCCGTCTATGTCGCCCGCGAGGCGCGCGGCAATGGGGCGGGACGGCTTGCGCTCGATGCGCTCATCCAGGCCTGCGAGGAGCGGGGGTTTTGGAAACTGACCTCGCGCATCTTCCCGGAGAACACCGCAAGCCTCGCGCTTCACGAACGGCTCGGATTCCGGCGCGTCGGCACGTATAAGCGCCACGGCAAGGTCGACGGCGTGTGGCGGGATTGCGTGATCGTCGAGAGGCTGATCGGCGACGCGGCGGCGGACCCGTCCGGGGTCTGAGCTAGGCGAAGGCCTTGAGGATGTCTTCGCACATCTTCTTGGCGTCGCCGAACAGCATCATCGTGTTGTCCCGGTAGAACAGCGGGTTGTCGACGCCGGCATAGCCCGAGGCCAGCGAACGCTTGCAGAAGAGCACGGTTCCCGCCTCTTCCGCGTCGAGCACGGGCATGCCGTAGATCGGGCTCGACGTATCGGTCTTCGCCGCGGGATTGACGACGTCATTCGCGCCGATCACGAAGGCGACGTCGGTCGAGGCGAAATCGCGGTTGATGTCGTCGAGCTCGAAGACCTCGTCGTAGGGCACCTTGGCTTCGGCGAGGAGCACGTTCATGTGGCCCGGCATCCGGCCCGCGACGGGGTGGATCGCGTAGCGCACCTTCACGCCTTGCTTCTTGAGGATGTCCGACATCTCGCGCAGCGCGTGCTGCGCCTGTGCGACGGCGAAGCCATAGCCCGGGATGATGATCACCGAGCTGGCGTTCCGAAGGATGAAGGCCGCGTCCTCGGCGCCGCCCGACTTCACCGACCGGTCGACGGCGCCGGCGGCGGCCACCGTTCCTTCGCCCCCGAATCCGCCCAGGATGACGCTGAAGAAGGAGCGATTCATCCCCCTGCACATGATGTAGGAGAGGATGGCGCCCGAAGACCCGACGAGCGCCCCGGTGACGATGAGCATGCTGTTGTTGAGCGTGAAGCCGATGCCGCACGCCGCCCAGCCGGAATAGGAGTTGAGCATCGAGATGACGACCGGCATGTCCGCCCCGCCGATCGGCACGATGATCGCCACGCCGAGCACGAGCGAGATCCCGACGATCGTCCAGAACAGCATCGGCGACTGATCGACGCAGAAATAGGCGATGGCCGCGATGAGAAGGGCGCCGAGCAGCGCGTTCAGCGGGTGCTGACCGGGGAAGACGAGCGGATTGCTCGTGATGAGCGCCTGGAGCTTGCCGAACGCGATGATCGACCCGGTGAAGGTGATGGCGCCGATGGCCGTCCCGAGCCCCATTTCGATGAGGCTCTCGGCATGGATGTCGCCGGGCATGCCGATGCCGTAGGCCTCGGGCGTGTAGAAGGCGGCGGCCGCGACGAACACCGCGGCAAGACCGACGAGGCTGTGAAACGCGGCCACGAGCTGCGGCAGCGCGGTCATCTGGATCTTGAGCGCGACCACGGTTCCGACCGCCCCGCCGATGACGATGCCGAGCAGGATGAGCTCGTAGCTCAGCACGCCGGGGGTCGCGAGCGTCGTCGCGACGGCGATCACCATGCCGAGGATGCCGAGGGCATTGCCGCGGCGCGCCGTCACCGGCGAG
>JBGPGW010000185.1:0-7191 GCA_041484095.1 Alphaproteobacteria bacterium | reverse complement strand
GGTCGCAATGGAGTGTTGCGGCGCCCGCATCGCAATCGAGGACCGCGCGTCTGGTCCGCCAGGCCGCACTCGACGGTGCCGAACGACTGTCGAGTGCTTCCGCGCGAACATCTGGGCATAATCACCCCGTCGAGCAGCTTCCGGGAGGACCGCCATGAAGACCCACGCCCGCGCCGCCGTCATCGGCGGCGGCATCATGGGTTGCGCCATGCTGTACGAGCTGACGCGGCAGGGCTGGCGCGACGTCGTCCTCGTCGAGAAGGGCGAGCTGACCGCGGGCTCGACCTGGCACGCGGCCGGCCAGGTCCCCTACTACGCCGACACGCCCTTCTTCGCCCGCACGCAAAGCGAGAGCTTCGAGGGCTACAAGCGTCTCGAGGCGGAGACGGGATTGCCGACGGGCGTTCACGCAATCGGCAGCCTGCGTCTCGCGCGCACCAAGGACGAGGTCGAGGAGTACAAGCGATACCTGTCCTTCGCGCGCACGCTCGGCATCAAGGGCGAACTTATCGGTGCGAACGAGACGCGGGCCCTGTGGCCGCTTCTCGAGTTCCGCGATTTCGCGGCCGCCTTGCACACCTTCGATGACGGATACACCGACCCCGCGCAGACGACGAACGCCTTCGCCAAGGCCGCGCGCGATGCGGGTGCGGAGATCTATCGCCACACGCGCGTCACAGGTCTTCATCGCCAGCCGAGCGGCGAATGGCGCGTCGACACCGACAAGGGTGCGATCACGGTCGAGGCCGTCATCAACGCCGCGGGATTCTGGGGCTCCGAGATCTCGGCGATGATCGGCCACTCCCTCCCCGTCCTCGCCATGGAGCATGAGTATCTCGTGACGGAACCGCTGCCGGAGCTCGCCCAGTTCTCGCGCGAGATGCCGGTGCTGCGCGACCTCAACGTGCCGACCTATGTCCGGCAGGAGCGGCAAGCGCTGCTGGTCGCGTGCTACGAGGACCACCCCGTGTTCTGGGGCCTGAATGGAATCCCGCGCGACTTCGGCCAGGAGCTGCTGCCGCCCGATATCGAGCGCGCGGCGCCCAACCTCGAGCAGACCTTTGAGATGGTGCCTGCGCTCAAGACCGCGGGCATCAAGACGGTGGTGAACGGCCCGACCGGCCGCTCGGCCGATCTCAAGCCGCTGGTGGGGCCCGCGCACGGCCAGCGCGGCTATTACACGCTCTGCGGCGTCGTCGGCGGCTTTCTCCAGAGCAGCCTCGCGCGCTACCTCGCGGAATGGATCATCGAGGGCGAGCCGTCGATCGATCTCTCCCCGGTCGACGTGCGGCGATTCGGCGGCTATGCGACGAAACCCTACGCCGTCGCGCGCGTCAGCGCGGGCCACGCCTATTCTTCGCCGGTCTACTACCCGCACGGGGCCTCAAGCCACGGACGGCCCGCGCGCACCGCACCGCTCTATCCCGTCCTCGCGCGGAAGGGCGCGGTGTTCGGCGCCGAGAATGGCTGGGAAATCCCGAACTGGTTCGCGCCCCCCGGGGTCGAGCCGAATGACGGCACGTGTTTCGAGCGGCAGATTTGGGTGAACCACGCCGCGGCCGAAGCGCGCGCCATCCGCGAGCATGCGGCCCTGATCGATGCGACGAGCCGCGCCAAGATCGAGATCAGCGGCCCGGGTGCCGCGTCCTTCCTCGACCACATGACCGCGAATCGCCTCCCCGGCCGGAACGGCGCCGTCGCCGCCTCGCTGCTGCTGACGCCCAAGGGCCGCGTGGCCGCATCGTGCATGATCGAACGGCTGGGCGAGGACTTCTTCTATTTGACCAGCGCCGCGTCCTCCGAGCAGCGCGATTTCGATTGGCTCTCGGCGCACCGTTCGGGCGAACGCGTATCGATCCGCAACGTGACCGGCCGCGATGGCCTCTTGTGGCTTGGCGGCCCCAAGGCGTGGCCGGTTCTCGCGGCGGCATCGGGCCTTCCGGCGGATCCCGAGCGGTGGAGCGCGGGCGAATCGCGCACGCTCGCCATTGGCTCGACCCGTATCCGCGTCCGCCGCATCGACGATGTCTCTCGACCGGCCTTCGAGATCGTGCACGCGATCGAGTCTCAGCTCGCTCTCTACGACGCGCTGTGTGAGAGCGGTGCGGCGCACGGCCTCCGGGATGCGGGATTCCGGGCCTACAATGTTCTCCGCATCGAAACCGGCCTGCCGCTGTGGGGCGTCGACATCGCCGCCGATTGCGATCCGGCCGAGGCCGGCCTTTCGCATCTCGTCGCCGCGGACAAGGGCGACTTCATCGGACGCGAGGCGCTCGTCAAATCACGACCCGCGGCACGGCGCCTCGCGCTGCTCGACATCGCGGCCAATGGCGAGCGCATGATCGACCCATGGGGCGGAGAAGTCGTCGTCGCGGATGGCCGCGACGTCGGCCTCATCACCTCGGGCGCGTTTACGTCCTCGCTCCGGGGCAGCATCGCGCTCGCACGCGTTGCGGCCGATGCGGCGACGCCGGGCACGCGTCTTGAGGTTGAGATCCTGGGGCAGCGCCGCGCGGCCGTCGTCATTGACCGCGCGCGGTAGCCCCGCCAAGCTTTCGCCGGACGTCGAGAGAGGGGAACCATGAAGACGCATGCGCGGGTAGTCGTCATCGGCGGCGGGGTCGCCGGGTGCGCGCTCCTCTATCATCTGACGCGGCTCGGCTGGCGCGACGTGGTGCTCGTCGAGAAGGGCGAGCTCACCGTCGGCTCGACCTGGCACGCGGCCGGCAACACGCCGCACTATTCGACGGGTTACGCGACGACGCGCATCTATCTCGAATCGACGCGCTTCTACGAGCAATTCATCCGCGAGACGGGCGAGGAGGTCGGCTGGCACAAATGCGGCGGCATCCGCCTCGCGATCAACCGGGATCACATGGAGGAACATCGCCGCGCCTCGGCCAAGGCGCGCTATCTCGGCATGCGCATGGAGATGATCGGCCCCAACCAGGCCAAAGACCTGCTTCCCTACATGGAGATCGACGGCATCCTGGGCGCCGCCTGGACGCTCGATGACGGCTACATCGACCCCTCGAGCATCACCAACGCGCTGGCGCGCCAGGCGCGCGAGAACGGCGCCGAGGTCTATCGCCACACGCGCGTCGTCGCCACCACGCGCGCCAACGGCCATTGGCGGGTCGAGACCGAGAAAGGCCCCATCACCTGCGAGATCGTCGTCAACTCGGCCGGGCTTTGGGGGCGCGAGGTCGCGGCCATGGTGGGCTATCACCCCCCGATGGTGCCGATGGAGCGGCAATACCTCGTGACCGAGCCGGTCGAGGGTCTCAAGGCGCTGGGACGCGAGCTGCCGATCCTCCGCGACATCGCCGCACCCCTGTATATGCGGCAGGAGCGCGAGAGCCTGCTCCTCGGCCTCTTCGACAAGGAGCCCGTGTTCTGGGCGGCCGAGGGCACGCCCGACGGATTCGAGCAGGAATTGCTCGTCCCCGATCTCGACCGCGTGAGCCACGCCTTCGAGAAGGCCGTCGCGCGCATACCGGTGCTGGGCAGGCTGGGCGTGAAGCGCGTCATCAACGGGCCGCTCATGCGCACGCCCGACGGCAATCCGCTCATCGGTCCGGTCCCGGGCGCGCCCAACTACTTTATGAATGGCGGCTACTTCGCGGGCTTTGGCCTCTCGGGCGGGCTCACCGCGCGGCTTGCCGAATGGATCGTCGGCGGGGAGCCTGAGATCGATCTCACCGCATTCGATCTGAAGCGCTTCGGCGGCTACGCGACCATCCCCTATGCGATGGACGCGACGCGCGGCGCCTATGTGCACGAATTCAGCGTCGCCTACCCGCAGGAAGAGCCGCACGGGGCGCGGCGCGCGCGCACGAACGCGATCTACGACCGGCTGAAGAACGACGGCGCCGTGTTCGGCGTGCGCAACGGCTGGGAAGTGCCCAACTGGTTCGCGCCCAAGGGCACGCAAGCCGAGGACAAGCCGAGCTACGGCCGCGCCAATTGGTTTCCGCATGTCGCGGCCGAGTGCCGTTCCGTCGCCTCGGGTGTCGGGCTGCTCGATCTGTCGAGCCTCGCCAAATTCGAGGTCGCCGGGACCGGTGCCGCCGCGTGGCTCGATCGCTTGACCGCCAACCGGCTGCCCCAGAAGGACGGACGCATCGCGGGCACGCCGATCCTGTCGGGGAAAGGCGGGATCGCTGCCTTCGCCGCCGTCACGCGCCTTGGCCCCGAACGTTTCTACCTCACGGCTTCGGCCTTGGCCGAACAGCATCTCGACGATCATTTGAGGCGTGCGGCCGTGGACGGCATCGACATCGACAATGTGACGGCCGCGCGCGCATGCCTCCTCCTCGCCGGGCCCAAGTCGCGCGACGTGCTCAGGGCGGCAAGCGAAAGCGACGTGTCGGATGCGGCATTGCCCGCGTTCAGCGCGCGCGATCTCACCATCGGCTTCGCGCCGGTCAGAATCCTTCGTCTCTCATCGGTCGGCGGGCTCGGTTTCGAAGTGCATTGCGAGGCGCCCTATCTCTTCGCGGTCTACAAGGCGCTCAAGGAGGCCGGTGCCGCACATGGCCTCGTCGACATCGGCATGCGCGCCTTCGAGTCCTTGCGCATCGAACGGGGCCTGCCGCGCTGGGGCGTCGATTTCGGCCCCGCGACGCGTCCCAAGGCGATCGGATTCGATCGCTTCGTCAAACCCGAGAAGGGCGATTTCGTCGGCCGCGACGCCTTCGCGGCGAGTGACATGCCGAGCGACGTGCTGGTGGCATTGAAGCTCGACGATGGCGGACCCGAGGCCGATCCCTGCGGCATGGAAATCCTCTATGACGGCGACGCCCAGGCGGGCCTCGTCACTTCGGGTGCCTTTGGCCATCGGGTCGGCGCACGCGTGGCCCTCGCCTTCGTCAAGCGCGAGCGCGCCAAACCGGGCACGCGCTTTGCGGTCGAGCTCTTGGGTGCGCGCGTGGGCGCGAGCGTGGTCGCGACACCGCTGGTCTCGACGAATCAGAACGAACGGAAGAGGCGCCCGTAGCCGGGAACAGGCTCGCGCCAGCCGGCAAGCCGCAGCGCGTCCCACACCGTCACCTGATTCGCGGTGAGGAACGGCTTCTTCAACTCCCCCTCGAGCGGCTTGATCAGCGCAAAGGCCGCGACGGCCGTGTCCGGCATCAGGATCGCGTCGATGTCGGACCCGTCCGTCTTGCGCGCGGCCTCGGCGAATGTCTCGAGCGGCATGAGGAACGCATCCCGCCCGCCGCGCGCATCGAGCCATTCTAGCCGCACGACGTCGAGGCCGAATTCCCGGAGAAAGGCGACGAAGGCGCGCGCCGCCGGCTCGGGGTAGGACGCGAGCACGGACACGCGCGTGATGCCGAGGTGCCGGGCCGCGCGCGCGAAGGCGACCGAGGTGCTCGTCGCCGGCACGCCCAATATCTTGGAGATTCCCTCGAGCTGCCGTTCCGCATAGGCGCGGCCGAGGATGAAGCTGCCGCTCGTGCAGGCCCACACCCCGACATCGGGCTTGAGTGGCAGAAGCGCCTGCGCCGTCCGTTCGAGCCCCGCGATGTCGCCCGTCTTCTCGAGCGCCTCGGGATCGTGATCGTCATCCCCGCCCGCATGGGATGCCACGACCATGTAGGGGCGGACGCGGTAGTCCACGGATTCGGCGAAGGCGCTGTACTCGTACTCGCCGCCGCCGATCGGGCACAACAATCCGAGGCGCGCTATGCCGTTTCTCATTCGATGATCCGGTCTCGATGGGTTGAAAGGTCGACGATGGTGAACGTGTCCCGCATCCTTCGACAAGCTCGGGATGACGCCAAAACAATTACCCTCATGCTGAGCCTGTCGAAGCATGAGGATTTGAATTCATGGAACGGGCGACGATCACGCCATGCCGTGGGATGCAAGCATACGCCGGACGGCTGGGCGCGCACCGACCCTGCGCCCGAACGCCTCGAGCTTCGGATAGCGCGACAACGGCACCATGTCCGGCGTGAACCAGGTCGTGAACTGATGGAGGTAGAGATCGGCGGCGCTGAAGCGCGGACCGAGGATATAGGGGCCATCGCCGAGCATGGCCTCGACCTTCTGCCAGAGGCCGTCGAGCATTCGGGCAGCCTTGGCCGACGTTTCCGCGAGCGACGCGCCCTCCGGCGCAAACCGGTGCGGATACCCATGCACCTTGAGCGCCGCATACACGGTGCCGGCGAGAAAGACGATCCATTGATAGTACCGCCCGCGATCGCGCTCGCCCGCCGCCGGCGCCAGCAGCACCTCCGGGTGCTTGTCCGCGAGATACATGAGGATCGCCGCCGATTCGAACATCGTGAATCCGTCGTCATCGAGCGCCGGCACACGCCCCAGGGGCTGAATACGGAGGTATTCGCGTGGCACGGTGCCGCGGATGTCGACATTCACGAGCTCGAACGGGGCGCCGATCTCTTCGAGCGCCGCATGGGGCGCCATCGCAACGGTCACGGGGTAATAGTAGAGCCGATACATCGGGCGCCTCAGCGCAGCTGGGCGAGCGGATCGCCCCGCATGAGGCCGCGAACGATGCTCCAATTCACTACAAAGTGATTGCGCGCGATCACATTCGCTTGCATCGCGGGATTGCCGCCCGTTCGCAAGGCCCGCGACAGCGCGCCCAATTTGTGGAAGGGCACGCCGGGAAAAAGATGGTGCTCCGTGTGATACGGCATGTTCCACATGAGCCAGCGGAGGAACCATCCCGCATGCGTCGTGCGCGAATTCAGGATGATGTCGGCGATCTGCGGCCGTCCGTAGTGCTCGGCCGCGATATAGGCGCGATAGAACGACGTCGTGACGGCCAAAGGCCCGATCCAGGCGATCACCGCCGCCCAGGTCCCGAACGCGACGGACAGAGCCGCGATCAGCGCATAAAACGCGAGATGGATGCGCGCCTCCACGACGAGCGGCTTGAACTCGGCGTCGCTGAAATAGGGTTCGGTCCGCCTCGCGCGAGCGACGCGGAGGAGAATGCGCCAGCGCCACCAGAGGTAATCGAAGCCAAGCACGAACTGGACATAGCGCCCGAGCGTCAGCTTCGAGGTGCCGATCAACTCCGAATCGCGCAAGGGGTCCTTGGTGTGGCGGTGGTGCACGAAATGCCAGGCGCGCGAGTAGTCGGAGGGGAAGAAGCGGAGGAATCCCGCGAGATAGGCCGCCCAGTCATTGGCCCAGCGCGCTCGGAACACCGTG
>JBGPGW010000184.1:0-7231 GCA_041484095.1 Alphaproteobacteria bacterium | reverse complement strand
GTTCGAGGACATGGGCCCCGCCACGCGCGCGCTTTTGCAGTGGTTCTCCGCTCTCGTCGCGCTGCCGGCCGTGGCCTATGCCGGGCGGCCGTTTTTCCGCTCCGCGTTCATCGGGCTCCGCGCGCGCCGCATGAGCATGGACATGCCGATATCCCTTGCGGTGATCCTGGCCTCGACGGTCAGTCTCGTCGAAGCCGTTCACAACGGGCCGCATATCTATTTCGATGCGGCGGTGACGCTTCTTTTCTTTCTCCTGATCGGCCGCTATCTCGACCGGCGCGCGCGCGGCCGCGCGCGTTCGGCGGCGGAACGGCTGTTGGCGCTTGGTGCGGCCTCCGTGACGGTGCTCGACGAATCCGGCCGGCGCGCCAAGATGCGTGCCGAAGCCGTGCCGATCGGCGCCGCCGTGCTCGTGGCGCCTGGCGAGCGCGTCGGCGTCGATGGACGCGTCGCGTCAGGCACGTCCGAGGTCGACACGAGCCTCATCACCGGTGAGACGATTCCGGCCGGGGTCGGTCCGGGCGATCTCGTGTTCGCGGGAACCATCAATCTCTCGGGAAGTTTGCGCCTCAGGGTGACGGCGGTCGGCGGCCGGACCTTGCTCGGCGAGATCGCCGCGCTCATGGAGGCGGCCGAGCAGCGGCGCACGCGCTATGTCGAGCTCGCCGACCGCGTCGCGCGCTTCTATGCCCCTGCGGTCCATGGTTTGGCGCTCGGGACGTTCCTTGGCTGGCTGTTTCTCTCCGATGCGGCCTGGCAGACCGCGCTTATGTACGCGGTCACGGTCCTGATCGTCACCTGCCCCTGCGCGCTCGCGCTCGCGGTTCCGGTCGTGCAGGTCGTCGCGAGCGGCCGTCTCTTCCGGCGCGGGATTCTGCTCAAATCGGCGACGGCGCTCGAACGCTTGGCTGAAGTCGATCACGTCGTGTTCGACAAGACGGGAACGCTGACGGCGGGGCATCCGACCCTTGCCACAGGGGACGGGATCGGTCCTGAGTTGATGCGTCGGGCCGCATCGCTTGCGGGATCGAGCCGCCATCCGCTCGCGCGGGCTCTCTATCGGGCCTGCCCGGATGCACCTCTTGCCGAAAATGTTCGGGAATTGCCCGGCCTCGGACTCGTTCGCGAAGGCCCCGAAGGCGAGACCCGTCTCGGCGGCCGGCGCTTGTGCGGAATCACCGACAGGCCCGAGACGGGCGGTCCCGAACTGTGGTTTGCCGAGCCCGGCCAGCCGCCGGTGCGCTTCGGGTTCATCGACCGCCCGCGCATCGATGCGGCCGACATCGTTCGGCGGCTTCGCCGGTTGGGGCTTGGCGTCGAAATTCTCTCGGGCGACCGCCCCTCCGTCGTCGGCGCGGTGGCGCAAGCGCTCGGGATCGAACAGTGGCGGGCCGCGGTCACGCCGGCCGAGAAATGCGCCCGGCTCGAGGCGCTGGCCGCCGAGGGACGGCGTGTGCTCATGGTCGGCGACGGGCTCAACGATGCGCCGGCGCTCGCCGCCGCGCATGTGTCCGTCTCACCCTCCACCGCCGTCGATATCAGCCAGACGGCGGCCGATGCGGTCTTCCAGGGCGAGCGGCTCGGCCCCGTGACCGAATTGCTCGATGTCGCGCGCGGTGCCGCGCGCCGCGTGCGGCAGAATTTCGCCCTGGCCTTCGCCTACAATCTTCTCTTCGTGCCGTTGGCCGTCGGGGGCGCCGTGACGCCTTGGATCGCGGCGATCGCCATGTCGACGTCATCGCTGCTCGTGATCGGCAACGCGCTGACGCTCGCGCGGCACCGGCCGGCGGACGCGGCGCCGTGAGCGGCCTTCTCTTTCTCATCCCGGCCGCCTTGGCGCTGGGCTTGCTCGGCCTCGCCGCGTTCCTGTGGTCGATGCGCACCGGCCAGTATGACGATCTCGACGGCGCCGCCGAGCGCATCCTTTTCGATGACGATCCGCCGGAGGATCCGCCGCGCCCGGCAGCCCGCCGCTAGCGGCGGGCCTTTGCGGTCTTTTTCTTGAATGCGCGCCAGGTCATCGCCCAGCGCCGGGGATCCTCGAGCGCGTCGGTCTTGAGCTTGTGGATCGCCTGGTTGTGGGGCGCTGTCCTCACGATCTCGGGATTCGCGTAGGCCTCTTGGGAGATGCGCTCCAGCACCGCGATCCAGTAGTCGATGTCCTCCTTCGACCAGAGCTCGCCGGCCTCGGGCGTGAACGGCTCCGGCACGATCCAGGGCTCGTGGCTCAACCAGAATGCGTCGACCCCGAAATCGACCATGCGGTTCTGGACGTCGAGCACGCCGATTCCCGTCTCCTCCTTCATCGTGCCGAGGCTGTAGCGCGTCATCTCCATGCGCCATTTCTTTACCTGCGGGTTGGATTTCGAGACGCCGCGGATCGCCAGCAGCTTCTTCTCCATGTAGTTGTTGGCGAGGACCGAGATGTCCGAGGCCTCGTTGATGCCGTCCGCACCCATGGCGCGGGCCCAGGCATAGGCCTTGATGACCTGGGGCACGTTGCCCCAGAACTCGCGCACCTTGCCGAGGCTTTGCGGCCGGTCGTCGTCGAGGTGATAGAGAGAGCCGTCGAAGGTGACGACCGGGCTCGGCAGGAATTTGGCAAGCGCGGCCGAACAGCCGTAGGCGCCGACCGCCGGGCCGCCGCCACCCTTGGGCGCGCCGAAGGTCTTGTGCAGCATGAACATGCAGGCATCGAAGCCGAGCTCGCGAGCGCGCAGCTTGCCCATCACGCCGTTGAAGTTGGCATGGTCGTAGAAGCAGAGGCCGCCCGCCTCATGGACGATCCGCACCCATTCTTTGATCTCGGGATTGTAGATGCCCATGTCGTCGGGATTGTTGATCATCAGCGCGGCCGTGCGCGTCGACACCGCGGCCTTGAGCGCGTCGAGCGAGGGGTAGCCGTTCTCCTCCAGCATCAGCGTCACGACATTGAATCCGGCGGTCGCCGCCGTCGCGGGATTGCAGGGATGCGTCTGGATCGTCGTGATGATCTCGTTCCGCTGCGCGAGCTCGCCTTTGGCCGCATGGTAGGCGCGGGTGAGGCAGGCATGCGTGTAGGCGGCATCCGCACCGCCCGCGGCCTGGAAGACGAATTGGTCCATGCCCGAAAGCTCGCGCAGGATGAGATCGAACCGATGGATGATCTCGAGGACGCCCTGCAGCGTGTCCTCGTCCTGGTGGGGGTGGAGCTCGGCCACCTCCGGCCGCATCGTGACCGCCTCGTTCACGCGCGGGTTGTATTTCATCGTGCAGGTGCCGAAGAGATTGATCCCCAGCATGCCGAGCGTTTCTTGCGAAAGATGGAGGTAGTGGCGCAACACCTCGTGTTCGGACATCTCTGGAAGCGCCGGCGGGGTTTTGCGCCGCATGGCGGCGGGGATCAGCGACTGGGCATCGGTGCCGAGCGTGCGCTTGATCTCGGGCTCGGCCTCCGCGAACACGAGCCCGCGCCGGCCGGGATGGCCCATCGTCATGATGATGGGTTCGTCCCAGACGGCCGCGTGATAGCGCCGAAGCTTTGTGTCGTCCGCCATCAGCGCACCGCCCGTCTGAGCGCGTCCGCGAGCCGCTCGACATCGTCCTTGGTGTGAATTTCGGTCACGCAGTAAAGCGCGCTCTCTCCGAGGGCGGGGAAATGCTTGGACAGGGTGCCGCCGCCGAAGATCTTTTGCGCGCGTAGTGCTGCGTTGATCGCCGAGACCGGCTTGCCCGTGCCGTCGAAATTGACGACGAACTCCTTGAAGAAGCCGGATGGAAACAGGACGCGCATACCCGGAATCCTGGCGAGGAGCGCCGCCGCATAGTGGCTGCGTTGGATGATCGCCTCGCCGATCTCACGAAACCCCTCCGGCCCCATCAGCGCCATGTAGACGGCGTTCGCGATGGCCCAGAGATAGACGGAATTGCCCGTCCAATCCTTGCCCTTTTCGCGAAGGCCATAGGATGTCTGGTGCGCGAGGCTCAGGCCGAAGCCATATTCGCCCGACTTGACGGTATCCGTGATGCTGATGAGAAGCGTCGGATATTCGCGGGCGTATTTCTCGTCATCGCGCGTGGCGATGAAGCCGCCGGCGCCGCCACCGCAATTCATATGGATGCCGAGCGGCTGGGTCGTCCCGACCACGATATCCGCGCCGTAATCGGCCGGGGCCGCGAGCACGCCCAAGGAAATGGGATCGACGCCGATGATCGTCTCGGCGCCGTTCTTCCGCGCGATCGCCGCCACGTCCGCCGCTTCGCTCTCGATGATTCCGAGATAGTTGGGACTGTCGATGGAGACGGCCGCCGTGCGCAGGGAGATCTTGCTCTTGAGGTCGGCAAGGTCGATTCGCCCGGTCCTGGGATCGAAATCGACGAGCGCGATCACGATGTGGCTCGCCATCTCGCTCGGCTCGCAATAGTTGCGGATGACCGCGAGCCGCTCGGGGTCGATCGATCGGGGGATGAGGACTTCGCGGCGCCCCGTGATGCGGGACGCCATGCGAATGGCGTGGCCGGCGGCGCATCCCCAGCTGTAGACGGGGAGGCCGACGAAATCCATGCCGACGAGCTCGCCGATCTGGCTCGAGAACTCGAACCAGGCCTGGTTCCGCCCGTGGTCGGAGGAGGGCGTGCCCCAGACCGGCGTCAGGAACTCGCTGCGCTGGGCGATCTCGTCGCAAATCGCGGGCACGTAATGCTGCCAGCACCCGCCGCCGAGGAAGCTCAGATTCTCCTCGCAGCTCCCGTTCTTCCTGATTGTGTCGAGGAGATGCCGGCGCAGCGCGCTTTCCGAGCGGATCGCCTCCGGCAGGTCGAGCGGTCGCCTGAGGCGATGATCCCTGGGGATCTGCTCGAACAGATCTTCGATGCTGCGCGCGCCGATCGCCTTTAGCATCTGCTCTTTGATGCCGGGGACGGAGTTGGCCATGTAGGGATGGGCGGAAGGGATCGTGCCGGTCACGGCATTGGCTCTCTTGCTGGTTCTCGATTGCATCTCGTTCCCGGTCGTTCCTAGGCACTCATGTGATGACTTTGAATATCATGGCCTGCTGCGGCCCGATGCGCACGCGCCGATGGCCAGCCAGCATCCGATCGATTGCCTCCTCGCCCGTATCGACCCGAAGGCATGGCGGATCGAGGGCCAGGAGCTTGGCAAGCCCCCCGATGATGACGATGTTGTCCAGGCCCGCGCGCCGGATCACCTCGGCGCTGATCGGCTGGTTGCCCCGGCCGAAGACATACCCCTGGCCCCCGATCACGCCAACGATGATCGTCGCCTTCCGCCCATCCAGGAGAGAGAGGAGTTGCGCCTCGTTGAGGTCGGTCCCGATCAGCCTGCCATCGAGGGCGGCATCGATGCCGAGGAGCGTGCCGCCGCCGAGCCTGGTCTTGATCCGCTGGACGGTGGTTCCGGGACCGAGGACATAGAGGCGCCCGGCCTCCATCGCGACCGCGATCTCGCCCGCGAGGGCATCCAGCGCCTCGTCGTCGGAGGCGAGGGCGCCCGCCTTGGCGCTTTGCACGAGATTGCGTTCGGCCGGGACGCGCGCGTAACCGTAAAGCCGCGCCGAAAGCCGGCCCTCGCGCATGGCGGCCTCGTCGACATCCATGATTTCCGCATCGCGCAAGGGCGGATTGGGACGAGAGCCGTCGAGGAATGCGGCGGCGATATCGCCGGCATTCCCAGGGCTCGTGGCAAACACCGCCGAATGCATCTTCACGCCGGTCGGGATGCCGAGAAGCGGGATGTCCGCGCCGACGATGCCGTGGATATCGCGCGCGGTGCCGTCACCGCCTGCGAAGAGAAGAAGATCCACGCCGCGTCGCCTCATCGCGGCGGCGGCCGATTGCGTGTCGTCGGGGCCCGTATCGCGTCCGGACGTGCCGGCGATCAGGATCGCGCTGAGGCCGAGTGCCGCCGCGACATCGCCGCCCATCGCACCAGGGCAGGTGATGAGGTCGATCTCGCCCCGGAGCGACAGGAGCCTCTTGAGTGCCCGCGTCGCGCGCAAGGCGGCGACCGGGGTCGCGCCGCGCTTCCGCGCCTCGTCGAGGATGGCGGCGCCGTCCGTTCCCTTGAGCCCGACCTTGCCGCCCATTCCGGCGATCGGGTTGACGATAAGACCTAATGTCTTCCTGGGCACAGGTAGTCCCGCTGTCCTCGTCCGCTCGTCCGAACCATCGCCCATGAGCGGGGCGAAGAATAGGCCGCGACGAGCCGTGTTGCGAGGGAGGGGGATCGGCCGAATAATCAAGCCTGCATCAGGGGAGGGCGCGCGGTGTTCGATCTCACGGGAAAAGTGATCTTGGTGACGGGGGCCTCGAAAGGGATCGGGGCGGCCATCGTCCGGGCGTTGGGCGCCCAGGGCGCCGACATCGTCGCGCATTACGGGGGCGATGCCGACGGTGCCGGGAAGGCCGTCGCCCACCTGCCGCCCGAGCGCGTGCGCCTGGTTCAAGGCGATTTTCACGACAACCGCCAGGTCGATCGCCTGTGGGAGGAGGCCGTCGGCTGGCGCGGGCGAATCGACGTCTTGATCAACAACGCGGCCATCATGCGCTGGACGGGCGGCCTCGATGCGGACGATGCGAGCTGGGACGCTGTCTGGGCGGAGACGCTGCAGGTCAACGTGCTGGCGACGGCGCGCCTGTCGCGCTCGGCCGTGCGCCATTTCCGGAGACAGGGCGGCGGCATCATCATCACGATCTCGAGCTGGGCCGCCCAGCGCGGCGTGACCAATCCCGACACCGCGACCTACGCGGCATCCAAGGCGGCGATCAAGGCGTTCACGCAGACGATCGCCCGCGGCTATGCCAAGGACAACATCCTGGCCTATGTCATCGCACCCGGCGTCGTGCGGACGCAGATGTCGGAGAATTTCGCCGCGACGCAAGGGGGCGAGGATGCCGTGACGCGCGGCCTCGCCATGGGGGAATGGGTGCCGCCTGAGGATGTCGCTTCCGTGGCGGCGTTCCTCGCAAGCGGCGCCTCGCGCCATCTGACGGGCGCCACCCTCGACGTGAACGGCGCCAGCTACGTGCGCTGAGCGCGCGCTATTCGAGGTAGCGGTCGGCCCCCGGCCGGAACGCCGGGCCATTCATGACGAGATACGTCATGTCGCCTTCGAAGGCGTAGGGCGTGCCGCGCGGAATGAAGACGGCATCGCCGGTCTCTGCCTTGGCGGGCACCGCCGCGCCGAGCGTGAACATGCCCTTGCCGGAGAGGATGTAGTAAACGCGATCGCTC
>JBGPGW010000183.1:0-7280 GCA_041484095.1 Alphaproteobacteria bacterium | reverse complement strand
CGCTCGCAATGAGCGCTACATCGATTTGATTCGCTTTGAGAGTCGAGACAATTTTCGCGCCACCGTCTGCTTCGGCATCACGCCCTTGGTCACGCCGCGGTGGATGTCCGGCTGAGCCACGGCGAGCGCTTTCTGCGCCTGAGCCCGATCGCCCGAAGCGATCGCAGTTTCAACCTTTCGCAAAGCACTGCGAACCTGTCCCTTCCGCACATCATTAATGCGGGCTCGACGCGCTGTGCTTCGTATCCGCTTCTTCGCCGATTTGTGTTGCGCCATGTTCTTCTTGTCCAATCGTCTGTTCGATGTAGCGGGCTTATATCGTTCGCACGATGCCAGGGTCAACATAATGGCATTTTGCAACGGAGTCTGTCGAATACCCTATCGGTTTCGGAACTGCGGCGAGCGCTTCTCGACAAAGGCCGACATTCCCTCTTTCTGGTCCTCGAGAGCAAATGTCGAGTGAAATAGCCGGCGTTCGAAGCGGACACCCTCCGCCAGGCTCGTTTCGAAGGCGCGATTGACCGATTCCTTCATCATCATGGTGACGGGCCGCGAGAAGGCCGCGATCTTGGCCGCCGTCGCCAGCGCATCGTCGATCAACGCCGCGAGCGGCACAACACGGCTGACGAGACCGCAGCGCTCCGCCTCCGCCGCGTCCATCATCCGGCCGGTGAGACAGAGGTCCATGGCCTTGGACTTTCCGACGAACCGCGGCAGTCGCTGCGTGCCTCCGGCGCCCGGCATCGTTCCGATCGAGACTTCGGGCTGACCGAAACGCGCCGTGTCGGCCGCGATGATGAAGTCGCACATCATGGCGACCTCGCAGCCGCCGCCGAGCGCATACCCGGCAACGGCGGCAATGATCGGCTTGCGACAGACCGTGACCTTTTCCCAACCCATAGTGATGAAGTCGGCGAGATATACGTCCATATAGGATTTGTCTCGCATCTCCTTGATGTCCGCGCCGGCGGCGAACGCTTTGTCGCTGCCTGTGAGGACGATCGCACCGATCGAATCGTCGGCTTCAAATCCGTCGAGCGCGTGGCCGAGCTCCTCGATGAGGGCGGCGCAAAGTGCGTTCAGTGCCTTGGGTCGATTGAGCCGTATCAACCCAACGGCGCCCTTTGTCTCGACAAGAATGTGTTCGTACGCCATTCAGACCTCTCTAAGGCTGGAAGCGGGTCAGAATATCGACCACGCGTGCGGAACCGAGCGAAGAACCCGCGACGGCCCCGCCAACCGGTTCGGAGACCGCCACGCCGGCCGAACCCTTAGCCTAGCGTTGGCACAGGCTGCAATAGAAGGTCGACCGATTCGATTGGATAATTCGGCGAATCACGCGGCCACAGCCACGGGTCTTGCAACGCTGCCCCTCGCGCCCGTAGACGAGCCACTTGTGCTGAAAATAACCGAGTTCGCCGGAGGCCTGAACATAATCTCTCAACGATGAGCCGCCCGAAGCGATAGCGGCCAACAATATGGTGCGCACAGCGGCGGCGAGCCGGTCGGCCCGCCCCTTCCCCACGGTCGCCGCCAATCGCTTGGGCGAGAGCCGGGCGCGAAACAGGATTTCGCACACATATATGTTGCCAAGCCCCGCGACGACGCTTTGATCGAGCAAAGCCGCCTTAAGGGGCGTCCGGCGTCCCGACAGGGCCGCCGCCAGAACGGCGCCATTGAAATCGGGGCCGAGCGGCTCTGGGCCGAGGCGGGCGAACAAGGCGTGCGTCTGGAGTTCGTCTTCCGGAATGAGCGCCATCAACCCGAAGCGGCGGTGATCGTCGAAACAGATTTCGAGATCATCGCCGACCTGGATCACGACATGCTCATGCGGCCCCGCTTGCCGCTGAGACGAGCGATCGGCGAGGACCAGGCGCCCCGACATCCCGAGGTGAACCACGAGGACCTGCCGGTCATCGAGCCGAAGGAGCAGATATTTGGCACGACGATCGATCGTCTCGATCCGCCGGCCCACGAGTCGGTCCGCAAAATCCATCGGAAGCGGAATGCGCAGATCCGGCCGGCGTACCTCAACCCGCCGAATCGACCGACCGATAATACGGGCGGCAAGGCCGCGGCGGATTGTCTCAACTTCTGGGAGTTCCGGCATGGGCCGGGTAACCTAGCCTGCCATAAGGCTCTACGCTATGGTCCGGCCATGGCTAACAATACGTACGAAAAAAGAAGCGTCGGCCAGGCGGATTTCGGGTTCGAGCAGGTCCCCGAATCCGAAAAGTCGAACCTCGTGCGCGCCGTGTTCGAAGGCGTCGCCGAGCGTTATGACCTGATGAACGACCTCATGTCCGCGGGCGTCCACCGGCTGTGGAAGGCGGCGCTTGTCGATGCGTTGGCGCCGCAGCCCGGGATACGGCTCCTGGACATCGCGGGTGGCACCGGCGATATCGCGTTTCGCGTCCACGCGAGGCTGGCGCACAGGCCGGGTGGGGGAGATTCGGCCGAAATCGTGGTCAGCGACATCAACCGCGAGATGATCGAGATCGGACGCAACCGCGCGATCGATCGCGGCCTCCTCGGCGGCATCTCTTGGATTTGCGCCGACGCGGAAGCGCTGCCGCTGGCCGATATGAGCGTCGATGCCTGTACCGTCGCCTTCGGATTGAGGAACATGACGCATCTCGATCGGGCCTTGAGCGAGGCGCGGCGGGTCCTGCGCCCGGGCGGGCGGTTCCTCTGCCTTGAATTCAGCCACGTCACGTTGCCCGTGCTGGATCAACTCTATGATCGCTATTCCTTCGCCGTCCTTCCGACGCTCGGCCGGTTCGTGACGGGCCAGGAGGACGCCTATCGCTATCTGGTCGAAAGCATTCGCCGATTTCCGCGACAAGAAGAGCTAGCCGGCCTTATCACGGCGGCCGGTTTCGATCGCGTGGGCTTTCGCAATCTCTCCGGGGGCATCGCGGCACTCCATGGTGCTTGGCGGCTATAACGATGCCCGCACGGCCGGCCATGGCCGCCTGACTTGGCAGGACCGATGATCCGCGCGGCCCGCAATGTCGTTCGCCTGTTCCGTATTGCACGGCGCCTGGCCGAATACGACGCGCTGTTCCTTCTCGAGAAGTTCGGGATCGCACCGACAATCACTGCCGCGGCGCGTCTGATCGTCAAGGCGCCCCTGGACGGCGCCGTTTCTCGGCTGAGACCGGGGCAACGTCTCGCGCTTGCGATTCAGGGCCTCGGGCCGAGCTTCATCAAGTTCGGGCAGCTCCTGTCGACCCGCTCGGACCTTCTCGGCGAAGAAATCGCGTCCGACCTGTCCGAGCTCCAGGACAAACTGCCGCCCTTTTCGGGGGCGAGCGCACGCGGGATCGTCGCACGAGAGCTGGGCAAGCCTGTCGAGGCCATCTTCAGCCGGTTCGATGAGAATCCCGTGGCAGCCGCATCAATCGCGCAAGTCCACATGGCGGTTACGGCCGACGGAAAAGACGTCGCCGTCAAGGTCCTGAGGCCGGGCATCGAGGACGCCTTTGCCCAAGACCTCGACCTGTTCTACTGGCTTGCGGAGCTTGCGGAGTGGACCGGCGGAGGGGTGATGCGCCGCCTCAAGCCGGTCGAAGTCGTCCGAACGATGGCAGAGACGGTCGCGCTGGAAATGGATCTTCGCTTCGAAGCGGCCGCCGCTTCCGAGCTTTCGGAAAATTTCACCGACGACCCGACCTTCCGCGTTCCGCGGATCGACTGGTCCCGAACGTCGAAGCGCGTGCTGACGCTCGAGCGCGTCAGCGGCATACCCATCGATGAACGCGAGGCGCTCATCGCCGCGGGCCATGATCCGCGGACGATCATCGCCAAGGCCGCCACGGCGCTCTTCCACCAAGCCTTTCGGGATGGGTTTTTCCATGCCGATCTGCATCCCGGGAACCTGTTCGTCGATCAGGACGGCCACATCGTCGCGGTCGACTTCGGCATCATGGGGCGGCTCGATCTGCGAACACGCAACTATCTCGCGGAGATGCTGATCGGTTTCCTCTCCGCCGACTACCGTGCGGCCGCGGAGGCGCATTTCAAGGCCGGCTACGTCCCCGCTGACAAATCGGTTGCGGCATTCACCCAGGCGTGCCGGTCGATCGCGGAGCCCATTCTCGGCCGTCCTCTCAACGAGATCTCCCTCGCCCGTCTGTTGGGGCAGCTTTTTCAGGTGGCCGAGACCTTCGAAATGGAGACGCAGCCCCAACTCCTGCTGCTTCAAAAAACCATGCTGGTGGCCGAGGGCGTCGGGCGGACGCTCGATCCGACCGTCAATATGTGGGAGCTCGCACGCCCGCTGATCGAGGCGTGGATGGTCGAGATGCGTGGACCGCAGGCAAGGCTCCGCCACTTTGCGGCGGATGTCGTTACGGTAATGGAACGGCTGCCGCCGGCGCTCGCGGGCGCAGAACGAATGTTGGCCATGCTGTCGGAGGGCAGCCTGCGGCTTCATCCCGATAGCATCCGGGCGCTGACCGAAGCGGGCCGGCGCGACAACCGCTCCTGGTTGTGGGCGCTTTGGATCGCGGTCGCGTTGATCGGCCTCATCGCCGTTGGCTTGCTCTGAGCCGGAACCCCGGCCGCTTGCCAAGGGGGGGACCCTGCTACTAGGGTAGATATCGCAGTATTTCTTGGGGTTGCACCTCGAGCGAGGCAGTACGGTGCTGCACGGAAAGCGCATCCTTCTCATCATTTCCGGCGGGGTCGCGGCTTATAAGAGCCTCGAGCTCATCCGGCGCCTGCGCGAGCGGGGAGCCGCGGTCCGCTGCATATTGACCGCGGGCGGCGCGCATTTCGTCACGGCCCTGTCGCTCGCGGCTCTTTCCGAAGACAAGGTGTATACGGAGCTGTTCTCGCTCACGGATGAGAGCGAGATGGGCCATATCCGACTGTCGCGCGAAGCCGACCTGATCCTCGTCGCACCGGCGAGCGCCGATATCCTCGCCAAGATGGCCCATGGTCAGGCCGACGACCTCGCGACGACCACGATCCTCGCCGCCGACAAGCCGGTCATGGCCGCGCCGGCGATGAACGTCCGCATGTGGCATCACCCTGCCACACAGGCCAACCTCGCCGTCCTTGCTTCGCGCGGCGTCCTCAGGGTCGGACCGACCGAGGGCGCCATGGCGTGCAACGAGTTCGGTCTGGGTCGCATGGCGGAGCCGGGTGATATTCTCGAGGAAGTCGAGCGCTTTTTCGGCGACGCATCACCACTCGCGGGGCGGCGCGCCCTGGTGACGAGCGGCCCCACGGTCGAGGCGATCGATCCCGTCCGCTACATCGCCAACCGCTCTTCCGGGCGGCAGGGCCATGCCATCGCCGAGGCATTGGCGCGGTTGGGCGCGGACATCACGCTTGTGACGGGTCCCACGCATCAACCCGATCCTCCCGGCGTCAAGGTCGTGCGCGTCGAATCCGCCGTCGAGATGAACGCGGCCTGCCAAGCCGCCCTTCCGGTCGATGTGGCGGTCTGCGCCGCAGCCGTTTCGGATTGGCGCCCCGCGACGCCAAAGCCGCAGAAGATCAAGAAGAATGGCAAGGGAACGCCGACGCTCGCTCTGACCGAGAATCCCGACATCCTCGCCGGTTTGGCCGCCCCAAGCAATCGCCGGCCGCGACTGGTCATCGGATTTGCGGCTGAAACCGAGTCCGTCATCGAGAACGCACGCGCCAAGCTGGCAAAAAAAGGGTGCGATTGGATCGTGGCGAACGATGTGTCGCCTGCCACGGGCGTGTTCGGTGGCGAGCGCAACACGGTTCATCTGGTCAGCGCCGCAGATGTCGAAAGCTGGCAGACCATGACCAAGACCGAAGTCGCGACGCGGCTGGTCGAACGCATCAGCCGCGTGTTTCTGGCCAAGCCGTGACGCCACTGTCCGTTGCCGTTCGGCAACTCGCGCACGCGGAAGGCTTGCCGCTGCCGAGCTACGCAACGGCGGCGAGTTCAGGCATGGATATATGCGCAGCCGTCGCGCGCGAGATCGTGCTCGTGCCCGGGGCGCGGATCGCGGTGCCGACCGGGCTGTGTGTCGCATTGCCCGCTGGTTATGAAGCTCAGGTCCGACCGCGTTCCGGTCTCGCGCTGAAGCACGGCCTCACCGTCCTCAACAGCCCCGGCACGATCGATTCGGACTACCGGGGTGAAATCCAAGTCATTCTGGCCAATCTTGGCATCGAACCGTTTTCGATCACGCGCGGAATGCGAATCGCACAGCTGGTCGTCGCCCCCATCACGCGCGTCGCGTGGACGAAAAGCGCGGATTTGCCGGAATCCGACCGCGGAAAAGGAGGATTCGGCTCGACCGGGCTCGATCCCCAATCGCAGTCCCATGACTAGCCGCACGCCGCCGCTCACAGGGACGCTGCCGCCCATAACCGATGCGCAATTGCTGCGTTATGCGCGGCACATCGTTCTGGATGAGGTCGGTGAGGAGGGGCAGGCGCGGCTGCTGGCCTCGCGCGTTCTCGTCGTCGGGGCGGGAGGCCTCGGGTCTCCGATGCTGCTTTATCTCGCGGCAGCCGGCATCGGCACGCTTGGCATCGTGGATAGCGACAAGGTGGATCTCACGAATTTGCAGCGCCAGATCGTGCACGCAACTCCTCGCATCGGCACTGCAAAGGTCGACAGCGCGAGAACGGCGATCGAGGCGCTCAACCCCGACATCCGCATCGAGACCCACGATGTCCGGCTGGATGCGAGCAACGCCGACGCGCTGGTGCGCCGTTACGACCTTGTCGCCGATGGTTCGGATAATTTCGCGACGCGTTTTCTCCTCGGAGATGCCTGTTACTTCGCCCGGATTCCCTTGGTTTCGGCGGCGTTGTTGCGCTTCGAAGGACAAATTTCGACCTTCAAGGCGTGGAACACGGGTGATCATCCATGCTACCGGTGCCTCTATCCGGAGCCGCCGCCTGACGATCTGATCCCGCGCTGCGAACAGGCGGGAATTCTTGGCGTTCTGGCAGGCGTCGTCGGATCGCTTCAGGCGACCGAGGTCATCAAAGAGCTCCTGGGTCTCGGTGAAAGTCTGTCGGGAACGCTGCTGCTCTATGATTCCCTGGCCGCGAAGATCCGGCACTTCCGGGTCAAGCGGCGGTCGGATTGCGCTCTTTGCGGAGCCCACCCGACACTTCGCGTACCGTCGCAAACCGAAATCGACTAGGTCGTGGACTCATAAGCGCGGGTCCACAAGCGGGTAGAGGCGAGAAGGACGGCGGCGAGGAAGTTTCGGGCGAGTTTGTCGAAGCGCGTGGCGACGCGTCGGAAGTGCTTGAGCTTGCAGAAGAAGCGCTCG
>JBGPGW010000182.1:0-7296 GCA_041484095.1 Alphaproteobacteria bacterium | reverse complement strand
GGTGGTGAAGACCGGCAACCCGGTGCGCACGGCTGTGGTCGCCCTGCGCGACGATCCGTACCCCGCGCCGGTGCCCGACGGCGAGCTGCGCCTGCTGGTCCTGGGCGGCAGCCAGGGCGCGCGCATCCTGTCCGAGGTGGTGCCGCAGGCGATCGTGCGGCTGCCCGAGACCAAGCGCGCGCGGCTCTCCGTGGTGCAGCAATGCCGCCACGAGGATCTGGCCCAGGTGCGCGAGGCCTACGCTGCCTACCGCGTGCGCTGCGTTCTGGAAACCTTCTTTGCCGATCTGCCGGACCGGCTGCACTGGTGCCAGCTGCTGATCGCGCGCGCCGGCGCCTCCACCGTGGCGGAGATCTCCACCGCCGGACGCCCCGCGATCCTGGTGCCCTACGCCGCGGCCACCGACGACCACCAGGCCGCCAACGCGCGCGCGCTGGCCGCCGCGGGCGGCGCCTGGATGATGCGCGAGGAATCGTTCCAGCCGGAATCGCTGTCCGCGCGGCTCGAGTTCTACCTGCGCCAGCCGTCGATCCTGATGCGCGCGGCGGCGCGGGCGCGCGAGGTCGGCCTCCCGGATGCGGCGGATCGGCTTGCCGATCTTGTCCTTCGTCAGGCCGTGGGGGGAGCGAACGGCGGCGGAGCCGGCCGGGGGGGCCGCTCTGCCGCCGTTCGTACCGACGCCACGTTGCGGGAGATCGCCGCATGAGGGCGCTCCCGCTCGACATCGGGCTGATTCATTTCGTCGGCATCGGCGGCATCGGCATGAGCGGCATCGCCGAGGTGCTGCACAACATGGGCTACCAGGTGCAGGGCTCGGACGTGGCCGACAACGCCAACGTGCGCCGCCTCGCCGCGCTCGGCATTCCGGTACGCGTCGGCCACGACGCGGCGAATTTGGGCGGCGCCGAGGTCGTCGTGGTCTCGACCGCGATCCGCCCCGACAACCCGGAGCTGGTGGCCGCGCGCACCAAGCGCATCCCGGTGGTGCGCCGCGCCGAGATGCTGGGCGAGCTGATGCGCCTCAAATGGGCCATTGCCGTCGGTGGGACCCACGGCAAGACGACGACCACATCGCTGATCGCCTCGGTGCTCGACGCCGCCCAGTACGACCCGACCGTCATCATCGGCGGCATTCTCAACGCCTACGGCACCAACGCGCACCTCGGCAAGGGCGACTGGATCGTAGTCGAGGCCGACGAATCCGACGGCACCTTCGTCAAGCTGCCGGCGACGGTGGCGGTCGTGACCAACATCGACCCGGAGCATCTCGACTTCTACGGCACTTTCGACAAGGTGCGCGCGGCGTTTCATTCCTTCGTCGACAACATCCCGTTCTACGGCTTCGCCACGCTGTGCATCGACCATCCGGAGGTGCAGGCGCTGATCCCGCAGCTGCCGGACCGGCGCATCGTGACCTACGGCTTCTCGCCCCAGGCCGACGTGCGCGCGCTGCGCGTGCGCCCGGCGCTGACGCATTGGACCTTCGACGCGGTGATCAGCGGCACCTCAGGGCGCGTGCGCACGCTCGCCGACATCAAGCTGCCCATGATGGGACGGCACAACGTGCAGAACGCGCTCGCCGCCATCGCCATCGCCAGCGAGATGGGCATCAAGGAATCGGTGCTGCGCCGCGCACTCGAAGGCTTCTCCGGCGTCAAGCGCCGCTTCACCAAGGTGGGCGAGGCGAACGGCGTGACGGTGATCGACGATTACGGCCATCATCCCGTCGAGATCCAGGCCGTGCTCGCGGCAGCGCGGACAGCGACCCGGGCCCAGGTCATCGCGGTCGTCCAGCCCCACCGCTACACCCGGCTTTCGAACCTGTTCGAGGAATTCTGCACGTGCTTCAACGACGCCGACACGGTGATCGTGGCCGAGGTCTACGCGGCGGGCGAGAAGCCGATCGACGGCGCCTCGCGCGACGCACTGGTCGAAGGGCTGCGCCGCCGGGGCCATCGCCACGTCATCGCGCTCGAAAGCCAGCAAACCCTGGCGCGCGTCGTGCGCGACGTGGCCCGGCCCGGCGATCTCGTGGTCTGCCTCGGCGCGGGCGACATCACCTACTGGGCCCACGCGCTGCCTGAACAGCTCGAGGCGCTTCTGAACGAACGACGCGGCGCCGGGGGTGCGCGATGATGCCCGCGCGGAAGGAAACCCCCCATCTTCTCGATCGCCTCCCGCCGGTGCGGGGCCGATACACCGCCGAGGCACCGCTCGACCGCATCACATGGTTCGGCGTCGGCGGCCCGGCGGAAGTCATGTTCCGCCCCGCGGATCCAGATGATCTCGCGGCATTTCTCGCCGCCAAGCCCGTCGACGTGCCCGTCACGGTGATCGGCGTCGGCTCGAACCTTCTCGTGCGCGACGGCGGGATCGCGGGCGTGGTCGTGCGCCTCGGCCGCGGCTTCGTCGAGGTCGTGACCGAGGAAAATAGAGTGATGGCCGGTGCCGGCGCGCTCGACGCCAATGTCGCGCTCGCCGCCGCCGAAGCAGGGCTTGCCGGTCTCGAGTTCTTCTCGGGCATCCCCGGCACGATCGGCGGCGCCCTTCGCATGAACGCCGGTGCCTACGGCGTCGAAACCAAGGATGTGCTGATCGAGGCCGAGGCGCTCGACGGGCGCGGCCGGATGCACCGGGCCGATGCGGCGACGCTCGGCCTCACCTATCGCCATTCTGCAGCGCCATCGGATTGGATCTTCACCCGCGCACGCTTCAAGGCACGGCCGGGCGACAAAGCCGCGATCCTCGCGCGCATGGCGGAGATTCGAGAATCGCGCGAAGCAACCCAGCCCATTCGCAGCCGCACCGGCGGCAGCACCTTCAAGAACCCGCCGGGACGGAAGGCATGGCAGCTCATCGAGGCCGCCGGCTGCCGAGGGCTCGTCCGCGGCGGCGCCGTGGTCTCGGACAAACATTGCAACTTCCTCATCAATGCCGGCACCGCGACCGCGGATGATCTCGAATCGCTCGGCGAGGACGTGCGCGCGCGCGTACGGGCAGCCTCCGGCGTCGAGCTGGAGTGGGAAATCAAACGCATCGGTACGAAGGAGGCGCGGCCATGACGCGCTCCGTTCTGGTGCTCATGGGCGGCTGGTCGGTCGAGCGCGAGGTGTCGCTCGTCTCTGGTGCTGCTGTGTCCAAGGCGCTCGGCGAGGCCGGCTATCGCGTGCACACGCTGGACGTGACACGTGATCTCGGGGCGTTGTTCGGCGCGCTCAAGCCCCAGCCTGACGTGGTGTTCAACGCGCTCCACGGCCGCTTCGGAGAAGATGGCCGGATCCAAGGCATTCTCGACATCCTGCGCATTCCCTACACCCATTCGGGCGTGCTCGCGTCTGCCCTCGCCATGAACAAACCCATGGCGAAGCGTCTCTTCGAGGCCGCCGGCATTCCGTGCCCCGAGGGCAAGGTCGTGACGCGCTCGGCCGTCGCCGCGGGAATCATGGACCTGCCGTTCGTTCTGAAACCCATCGACGAGGGTTCGAGCGTCGGCGTTCGAATCGTGCGCAGGGGCGACAATCTGCCGCCGCTTGACCCCGGCGACTGGCCATTTGGCGAGCATGTGCTCATCGAGCGCTACATCCCCGGCCGAGAGATCACCGTTGCGGTGATGGGCGATCACGCGCTCGGCGTGACCGAGTTGCGCACGAGCGCGAACTTTTACGACTACGACGCGAAGTACAAGGAAGGCCGTACCACCCATCTGGTCCCGGCCCCCCTGCCGAAGCCGGCCTATGACGAGGCGATGGATCTGGCCGTGCGCGCGCACCGCTCGCTCGGCTGCCGCGGCGTGTCCCGCGCGGACCTGCGCTTCGACGACACCGCGGGCGGGCCCGGCCGATTCTACATGCTCGAAGTCAACACGCAGCCCGGCATGACGCCGCTCTCGCTCGTGCCTGAGCAGGCGGCCCATGCGGGCATCTCCTTCACGGAGCTGTGCCGCTGGATGGTGGAGAACGCGCAATGCGACGGCTGATCGGCGCCACGATGAAACTTGTGAATGGCATTGGCCGCCGCAGAGGTTGGCCGGGCTCGGTGCGCCGCGCGGCGGCGTTTGCCATCTTGAGCGTGCCGATGACGGCGATTGTCGCGAGCGGCATCTGGGTCTGGCGCTCCGGCACCGCCGCCGCCGTCGGCGAACAGGCCCAAAGGGCCGTCGCATCGCTCACCGGCGCCATGGGGCTCGCCGTCGCCAATGTCTATGTCGAGGGCCGAGTCCACGCCGAGCGTCAGGACATTCTCCGCGCGCTCCAGGTCCGGCGGCAGATGCCGCTGCTTGCCTTCGATCCCTATGCCGCGAAGGAGCGGCTCGAGGCCTTGCCGTGGATCGAAAGCGCGTCGATCGAACGCCGCGCACCGGACACCATCTACGTCAGGGTCGTCGAACGCCGGCCCTTCGCCCTATGGCAGCACGACCAGCAATTGGCGGTCATCGACCGGGACGGCCGCGTGCTCTCCGACCAGGGACTCGATCGGTTTGCCAATCTCCTTCTGCTCGTCGGCACGGATGCGCCGCGCCGCACGGGGGAGCTTTTCGAGATGATCGCCGCCGAGCCGGCGCTCGCCGAGCGCGTCACGGCGGCCATCCGCGTCGGCGGGCGCCGGTGGAACCTGCGCATCGACGATGCGACCGAAATCAAGCTGCCCGAAGACGGACCTGCCGCCGCATGGACGCATCTCGCCAAGCTCGATCGCGAGCAGGGGCTTCTGCGCCGCGGCCTCGCTTCGGTCGACATGCGTCTGCCGGACCGACTCGTCGTGACGTTGCCGAATGCGGCGATCCTGCAGCCTCGCTCGGGCCGCCGACCGGTGCCGGGCGTCGATCACGAAACATGAGTTCACTTGAGGGGGACAACGCGTCAGCGGGTCATGAAGGGGCATAACACCAAGATTCGAACCGGGCTGATCGCCGCGCTTGACGTCGGCAGCACCAAACTCTGCTGCTTCGTCGCCCGCGCCAATGCGGCCGACGACATTCGCGTCATCGGCATCGGCCATCAGATGTCGAAAGGCGTGCGGAGCGGCGCCGTCGTCGACATGGATGCGGCCGAAATCTCGATTCGCAACGCCGTGCACGCGGCGGAGGAGATGGCCGGCGAGACCATCGAGACGATCGTGGTCAACGTTTCCTGCGGCAATCCCGCATCGCGGACCGTCGGCGTCGAAGCCGCGATCAACGGCTACGAGATCGCCGACGACGATATCGACCGCGTCTGGCAGCAGGCCTATCAGCACGCCGCCTCGAGCGATCGCGAAATCCTCCACATGTTTTCCGTCGGTTACGTGCTCGACGGCGCACGCGTCGCCGACCCGCGCGGCATGTACGGCGACCGCCTCGGCGCCAACATGCATGTGATCACGGCAAACCCGAGCGCCATTCGCAATCTCGAATCGTGCATCGCACGCTGCCACCTGGACATCGACACGAAGGTGGTCTCGGCCTACGCCTCGGGTCTCTCCACGCTCGTCGGCGACGAGACGAATCTCGGCGTCACGCTCATCGACATGGGCGGAGGGACGACCTCCATCGCCGTGTTCTCGGGCGGCGAATCCGTCTATACCGACTCCATTCCCATCGGCGGCAGCCATGTGACGAACGATATCGCCCGCGGTCTCTCGACGCCGCTGGCTGCCGCCGAGCGCATCAAGACGCTCTACGGCAGCGCTTCGCCTTCGCCATCCGACACGCGGGAGTCCATCGACGTCCCGCAGATCGGCGAGAACGAACCGACCCAGGCCCACCACGTGCCGAAGTCGATTCTCGTCGGAATCATCCAACCCCGGCTCGAAGAGACCTTTGAACTCGTGCGCGCGCGCCTCGAAGCGAGCGGTTTCGACCGCATCGCCGGACGGCGCGTCGTGCTGACGGGTGGGGCGAGCCAGCTCCCCGGCATTGGGGAGCTGGCTACGCTCGTGCTCGACAAGCAGGTCCGCTTGGGCCGGCCGACCCGCGTCTCCGGTATCGCCGAAGCGACGGGCGGACCGGCCTTTTCCACCTGCGCCGGCCTCCTGATTCACGCCGTGACCAACCCCGATGCACTTGCAGATCGGCTTTCCGTCCCTGTCCGCAACGGCAGCGGCTTGGTCGGCCGCCTCGGCTTGTGGCTGAGGGACAATTTCTGAGCCCGAAGGGACGCGAACGATGACCACCTAGGAACCTGAAAGCGAAAACGAAAATGACCCTGTCAACGAATTGGACGAGCTGGAGGACTACATGACACTCAACATCTCCATGGCTGTTCCCATCCAAGACCTGAAGCCGCGGATCGTCGTCATCGGCGTCGGCGGCGCCGGTGGCAATGCCGTCGAAAACATGATTCGCTCGGAGCTAGAGGGCGTCGAGTTCGTGGTGGCGAACACGGACGCGCAGGCACTGACGCTCTCGAGCGCACCGAAGAAGATCCAACTTGGTCTTACCGTGACGCAAGGCCTCGGCGCGGGTTCGCGGCCGGATGTGGGACGGGCCGCGGCCGAAGAAGGTCTCGACCAAATCGTCGACCATCTTCAGAACACGCATATGGTGTTCATCACCGCGGGCATGGGCGGCGGCACCGGCACCGGTGCCGCACCCGTCATCGCGCGCGCAGCGCGGGAGATGGGCGTGCTCACCGTCGGCGTCATCACCAGACCCTTCCACTTCGAAGGCGCGCATCGCATGCGCCTCGCCGAGCAGGGTATCCTGGAGCTTACGCAATACGTCGACACGCTCATCATCATCCCGAACCAGAATCTGTTTCGTGTCGCCAACGAGAAGACGACATTCGCGGACGCATTCAAAATGGCGGACGACGTCCTCTATTGCGGCGTGCGCGGCGTGACCGACCTCATCGTCATGCCCGGCCTCATCAATCTCGACTTCGCCGACATCCGTGCGGTGATGGCGGAGATGGGCAAGGCAATGATGGGGACGGGCGAGGCCGAGGGCGAGCGGCGCGCGCTCGATGCGGCCGAAGCGGCGATCTCCAACCCGCTTCTCGAAGATATGTCGATGAAGGGCGCGCGCGGCGTGCTCATCAACGTCACGGGCGGCCTCGACATGACGCTGTTCGAGGTCGACGAGGCGGCGAATCGCATCCGCGACGAAGTGGACCCCGAAGCCAACATCATCTTCGGCTCGACCTTCGACGAGAGTCTCGAAGGCAAGCTCCGGGTTTCGATTGTCGCCACCGGAATGACTACCAACGCCGCCGAGAAGCCGGAGCCGCAGTTCCTCAGCGTCACCGAGCTTCGAGGCGAGGGTCGGCCGACCAAGGCGCCGACCGCTCCCGCGGCGGTTGCGGCAGCGGCACCAAAGAG
>JBGPGW010000181.1:0-7349 GCA_041484095.1 Alphaproteobacteria bacterium | reverse complement strand
TCTTCCCGAAAGCCGCTTGGGGCTGATCGGCTTCTCGCAGGGCACGATGATGGCACTTCACGTCGCGCCGCGCCGGGCCGAGGCCGCCGCCGGCGTGGTTGGCTTTTCCGGCCGCCTCCTCGACGACGCGTCCCTGCAGACGGACATCCGCGCCCGGCCGCCGGTGCTTCTCGTTCACGGCGCCGATGACGAGCTGGTGCCGATCGCGGCGCTCGATGAGGCTGCCGCGGGTTTGACCGCGGCGGGAATCGAGGTCGAATCCCATCGCCGTCCCGGGCTCGGCCACGGCATCGACGCCGAAGGGCTCGCGCTGGCCACGCGCTTTCTCGACCGCAAGCTCGCGGCCTGACCGGCCGCAAGAGGATTCAGCCGGGATCAGCCGGCGGTTTTTCGAATCATCAGCTCGAACAAGGACGGCAGGCCATCCTCGGCATGTCCGTCCGCGATGGCGCGCGCGAAAAAGCGCGCGACTATTTCCGGAAAAGTCACATCGATCTCAAGCGCCGTGCTCAGCTCGACGACGTGGGCGTAGGCCTCGGCATACAGCGCGAGCTGCGCCTCCGAGTCCGCATAGCGTCGCGCGGCGATTCTCTTGCCGAAATTCCGGACCGCGGACGTTCGCATCGGGAACGTGTCCACAACGGTTTCGGCATACGTCTCGATTGGAAATCCGGCTTTGTGACAGAGGGCGGCCCCATGGAAGAACGCGAGCCAGCTGCCGAAGGAGTAGGACAGCATGGCCTGTTTCAGGGCCAACACGGAGTCCGTGCTTTCGCCCGCGAATTTCGGATTGCCACCCATGGCGGCGAGGACGCCCTGATGCGCATCGAACGCGTGCTTGGACCCGGAATAGACGACGGTGCATTTGCCGCCCACCACGTCGCTCGGATAGCCGAAGATCGAACCGTACAAGTATTCGATCCCGTTCTCGCTCGCCCATCGATCGAGGTCGCGCGACTGCTGCGCCGGCAGGGTGCTGAGTTGCACGAGAGTCCTGGACCTGAGTGAAGCGGCGACACCGGTCGCGTTCAGAACGCGATCGCTTGCCGACGGGCCGGTCAGGCAGAGAATGACGATCCGCGCCGCGTGCACGGCGTCTTCGACCGACGAGGCGACATCGGCGCCCGCCTCTTTCAGTGGCGCGCATTTTGAAGGCGTTCTGTTCCATACGGTGACCGCGTGGCCATGGCTGAGCAGGGCGCGGGCAAGCGCGCTTCCCATCTTGCCGAGGCCGATCACGCTGACGGGCCGCGGATCCTGCGCCTCTGGCATCATGGTTCACCATCTGGTCTATGCGCCTGAAATTGCCGGGCGCGGCGCCTGGCGCGCTACGCCATCGTCCCGCGGATGGGATAGTTCTTTTCCCGGATGAAAGCGAGACCCGACAGGATGGTCTCGAGATCGGGGCGCACGAAGGGCGCGTTCGCGATCTCGATGATCTGCGCGCGCCCCTCCGGGTTGACGGCGAACAGCGCGGGTTCGGGGAACGGGTGCGGCGCGCCGTCGGCCGGCGCGCTGATGTAAAGACCGAGCGCGCGCATCGCGTCGAGAGACAGATCGTAGGCGATATCGAAGCCGATGGCCCATTCGGTCTTGGCCTGTTCGGCGCGGTCGCAGGGGTCGGCGGAGACCGCGATGATTTCGGTGTCGAGTTCGGCGAACCGTTTGGCCATGCCGTCGAGCTTCGCGAGATAGCGGCTGCAGATGGGGCAATGTCGCCCGCGATAGACGACGATCAGCTGCCAGCCCCTGCGCGCGCCGCCAAGCCGGATCGTACGCCCGCCCGCGCACGGCACGGTCAGTTGGGGAAACATCGCGCCGGATTCGAGTTTGGTGCTCATGCCGCACCTCTCCTTGCCCTCTCTGCCGCGCCGTCGCAGTCAATGTAGTCGCAACAGTGGGGCCGCCGCCAGTTCGACGCCTGCGTCAGGAACTAGATATTGTGTTTTATCGGGGCTGCCGCCATGATGATTGGGCTGGAATCATTGACGTTCGGCAAGGGATCGCATGCTCGCATGAAGGATTCGCCGGTCCTCGTCTTGAACGCGGATTATCGTCCGCTCAGTTACTTCCCGCTGTCGGTCTGGTGCTGGCAGGAGGCCATCAAGGCCGTCTATCTCGACCGCGTCAGCATCGTCTCCCAATACGACCGCGAGATCCGTTCGCCCAGCATGAAGATGCGGCTGCCGAGCGTGATCGCGCTCAAGCAGTATATTCCGCCGAAGCGGCGGCCGGCCTTCACGCGCTTCAACGTGTTCCTGCGCGATCGGTTCAGCTGCCAGTATTGCAGCCGGGTCTTCCCGGCGCCGGAACTGACCTTCGATCACATCGTGCCCCGCTCGCGCGGCGGGCGCGCGACCTGGGACAACGTCGTGACGGCGTGCACGACCTGCAATCTCCGGAAGGGCAACCGCCTGCCGCGCGAGGCGGGGATGCAGCCGCGGTATTGGCCGTGCCAGCCCACGAGCCTCGAGCTGCAGGAACACGGGCGCGCCTATCCGCCCAACTATCTCCATCGCAGCTGGCGCGACTTTCTCTATTGGGACACGGAACTCGATCCGGTCTAGGGATTCGGTGGCGCCTGTCTCTCAGACGCGCGTGGACAGCCAGATCGCGAGGCGCGAGCCCGCCTTGATGGCGGCGCTCAGCACGGGATAGGCGGGCGCCTCCGTCGCGTGATGGGCGAGCGCCGTGTCGCGATGCTCCAGCTCGTCGCGGCGGAATTCTTCGATCGTCGTCCGCAATTTCGATTCATCGTCGCCGAGGGTCTGCGCCTGGCGCGCGTAATGCTCGTCGATGACTTCCTCGACCGCGACGGTGCACGCCATGGCCGCGCGCTCGCCGAGAAGCGCGGTCGCGGCACCAAGCGCGAAGCCCGCGAGATGCCAGAGCGGCGCGAGCGCCGTGGGCCTCACCCGCCGCTCGACGATCATGCGGTTGAACGCGTCGAGGTGCTCGCGCTCCTTCGCCGCCATCGCGCGAATGTGCGCGGCGGCAGGGCTGCGGCCGAGGACGGCGAGTTGTCCCGCATAGATGCGCACGGCGCCGTATTCGCCGGCCTGGTCCACCCGGATGATCTCGTCGAGAAGCTGTTCGCGGGTCGGATCGCCCGGCAGCGCACCCTCGGCGGTGACGTGCGGGGCTCGCGGTTTGCCCGCTTGCGGCTTCGTCATCGGGCCCTCTCCGGGAGCATCGCGCGTCCGAATGCAAGGCACGCGATGCCCAGCGACACCAGCGCATTGTAGCCGGCGAGCGAGATGCCGAACAGCGACCACGCGACCTCGTCGCAGCGCGGTGCCGCCGGCTTGCCGAGCTGGGCCTGAAGCTCCGCGAGCGATTCGGGAACCCCCGCTCCGCCCGTGCAGGCCGCGAGGCCTTCCCACCAGCGCTGCTCGACGCCGACCTGGAACACGCCGATGCCGGCGGTCGCGAGAAAGGCGAGGCCGGCGCCAGCGATGAGCCAGCGCGCGCGCGGCCCGCCGAATGTAGCACCCAGAATGCCGAAGAGAATGACCACGCCGTGCGGATAACGCTGCCACACGCAGAGCGGGCACGGCGCGAGCCCGCCGAGATGCTGCATCAGGAACACGGTCGCGAGCAGCCCCGCGCTGACGAGCGCGAGCGTCCCCGCAAAGGGGCGAAGTCCGATGTCACTGAGACGCTTCATCATGCGATCGCTTCGTTCATGAAGTGGCATGGTGATTGAAACACACGGCCCCCGTCTAGAGCAGATACTCGACGAGCACGAATCCGCCCACGAGCGCCAGGAGGAACAGCGTGGTGACGAGATAGAGCCGCCGCTCGATGAAGCTCCGCACGGGCTCGCCGTAGCGGCGCAAGAGCCAGGCGACGATGAAGAATCGCGGGGCCCGCGAGACGATCGATGCGATCGCGAAGGCCGCGAGGTTCAAATGCGCGAAGCCGCTGGTGATCGTGATGACCTTGTAGGGAAACGGCGTCAGCCCCTTGGCCGCCACGATCCAGGCGCCCCAGCGCTGATACCACGCGATGGCGTGCTCGAAGTCCTGGCCGTGGCCGTAAAGAAGAAGGAGCGGCCGGCCGACCGCCTCGAAGAGGAAATAGCCGATGGCGTAGCCGAGGAACCCGCCGAGCACCGAGCCGACCGTGCAGATGAAGGCGAACCAATAGGCGCGGCGCGGATTGGCCAGCACCATGGGCACGAGCATCACATCGGGCGGAATGGGAAAGACCGAGCTCTCGACGAAGGACACCGCGAGCAGCGCGGGCACCGCGCGGCGGTCGCCTGCGATGCGGATCGCCCAGTCGTAAAGTCGTCGGAGCACGCGGGTGTCGATCCGAGCCGGCGCTCAGCGCATGACGAAGGGGTTGGGGATCTCGCTCGCCGTGTTGATCCACACGGCCTTGGTCTGGAGATAGCCCATGATCGCCTCCTGGCCGTTCTCGCGCCCGATGCCGGAGCGTTTGTAGCCGCCGAAGGGCGTCGTGTAGCTGATCGCGCGGTAGGTGTTGACCCATATCGTGCCGGCCTGAAGGCGTTCGGACATGGTGATCGCGCGCCTGATGTCTTTCGTCCACACGCCGGCCGCGAGGCCATAGAGGACGTCGTTGGCGACCTCGAGCGCCTCTTCGTCGTCCTTGAAGCGGATGACGGAGAGGACCGGGCCGAACACTTCTTCCTGCGCGATGCGCATCTTGTTGTCGACGTCGGTGAAGATGGTGGGCTCGACGAACCAGCCGTCGCCGCATTCGGGGCGGCGCGCGGGGCCGCCGCCGAGGACGCAATTCGCCCCTTCGTCCTTCGCGATCTGGATGTAGTTGAGGACCTTCTCGTATTGCGGCGTCGTCGTGACGGGGCCGACCTGCGTCTCCATCCGCATGGGGTCGCCCATGCGCGCCGTCTCCGCCATCGCGATCAGCCGGTCCATGAACTGGTTGTGGATGCGCTCGTGAAGGAGGAGGCGCGAGCCCGCGACGCAGGTCTGGCCGCTCGCGGCGAAGATGCCGGAGATGGCCCCCTTGACCGCGTTGTCGATGTCGGCGTCCTCGAACACGATGTTGGGCGATTTGCCGCCGAGCTCGAGCGTCACGCGCTTCAGGCCCGCCGCCGCGCGCTGATAGACCAGGGCGCCGGTCTTCTCGCTTCCGGTGAACGCGACCTTCGCGACCTTGGGGTGCGCGACGAGCGCGTCGCCCACTTCCGCGCCGAATCCGGTGACGACGTTGAAGACGCCGGGGGGAAAGCCGGCTTCCTCGACGAGACGCGCGAATTCGAGCGTCGAGACGGAGGTGAACTCCGACGGCTTCACGATGAAGCAATTCCCCGCGGCGAGCGCGGGCGCCAATTTATAGGCCAGCAAGAGGAGCGGCGAATTCCACGCCGTGATGCCGACGCAGACGCCGAGCGGCTCGTGCCGCGTGAAGGTCAGCATCTCCGGTTTATCGCTCGGGATGACGGCGCCTTCGACCTTGTCCGCGAGCCCGCCGAAATAGTGATACCATTGTGGGATATAGCGGAGCTGCGCGCCCATCTCGGCGATGAGCTTGCCGTTGTCGCGGACCTCGATCGCGGCGATGCGCTCGGCCTCGCGCGCGACGATGTCGCCGAGCTTGCGGAGAAGCGCGCCGCGCTGCCCCGCCTTCAACTTCGGCCAATCGCCCGACGTGAAGGCGCGTTGCGCGGCCTCGACCGCGCGGTTGGCATCCTCCGCCCCGCCGCGCGGGACGAGCGCCCAGGGTTTCCCGGTATAGGGGTTGAAGCTCTCGAAATGGGCGCCCGCGGCGGCCTCGACCCACGCGCCGCCGATGAACATCTTGAAGCGCTCGAGATTCGCCATGGATCGCTCCCTCGCCGGTATCGGATAGGGAGGCGAGTAGAGCGTCCCCCGCGCGCCGGTGCAAGACCCGCTCAGCCGTCGGCTCTGCGCGCGACGCTCGTGAATTGAAGGACCAGGATGGCGGCGATGACCACGCCGCCGCCCGCGAGTTGCAGCGGTGCCAGGCGCTCGCCGAGGAAGGCGACGGCGAGGATCACGGCCGTGACCGGCTCGAGATTCATGGTCATGGCGACGGCGGTGGGCCCGCTCAGGGGGACGGCCGCGAAGAGGCAGACGGAGCCGAGCGCATAGAGGACGGCGGCGAGCGCGAAGACCCAGGGGCCGTAGAGGCCGCCCGGCAGCGCGATGGCGTCCATCGCCACGGCCAGGAGGCTGAAGGCGACGGCGCCCGCGGCCATGACGTGGAGCGTCAGGATTCGGCTGTCGACGCGGCGCGTGAGGCGCGCGCTCCACAGGATCGACCCTCCATACATGATGGCACCCATGCCAGCGAGCGCGATGCCGCGCTCATCGCTCGGCGCGTGCCGGATGTCGAGCACCGCGACGAGGCCCGCGAAGGCGGCGATTACGGCGGCGAGTTTCATGGGCGTGAGACGCTCGCCCGCGGTGAAGCGCGCCGCCAAGGCCACGAGCACGGGGTAGACATAGATGATGAGCGCGGCCTGGCCGACCGGGATGGTCTCGATCGCCCAGAGATAGCCGAGCGAGGAGGCCCCGAACATGAGGCCCGCGGCCAGGCATTCGACGCGAAGGCGAAGCGGCATCGCGGCGGGGATGCGCGCCGCGCGCACGACGACGAGAACGATGAAGAACCCCACGAGGAACCGCCACGGCATCACGGTCCAGGGATTCGTGCCGGAATCATAGGCAAGGCGCGCGCTGATCGCCGAAAGCGTCATCGACAGTGCCGCGACCGCGGCGAGGATCACGCCGAGCCAGGCGCGGGGCGACGGGATGGTCGGCATGGAGCTCCGGAGATCGCCTCGATGGATGCGCCCTCCAGCCTGCGCAGAAACCGACCAAGGGTTCAACGCCCGGCCTGCTCGGCCTGCCCGGTGATGCCGGCGTCCGAAGCGATCGGCGCCGGCCGCGCGGCGCCGGGCGGACGCGTGGCGCCGGAAGGACGCGTGTTGACGGCGAAGGCCCCTCCGTTATGATCCCGCAACCCGCCGCGCTCGCCCGCGCGGACGATCCGGGGCCCCTGTGGCGGAATTGGTAGACGCGGCAGACTCAAAATCTGTTGGTGGCGACATCGTGCTGGTTCGAGTCCGGCCAGGGGCACCACTTCGCGAATTCGTCATGTGTTGATTTCGGGTGCGCTTCGGCGTGAGGCCCTTGTCGGGGCGGCGTGCCGTCGGACGGATTTTCCGGAGGGCGCTGGCCTATCGCTGAGCCGCGAAACCGGCGGTGGCGGAAATCTCGCGCGCGGCCGGACGTTGCGGCGGGGCTGCGAGGGCGGCCACATGCGGCGCGCGCCCGGCGAAATGGCCGATGCGTTCGCTCTCATTGAAGGAATAGATCGGCTCGAAGCGG
>JBGPGW010000180.1:0-7386 GCA_041484095.1 Alphaproteobacteria bacterium | reverse complement strand
CTCCGCGGCTTCGCTCACCTCCGCGCCCTCGGCCGCCATCGGCTCGGGCACGGGAAGAGGGGCGCCACCGCGCGGACCCTGTCGCTCGCCGTGACGGCCGCGGCGGCGGCGGCGCGGCCGACGCCCTTCGGCCGCGGGTTCGCGAGCCTCGCCAGCAGGTTCGTGAGCCTCGCCAGCAGCAGGTTCGCGAGCCTCGCCGGCGGGTTCATGAGTCTCGTCGATGGGTTCATGAGTCTCGCCAACGGGCTCGGCCGTCTCGTCGTCTTCCATTTCGATTTCGATCGGCCGCACGGCGGGTTGCGCCGCCGGGGCGATCGGCTGACCCGCCTCACGCAATCGCGTGTGATCGACGCGGAAATTGGGTGCGATCAGATGTTCGTCGCCGACCACGGTAATGCGGAAGTTGAAGCGGTCCTCGATCTCGCCCACCACGCGCCGCTTTTGATTGAGCACGTGTAGGGCCACGCGCATGGGCAACGTGATCGTGAGCTCGCTGCAGCGTTGCTTGAGGCCTTCTTCCTCGAGCACGCGGAGAATTTGCAGCGCCGTCGATTCCGCGGATCGGCTGCGGCCCGAGCCGCCGCAGATCGGACATTGTTCCGTGCTCGTCTCGACAAGGCTCGGCCGCAGCCTCTGCCGCGACATTTCGAGGAGGCCGAAATGGCTGATGCGGCCGATCTGGATGCGCGCCCGGTCATCCTTCATGGCCTCTTTGAGGCGCCGCTCGACCGCGCCGATGTTGCGGGAGTCCTCCATGTCGATGAAGTCGATCACGATCAGACCGGCAAGATCGCGCAGACGCAGCTGACGCGCGATTTCCTCCGAGGCTTCGAGATTGGTCTTGGTCGCTGTTTCCTCGATGTTGCGCTCTTTCGTCGCGCGGCCGGAGTTCACATCGATCGCGACGAGCGCTTCGGTGGCGTTGATTACGATGGAACCGCCCGAGCGCAATTGCACGACCGGACTGAAGATCGTGTCGAGCTGAGCCTCGACGCCGAAGCGATGGAACAGCGGCACGCTCGTGTCCGTATACAGCTGAACCCGCTTGGTGTGGCTCGGCATGAGCGCCTTCATGATGGCGCGGGCGCTCTTGTAGCCTTCCTCGCCGTCGACGATGACCTCGTCGACATCGCGGCCGTAGAGATCGCGGATGGCGCGCTTGGTGACGTCCGCCTCTTCGTGGATGATCGCCGGCGCGGTCGATTTGAGAGTCTGCTCCCGAATCTCGTCCCACAGGCGCACGAGGTATTCGAAGTCGCGCTTGACCTCGGCCTTGGTCCGTTGCTGGCCTGCGGTCCGCAGAATGAGCGACATGCCGTCCGGAATCTGGAGATCGTCGACGATGCCCTTGAGGCGCCGCCGGTCGACCTGGCTCGTGATCTTGCGCGAAATGCCGCCGCCGCGCCCGGTGTTGGGCATGAGAACGCAGTACCGGCCCGCGAGAGAGAGATAGGTGGTGAGAGCCGCGCCCTTCGTGCCGCGCTCCTCCTTGGTGACCTGCACAAGCAGGATCTGGCGCCGCTTGACGACTTCCTGGATCTTGTAGCGGCGCTGAAAGCGCATGCGCCGGCGCTGGACATCCTCGCCGGAATCGCCGCCGAGGGTCTCCACATTGTGCTCACCCGCGGGCTGGGACGCGCCGGCGGCATCCGTGCCGTTCGCCGCTTCGCTCTCATCCTCGGAGCGTGATTCCTCCGCGATGAGGGCCTGCCGGTCCTCGACGGGGATGCGGTAATAGTCCGGGTGTATCTCGCCGAAGGCCAGGAAGCCGTGGCGGTTGCCGCCGTAGTCGACGAACGCCGCCTGAAGCGACGGTTCGACCCGCGTTACTTTGGCGAGGTAGACGTTTCCTTTGAGAGCCTTTCGCGTCGTGGATTCGTGGTCGAACTCCTCAACACGATTGCCGCTCAGCACGACCACCCGAGTCTCCTCGCGGTGGGCAGCGTCGATGAGAATGCGTTTGGACATTTAGTTCTATCTCCATGGCGTCAACGCCCGCGCCGCCATCTTCGGCGGTGAACGGCGGGCGCATGAAATCGGCCGCATGACGGGCTTCGGCCTTCGCGCACCCATGTGCAGCGAAGCGCAAAGCTCCAGCGGAGCCATTCGCCGTTTGTTCGGCGATCTCCAAGGCCGGTTTCACGAGTTCATTCGACATTCGCTTAACCTTCCGCGCGGCCCCGAACGGGGATCCAAGGATGCACTCCGTGCCGCGCGCCGACCGGCGGGTTAGCCTTGGCCGAGGATCGGCCATGACCGGTCGCAATCGATAACTATCAACAACATAAGGTCTGACCGACGGCTTCTCAATCGATGATTCCAAATTGCGATGATTCCGGGTTGCCTGACCATGCCTTGGCCGTTGTGGGGGGCTATGGACGGTTTGGCTTGATATCGAGAAAAACATAGGTATATCTAGGGGTAAGACAATATTGGGCCTACTAGATGTGCCGCCCTAGACGATTACCTTTTTCGCTCGTCTTTTGGCTGGTGTCAATTCTCATGGCACTGCCGGCTGCGGCGGAGCCGACTGTCCTCGCGACGCGCTACGGCATTCATCCCGACCGGACGCGCTTGGTCGTGGAGTTGAATGAGCCCGTCGCCTTCAATGCCTTCATGCTGGCCGATCCCTATCGGATCGTCATCGACCTTCCGGAGGTGATCTGGCAGATTCCGCCCGATTCGGGTGCGCGCGGCGCGGGGGTCATCGCTGGCTTTCGCTACGGCCTGTTCCAGCCCGGTGTGGCGCGCATCGTGATCGATCTCAAGGCGCCGGCGCGCATCATGCAGGCGGTCATGACGCCCGTCGGGGACGATCGGCGGCACCGTCTGGTGGTCGATCTCGAGCCGACGACGGTCGAATCCTTTCTGAATGAGCTCCAACTGCACCGGCAGCAACCGCTGCAGGCCGTCCAACCGCAGGGGGCCGCGCGACCCCAGCAGGCGGCACCCCCTCAGCCGACCGCACCCCCTCAGCAGGCGGCACCCCCTCAGCCGACCGCACCCCCTCAGCAGGCGGCAGCTCCTCAGCAGGCCGCACGGCCCAGCGCGCCGGCGCAGCCGGAACATAAGCGCAAGTCTGACGGCCGGCGCCTCATCGCCATCGACGCAGGCCATGGCGGCGAAGACCCCGGCGCGATCAGCGTGAGCGGCGCCCAAGAAAAAGACATCACCCTCGCGATGGCCCAGGAACTGAAACGGATTCTCGAGCGCGATGGCCGTTACCGCGTCGTCATGACGAGGCAGGACGACGTATTCATCCGCTTGCGCGATCGCGTGGAGTTTGCCCGAGCCGCCGGCGCCGACCTGTTCATCTCCCTGCACGCGGATTCAATCGGGACTTCGGCGATCCGCGGCGCATCGGTCTACACCCTGTCGGAGCGGGCCTCGGATACGGAGGCCGAGGCCCTGGCGGCGAAGGAAAACAAGGCCGATGTCATCGGCGGCATCAATCTCTCGGACAAGAGCGTGGAGGTGTCGAACATCCTGATCGATCTGGCTCAGCGCGAAAGCATGAACCAGGCCGCCCGTCTTGCGGGATTGCTCACCAACCAGTTGCGGGTGGTCTCTCCCGTCGTCGACCGGACGCACCGGTTCGCGGGATTCGCGGTTCTCAAGGCGCCGGATGTGCCGTCCGTCTTGGTGGAGATGGGGTACCTTTCCAATCGAGGGGACGAGCGGCGTCTGCTTTCGGAAGCCCAGCGCGCCAAGACCGCCGGGGCGATTCGCCGTGCCATCGATGGCTTCTTCGCGAACCAGGCCGCCCTGCGTTCGCAATGATCCCATGGCCTCCCGGGGACCGCGCAGCGGCTAAAATTATGTCATAATCACTTGAAAGATTGGTTTGCGGCGCGCGAGTCTCCCGCGCCAGGTGGTTGGGCGGCAACGCGCCGGCCGTTACCTGTCCCAGTCGAGCAGATATCACGGCAATGCTGAAATATTTTGGACGATTTCTCGCCGTCATGCTCACGCTGTGCATTATCGGCGGCGCCGGCGCGCTGTATGCGCTGTGGCATTTCGGGCGCGACCTTCCCGACTACCGGCAGCTCGCGACCTACGAGCCCGCGACGATGACCCGCGTCCATGCGGGTGATGGCCGTCTCTTGGCCGAATTCGCGACGGAGAAGCGCGTGTTCGTGCCGATCGACGCGATCCCGAAGCACGTGATCGCCGCATTTCTCGCGTCGGAGGACGCGGAGTTCTACTCGCATCCCGGGGTCAACATCCTCAGCGTGTTCCGCGCGGCCATTCAAAATGTCGAGAACTATGCGTCGGACAAGCGACCGGTCGGCGCCTCCACCATCACCCAGCAGGTCGCGAAGAATTTCCTGCTGACCAACGAGGTTTCGATCGCGCGCAAGGTCAAGGAGGCGATTCTGGCCTTCCGGATCGATCGGACTTACAGCAAGGACCGCATCCTCGAGCTCTACTTGAACGAGATCTATCTCGGTTACGGCTCCTACGGGGTGACGGCGGCCGCGCTCAACTACTTCAACAGATCGCTTCCCGAGCTGACGATCGGCGAGGCGGCCTATCTCGCGGCCTTGCCCAAGGCGCCGAACAACTACCATCCCGTGCGCCATGCCGCGGCTGCTGTCGCGCGCCGCAACTGGGTGATCGACCGGATGCGCGAGGAGCGCTTCATCACCGCCGCTCAGGCGAGCGCGGCCGAAGCGGAACCGCTGGTCGTTCGCACGCGCGATGAAACCGAGGTCGCGCGGGCCGATTATTTCGCGGAGGAAGTTCGGCGCGAATTGATCGGGCGCTTCGGCGAGGAAGAGCTCTATCGGGGCGGGCTGTCGGTGCGGACCTCGCTCGATCCGCGTCTTCAGGCGATCGCGGACACGGCACTTCGCGCAGGCCTCAGAAGCTACGATCGCCGTCACGGGTGGCGGGGTCCCATCGCCAGAATCGGCGTGGCGGAGGGGTGGCCGGCGCGCCTGGCCGCGGTGCCGCCGCCCGCGGGGCTCGCACCCTGGCGACTGGCCGCCGTGCTCGCGGTCGAGGCGGACAAGGCCACGATCGGTCTCGCGGATGGCAGTCGCGGCCATATCCCGCTTCAGGAACTGCTCTGGGCGCGGCCGCATCGTCCCGAGCAAGAGGTCGGACCGTCGATCAAGACTCCGTCCGATGTTCTGAACCTGGGCGACGTCGTCGCCGTCGAGCGCATGAAGAGTGACGAGGGCACGTCTCCGGTCTATGCGCTCCGCCAGATTCCGGCCGTCCAGGGTGCGGCGGTCGCGCTCGACCCGCATACGGGCCGTGTGCTCGCGATGTCCGGCGGCTACAGCCAGGAGATGAGCGTGTTCAATCGCGCGACCCAGGCGAAACGCCAGCCGGGCTCGTCGTTCAAGCCGTTCGTCTATCTCGCGGGCCTCGACAGCGGCTATACGCCGGCGACGCGGATCCTGGATGCGCCCATCGTCATCGATCAGGGGCCAGGCCTCGGCAAGTGGAAGCCCGAGAACTATACGGGCAAATTCATCGGCCCCGCGCCGATGCGGGTCGGCATCGAGCAGTCGCGCAACCTGATGACCGTGCGGCTCGCCGAAAACATCGGGATGAGCAAGGTCGCGGCCTACGCCAAGACGTTCGGCATCGTCGACGAGATGCCCGAAGTGCTCTCGATGGCGCTCGGCGCGGGCGAGACGACGCTGCTTCGGCTCACGGCCGGCTATGCGATGTTGGTCAACGGCGGCAAGCGGATCACGCCGTCCATGATCGACCGCGTGCAGGACCGCAACGGCCGCACGATCTTTCGGCAGGATACGCGTGAATGCGGCGAGTGCCGTCCGCCGGAATGGCACAACGATCCGACGCCGCAGCTTCCCGACACGCGCGAACAGATCGCCGACCCGATCAGCGTCTATCAGATCGTCTCCATGCTCGAGGGCGTGATCGAGCGCGGCACCGGCCAGCGTATTCGCGAACTCAACCGGACGCTGGCGGGCAAGACCGGGACCACCAACGACAGCGCCGATACGTGGTTCGTCGGGTTCTCGCCGGATCTGGTGTTCGGCGTGTTCGTCGGTTTCGATCAGCCGAGCACGCTCGGCGGTCACGAGACCGGCGCCTCCGTGGCCGTTCCCATCTTCAAGGACTTCATGGCGGCGGCGCTCGCCGGCAAGCCCGATGTTCCCTTCCGCATTCCGCCGGGCGTGCGGCTTGTCCACATCAATCTCGCGACCGGCCTGCCGGCCAAGCCCGGCGACAAGAACGTCATCCTCGAGGCGTTCCGCCCCGGCACGGTGCCGACCGAGGCGGGTCCGGTCCTCGACGGCGGCGAGGAGGGCGCGTCAGGCGTCGTCGTGCCGCTCACGGGATCGGGCGGCTTGTATTGAGATGCCGAGGGCCTTCGCCTAGATTGACGGTCGGCCATCCCCGAAACGGAGGCGTTTGTGCGCGCCGAAATTGAAGCCGCTGTCGAAGAGATCAAGCAGTCGATCGCGCTGCTAAGGAGGTCACTTTGACCTTGAGACGTCGCGTGCACGCCTCGCGGAGCTGAACGCGCGCGCGGAATCGTCCGATCTCTGGACGCGTCCGGACGAAGCGCAGAAGGTGATGCGCGAACGGACGCAGCTTCAGGCCGCGATCGATGAGTACGAGGGGCTCGAGCGCGAACTTGCCGATCAGGTCGAGCTTCTGAGCCTTGCGGAATCCGAAGGAGACGCGGCGGTCGCAGCCGACGCCGAATCGACCCTCCTGGCGCTGAGGGGGCGCGCCGCCAAGCGCGAACTCGAGGCGCTCCTCTCCGGAGAGGCCGATCGCAATGACTGCTTCCTCGAAGTTCATGCCGGCGCGGGCGGCACCGAATCCCAGGATTGGGCGGAAATGCTCATGCGCATGTATGTGCGCTGGGCGGAGCAGCGCGGTTACGCGATCGAGTGGATCGAGGAGAGCGCGGGCGAGGGCGCCGGCATCAAATCGGCGGCGATCAAGGTGCAGGGGCCGAACGCCTATGGTTGGCTCAAGACCGAATCGGGGGTGCATCGGCTCGTGCGCATCTCCCCCTTCGATGCCGCCGCGCGCCGGCATACCAGCTTCGCGTCCGTCTGGGTCTTCCCCGTGGTCGACGACGATTTCCAGATCGAAATCCTGGACAAGGATCTGCGCATCGACACCTATCGCGCCTCGGGCGCGGGCGGCCAGCACGTCAACGTCACCGACAGCGCCGTCCGCATCACGCACCTGCCGACCAACATCGTCGTGCAATGCCAGAGCGAGCGATCCCAGCACCGGAACCGCGCGGCGGCGCTCTCCATGCTGAAGGCCCGCCTCTATGAGGCCGAGCTCCAGCGCCGCGAACAGGAGACGCAGGCGGCACACGAGCTGAAGACCGACATCGGCTGGGGCCACCAGATCCGGTCCTACGTCCTGCATCCCTAT
>JBGPGW010000179.1:0-7394 GCA_041484095.1 Alphaproteobacteria bacterium | reverse complement strand
GGCGCTCTGGAGAAACGACATCTGGGAGGCATCGCCGCGAAGGTTGATCTGATCGAGGCCTGTCCGCTCCGACAGAAGGACGCCGGCAGCGATCGGATCCGTCGTGATCCGCGCCTCGAGCCCGAGTGCCGCGAGGGCCCCCTGACGTTGATAGGTCTCAGCCATTGAGCCGCGCTCCTTCGGGATCATAGAACACAGGCTTGGCGATCTCGGCCTCGACGACGCGGTCCTCGAGCGGGAGATGCACCGTTTCGCCCTGCCGGCGTCGTCCGCCGGCGATAAGCGCCAGCGCGATCGAGCGGCCGCAGGCGGGGCTCCAGTAGCTCGACGTGACATGGCCGATCATCCGCATGGGCGGCTTCTTCAGGACCTGCTCGACGATCTGCGCGCCCTCAGGCAGGACGAAATCCGGATCCTTCGTCAGCAAGCCGACCAACTGCTTCCTGTCTTCGCGCAGCATGTCCGAGCGCGTGAGGGAGCGTTTGCCGAGGAAGTCCGGCTTCTTCTTGCTCACGATCCAGTCCATGCCGAGATCCTGGGGCGTCGCCGTGCCGTCCGCGTCCTGGCCGACGATGATGAACCCCTTCTCCGCGCGCAGCACGTGCATCGCCTCCGTTCCGAACGGCGTGATGCCGAACTTGGCGCCCGCCGTCATGCACGCGGTCCACAGCGCCATGCCGAAGCTCGACGGCACGTTGATCTCGTAGGACATCTCGCCCGTGAAGCTGACCCGCATCACGCGCGCGGGGATTCCCGCGATCGTCCCTTGCTTCATCGCCATGTGCGGAAACGATTCGTGCGAGAGATCGATGTCCTTCGTGAGCTCGCTCAAGAGGTCGCGCGAGCGCGGCCCCGCGAGCGCGATCGTCGCCCACTGCTCCGTCACCGAGGTCAGATAGACTTTGTAGTCCAGCCACTCGCACTGGAGCCATTCCTCGAGCCAGCCGAAGACGCGGGCCGCACCGCCAGTGGTCGTGCTCATGAGATAGTGGCGCTCGCCGAGACGCGTCGTCACGCCGTCGTCGAACACCATGCCGTCCTCGCCCAGCATGAGCCCGTAGCGTCCCCGGCCGATGGCCAGATTGTCCCAGGCGTTGGTGTAGACCCAGTTCAGCAGCTTCGACGCATCCGGACCTTGAATGTCGATCTTGCCGAGGGTCGAGGCATCCATGATGCCGACGTTGTTGCGCACCGCCTGGCCCTCGCGACGGACGGCGGCCTCCATGTCCTCGGGCCCGCGCGGATAGTAGCGCGCCCGAAGCCACTGCCCGACCGGCTCGAACACCGCACCGGCCAGGGCGTGCCATTCGTGGATGGGCGTCGTGCGCGCGGGATCGGAAAGCTCGCCGATATCGCGTCCGGCCAGCAGGCCGAAGGTGACCGGCGTGTAGGGCGGGCGGAACGTCGTCGTGCCGATTTCGGCGATTTCCTTGCCGACTGAGCGCGCGAGGATGGCGAGCCCGGCGACATTGCTGGTCTTGCCCTGATCCGGGCCCATGCCGAGCGTCGTGTAGCGCTTCGTGTGCTCGATCGACCGGTAGCCCTCGCGCGCGGCAAGCATGATGTCAGCCGCCGTCACGTCGTTCGCGAGGTCGACGAAATGCTTGGCACGACCATGGCCGACGGCGTCCTTGCCCGGCACGAGCCAGAGCGTCCGGAGCGCGGATTCGCCGGGTTGGTCGACCTTCGGCGCCGGAAGCGATCGTTTGGCCGCGAACCCGGCGGCCTCGGCGGCGGCGGCGCCCGCCGCGAATCCCTCGTCGAGACAATCGGCGAGACCGAACGAGCCGCGGCAGGCACCGGCGGAGCGCTCGGCCTGCTTGGAGACGCCGGGCACGAAACAGGCCCGCCCCGAATCGTAGGTGAGCTTGCCGCCCGATTGGGAGAAGAGATGGATCGTCGGGCTCCACCCGCCCGAGACGCAGACGAGATCGCAATCGATCCGACGGGGCGAGCCGTGAACGTGATCGCCCTCCGGGTTGAGGAGCATCACGCCGACCGAGCTCACGCGGCGCGCCCCGGCCGTGCTCGTGATCGCCTGACCGCCGAGGACCTCGAGCCCGCGCGCACGCGCCTGCGTCGGCAGCGGCCCCTGCGGATCGGACCGGACATCGACGATCGCCGCGACCTCGACACCCGAATCGGCGAGATCGATCGCGGCCGCGTAGGCGCCGTCGTTGTTCGTGAACACCACGGCACGCTGTCCGGGCTTGACGCCGTAGCGGTTGACGTAGGTCCGCGCCGCGTCCGCCAGCATGATTCCCGGCCGGTCGTTGTCGGCGAAGACGAGCGGGCGCTCGATCGACCCCGTCGCGAGGACGACCTGCTTCGCCCGGACCTTCCACAGCCGCTGCCGCGCGCCCTGGTCCGGCCCCTGCGGCCCGAGGTGATCCGAGCGCCGTTCGGCGATCGCGAGAAAATTATGATCGTAGTAGCCAAAGACCGTCGAGCGCGGAAGAAGGCGCACCTCGGCCAGTCCCGCCAATTCATCGACGGCCGAGCGCACCCATTCGAGCGCGGAGGCATCGTCGATCACGTCGCGCCGCCCCAGGAGCGCGCCGCCGAATTCGTTCTGCTCATCGGCGAGAATGACGCGCGCGCCGGTGCGCCCCGCCGCCACGGCCGCCGCGAGGCCGGCCGGCCCGCCGCCGACGACCAGCACGTCGCAATGGACATGCGTCTTGTCGTAGAGGTCGGGATCGGGCTCCTCGGGCGCGCGCCCGAGGCCCGCGGCGCGGCGGATTAAGTACTCGTACTTCATCCAGAAGCTCTTCGGCCACATGAAGGTCTTGTAGTAGAAGCCCGCGGGCAGGAATTTGGAGAGCCGGTTCGCGACCGCGCCGAAATCATGGGTGACGCTCGGCCAGCAATTGACGCTCCGCGCGACGAGCCCGTCATAGAGCTCGACCTGGGTCGCCTTCATGTTGGGCTGCGTGTGCGCGTCCGTCTCGAGCTGCACGAACGCGTTCGGCTCCTCGACCCCCGCCGACACGATGCCCCGCGGGCGGTGATACTTGAAGCTGCGCCCGACGAGCGTCACGCCGTTGGCAAGCAGTGCCGAGGCAAGCGTATCGCCGGCATAGCCGCGGTAGCCGCTGCCGTTGAAGGTGAAGGCCAGCGGACGGTCGCGGTCGATGCGACCGCCCGAGAGCAGACGAAGTGCGTTCTTGGTCACCGCACACCCCCTTTCGCGCCGACAGGCGGGGGCGATTCGCCCATCTTGTAGGTCGCGTGGATTTCGTGCGTCACGGTGTCGCGGGCCGCGTTGAACCAGCGCCGGCAGCCCGCGCTGTGGCTCCAGCGCTCATAGTGCAGGCCCTTCACGTTCTTGCGCATGAACAGGTAGTCGGCCCACTGCTCGTCCGTGAGCAAGGCGGGCTCGGCCGGCCGCGCGATATGCGCTTCGCCGGCGCAGGTGAATTCCACCTCGTCTCGGGGCCCGCACCACGGGCAGGTGATCAGCAGCATCGTCGTCCCCTCGTCACTTGTACCGTTCGAGCGATCCGCTCGCACCATGTTCGCCGATGACGCGCCCGCTCGCGAACCGGTCGAGACCGAATCGCGCGTTCAGCGGGTGCGGCTCGTCGCGGGCGATCGTGTGGGCGAAGACCCAGCCCGACCCCGGCGTCGCCTTGAACCCGCCGGTGCCCCAGCCGACGTTGAGATAGAGCCCCTCGATCGGCGTCTTGCCCACGATCGGGCTCGCATCGGCCGACACATCGACGATCCCGCCCCATTTACGCAGCATCTTGAGCCGTGCGAAGCACGGATACAACTCCACGAACTTCTGAATGACATATTCGATATGCGGAATGCTGCCGCGCTGGCTGTAGCCGTTGTATTCCTCGGTGCCCATGCCGATGACGATCTCGCCCTTGTCGGACTGATTGACCGAGACGAGGGCCGGCGACATGACCACGGTATCGAGGACCGGCTTGATCGGCTCGGAGACGCAGGCCTGCATGGTATGGCTTTCGATCGGCAGGCGGAGCCCGGCCATGGCAGCGACGACGCCGGAATGGCCCGCCGTGACGATTCCGATCTTCCGCGCCCGAATGAAACCCCGCGTCGTCTCGATTCCGGCGACGCGGCCCGCGTCCCGGCGGATGCCGGTCACCTCGCAATGCTGAATGATATCGACCCCGCGCGCGTCGGCAGCACGGGCGAAGCCCCAGGCGACGGCGTCATGGCGCGCGATGCCGGCATCGCCCTGCCACGACCCGCCGAGCACGGGGTTGGGCGCCGTGGGCGAGCAGTCGAGCACGGGGACACGGCGCCTGATCTCGCCGACCGGCAGCATCGCGGCCTCGATGCCGAGGAGGCGCAGCGAGGCCACGCGGCGGCGCAGCTCGATCAATCCCGAGGCGCTGTGGGCGAGATTGATGAGGCCGCGCGGACTGAACATGACGTTGAAATTGAGCGCGGAAGAAAGCCCCGGCCACAGCCGAAGCGCCTTGTCGTAGAGGAACGCGCTGTCCTCGTGGAGATAATTCGAGCGGATGATCGTCGTGTTCCGCGCGACATTGCCGCCGCCGAGCCAGCCGCGCTCGACCACCGCGATATTGGCGAGGCCGTGTTCCTCGGCCAGATAATACGCCGTCGCCAAGCCGTGCCCGCCGCCGCCGATGATGACGGCGTCGTATTCCGGCTTGGGGTCGGGGCTTCGCCACGCTTCGCTCCACGCCTCGTGGCACGAAACGGCGTTGCGGGCCAGGCTGAAGATCGAATAGCGGCGCATCGTCAGTGCGCGATCGCGGCGGCCGCGGTCTCGTCGACGAGATCGCCGCCCGCGAACCGCTCCAGACCGAAGCGCTTGTTCAAGGCATGCGGCTCATCCCTGGCGATGGTATGGGCGAAGACCCAGCCGGAGGCCGGCGTGGCCTTGAAGCCTCCGGTGCCCCAGCCCGCGTTGACGTAGAGGCCTTCGACGGACGTCTTGCACACCAACGGGCTCGCATCCGGACAGATGTCGACGATCCCGCCCCAGCTTCGCATCATCTTCAACCGGCTCACGATCGGGAACAGCGTGATGAGCGCCGCCAACTGATCCTCGATGATCGGAAGGCTGCCGCGTTGCGCGTAGGATTGGAACCGGTCCATCGCGGCGCCGATGACCAGCTCGCCCTTGTCGGACTGGCTGACATAGACATGGACCTGGGTCGAGTTGATCACCGTGTTGAGCACGGGCTTGATCGGCTCCGAAACGAGCGCCTGCAGCGGGTGGCTGCGGATGGGCAGCCGCAAGCCCGCCATGCCCGCGAGGATGCTCGAATGGCCGGCCGCGACGAGCCCGACTTTCGGCGCCGCGATGAATCCGCGATTCGTCTCGACGCCCGCGATGCGCCCGCCGGCCCGCCGAATCCCCGTGACTTCGCAATTCTGGATGATGTCGACGCCCCGCGCGTCGCCGGCCCGGGCGAAGCCCCACGCGACCGCGTCGTGCCGCGCGTTGCCGGCGCGCCGCTGCAGAAGCGCGCCCGCGATCGGATAGCGCTTGCGCGGCGAGCAGTCGAGAATCGGAATGCGCGCCTGCACTTCGTCGCGCGTCAGAAGCTCCGAATCGATGTCGTTGAGCCGCATCGCATGGGCGCGCCGCACGGCCTCCCGCATCTCGTGGTCGGAGTGGCAGAGAAGATAAAGGCCGCGCTGGCTCAGCATCACGTTGTAGTTGAGCTCGCGCGACAATCCCTCGAACAGCTTGAGAGATTTCTCGTAAAGCGCCGCGCTCTCGTCATGGAGATAGTTGGACCGGACGACCGTGGTGTTGCGTCCGGCATTCCCGCCGCCGAGCCAGGCCCGCTCGAGGACGGCCACGTTCTGAATTCCGTGTTCGGCCGCGAGATAATAGGCGGTGGCAAGGCCGTGCCCGCCGCCGCCCACGATGATGACGTCGTAGGACGGCTTGGGCTCGGGGCTGCGCCATGCCGCCGGCCAATTCTCATGGGCCGTCATGGCGTTCCGGGCCAAGCCCCATATCGAGTACCGGCGCATCGCGCGCATCAGTGCCCCACCGCCGCCGCCGCGTGCTCATCGACGAGATCGCCGCCCGAGAACCGCTCGAGCGAATAGCGCGCGTTGAGCGGATGCGGCTGGTTGTGCGCGATCGTATGCGCGAACACCCAGCCCGAGCCGGGCGTCGCCTTGAAGCCGCCCGTGCCCCACCCGCCATTGACGAACAGGCCCTCGACCGGCGTCTTGCACAGGAGCGGGCTCGCATCCGGGCAGATGTCGACGATCCCGGCCCAGCTCCGCATCATCTTCAGGCGCGAGAAGATCGGAAACAGCTCGACCATCGCCGCGACCTGCTCCTCGATCGTCCGCAGGCTCCCGCGCTGGGCATAGGACTGATAGGGATCGATGCCGGCGCCGATGACCATCTCGCCCTTGTCCGATTGACTCACATACACGTGCACCACGCCCGACATCACGACGGTGTGCAGCACGGGCTTGATCGGCTCGGACACCAACGCCTGCAGGGGATGGCTGTGAATGGGCAGGCGCAGCCCCGCCATGCCGGCGAGAACCGAGGTGTGGCCGGCGGCGACGATCCCGACCTTGGGCGCCGCGATGAAACCGCGATTCGTCTCGACGCCCGTGATCCGGCCGCCGTCGCGTCGAAGGCCGGTCACCTCGCAATTCTGGATGATATCGACCCCGAACGCGTCGGCGCCGCGCGCGAAGCCCCAGGCGACCGCGTCGTGCCGGGCCGTCCCGCCGCGTCGCTGAAGGAACGCGCCATAGACGGGATAGCGCGCCGAGGGTGAGACCGCGATGATCGGCACGAAGGCCTTCAGCTGCTCCGGGTTCAGGACTTCGGCATCGATCCCGTTCAGCCGGAGCGCGTGCGCGCGGCGCTGCATGCCCTGGAGTTCGTGAACGGTGTGACAGAGATTGAGCACGCCGCGCTGCGAGACCATGGCGTTGAAGTTGAGGTCGGCTGAAAGCCCCTCGAACAACTGCAGGGCTTTTTCGTAGATCCCCGCGCTCTCGTCCTGAAGGTAGTTCGAGCGGATGATCGTCGTGTTGCGCCCCGTGTTCCCGCCGCCGAGCCAGCCGCGCTCGAGGACCGCCACGTTGCGGATGCGGTGCTCCTTGGCGAGATAGTAGGCGGTGGCGAGACCATGGCCGCCACCGCCGACGATGATCACGTCATAGGACGGCTTCGGCTCCGGACTGCGCCAGGCTTGCCACCAATTCTCGTGGTAGTCCCGCGCGTTGCGTGCGAGGGCGACGATCGAATAGCGCTTGAAGTTGCGGGGCCGCCCCGGCCAGCCGCCGATGCGCGGCGGCGGTTTCAGCACGGCCGCCTGCGGGGCGATCGGGCCGGCGCGAAACAAGCGGGCACGATGGCAAGCCGAACGGCGCGAGACCACTCGACCTGACAAGCAGCGCCG
>JBGPGW010000178.1:0-7399 GCA_041484095.1 Alphaproteobacteria bacterium | reverse complement strand
GGGCCCATTGGAGCGGCCGAGGCGGGGCCTGGAAAGGCCGGACCTACCCCGCCGCATCGACCATGCGCACGGACGAAGAGAGCCGATAGGGCGGAAATCGACATGGCCAGCAGCACGGCGGACACGATGCACCGGGTGACTTCGACCGAGGATCGCGATGCCGAGGCGCATGTCTCACACGTCGTCGCGGCCTCCGGCACGTCCTTCTATTGGGCCATGCGGCTTTTGCCGCCGCCCCGGCGCGCGGCCATGTTCGCGATCTACGCGTTCTGTCGCGAAGTCGACGACATCGCGGACGACGAAGCACCGGTCGCCGACAAGCGCGCCCGCCTCGGCGCATGGCGCGAGGAGATCCAGCGGCTGTACCGGGGCCGGCCCGAACGGCCGACCGGACAGGCGCTTCTCGATCCGGTCGCGACCTACGGCCTCGCGATCGAGGATTTCCTCGCCCTCATCGACGGCATGGAGATGGACGCGGCCGGCATGGGCGCGCCGACGCTGTCGGAACTCGAGCTGTATTGCGACCGCGTGGCCAGCGCGGTCGGCCGTCTGTCGATCAAGGCGTTCGGCGCGAACGAGCCCCGGGCGCTCGATGTCGCGCGCCATCTGGGCCAGGCCCTGCAGCTCACGAACATTCTCCGCGATCTCACGGAGGATGCCGCGCGCGGCCGCTTGTACCTGCCGGCGGAGCTGCTCGTCCGGCACGGCGTCTTGGCGCGCGAGCCCAATGCCGCGCTCCGCGAACCCGGCATCGCGGGCGTGTGCGATGACCTCGCCGCGACGGCGCGCCGACATTTCGCGGACGCGCGGCGCGCCGTTGCCGATTGCGCGCCGGGGCCCATGCGTCCCGCAATCGTGATGATGGAAGTCTATCGCCGGATCCTTGATCGGCTGTGCCGGCGCGGCTGGCGTGATCTCGATCGGCCCGTCCGGCTCTCGAAGTTGACGAAGCTGTGGATCGCCTTGCGTTACGGTCTCGGGTAGCGCGGGAGAGCCGAGCGGCATGACGACCGTGCACATCGTCGGCGCGGGGCTCGCAGGCCTTGCCTGCGCCGTCCGCCTCATCCAGCGCGGCGCGCGCGTCGCTCTCTACGACGGCGCCGGGCACGCCGGCGGACGCTGCCGCTCCTTCCATGACGATACGCTCGGCCGTCTCATCGATAACGGCAATCATCTTCTTCTCTCCGGCAATCGGTCGGCGATGGCGTATCTCCGCGCGATCGGGAGCGAGGACAGCCTCATCGGGCCGGACGATCCGATGTTTTCGTTCGTCGACCTCGCAACGGGGGAGCGATGGGCGGTTCGCCCCAACCGCGGGCCCTTCCCGTGGTGGATCTTCGCAGCCGACCGCCGCGTGCCGATGAGCCGGGCGCGCGACTACCTCGGCGCCCTCCGTCTCGCGTTCGCGCGACCGCGGATGACGGTCGCGGACTGCTTCGATTCGTCGAGCGCGGCCTTCAAGCGCTTCTGGGAGCCTTTGTCGGTCGCCGTCCTCAACGCCGGCGCACATGAAGCGGCTGCGTGCCTTCTTTGGCCGGTGATGGTCGAGATCTTCGGCCGCGGCGGCGCTGCCGCGCGGCCGCTCATCGCCAGGGAGGGCCTTTCTCAGAGTTTCATCGAGCCCGCGCTTCGCGTTCTCGATCGCGCGGGGGCGACGTTGCGCTTCAACCACCGTTTGCGCGCGATCGAGAGGACCGGCGACCATCTCGCCGCCCTCGACTTCGCGCGGACGCGAATCACTCTGGCGGAATCGGACCGCGTGGTCCTGGCCGTCCCCCCGGCATCGGCACACGATCTTCTTCCCGAGCTCACCGTGCCGACGGAGTCCCGCGCCATCGTGAACGCGCATTACCGATTGCCCCGCCCGATGGGGCCCGATTCGCCCTTCATCGGCCTGATCAATGCGACCGCCCATTGGCTCTTCGTGCGGGGCGATATCGTGTCCGTCACGGTCAGCGCCGCCGACGCGCTTGCGGAAGACACCCCCGATTCGATCGCGGCGCGCCTCTGGGCCGATGTTGCGCACGCGCTTCGCCTTCCCGCGACGCCGGTGCCGCCCAACCGGGTCGTGAAAGAAAAACGCGCGACATTCGCCCAGATCCCCTCCGCCCTGGCGCTTCGTGGCAAGCCCCGGACCCGATGGAACAACCTCATTCTCGCCGGGGATTGGACGGATACCGGCTTGCCCGCGACGATTGAGGGCGCGATCCGCTCCGGCCACCATGCGGCCGACCTCGCCATATCGCCATAGAAACGCCACCAGGCCGTCATTCCATGCCTCGGGCCCGCCCGTTCACGCGGCCGGCTGCGCCGACGCCATGCGCGCGACGCTGGAACAGGACGTCGCGGCCGACGCCGTGGGAAAAGCCCTAGGATGGGCGCGGGCTTTGGCCAAGGCGGCCGTGCCCACGGTGGTGCGCCTGCGCGCGATTCGCGTCGGCGGCGCCCCCATGAGCCCTGAAGCCCCGCCCCGATCACGCGTGTGCCTAGACTTTGGCGGGGCCGTTGACTAACGTGCCGATCTTCCCTCACCGCTTGGTCGCAGCAGCCGCCTTCTGCCACGCATGGACGCACCGACACGCATCCAACCGGCCAACCGCCGCATAGGCGCATCGACGGATTCGATGCGGCATTGGGTCGACGATTCGGTCGCCCCGGTCGTCGAGGCCGTGCGAGAAACGCTCGTGGGCCGGCAGGCGTCCGACGGTCATTGGCTGTTCGAGCTCGAGGCGGACGCCACGATCCCGGCCGAATACATCCTTTACGGCCATTACCTCGACGAGATCGACCGGGACGCCGAGCCGAAGCTCGCCGCCTATTTGCGCTCGATCCAGGGCAGCCATGGCGGCTGGCCGCTCTTTCACGACGGCGATTTCGACATCAGCGCGAGCGTCAAGGCGTATTACGCACTGAAGCTGGTGGGCGATCCGGTCGATGCGCCCCACATGGCGCGTGCGCGGGAGGCGATCCTCGCCCATGGCGGTGCCGCGCGCGCCAATGTGTTCACGCGCATCGCGCTCGCGCTCTTCGGCCAGGTCCCGTGGCGGGCGGTGCCGGTGATGCCGGTCGAGATCATGCTGCTGCCGCGCTGGTTTCCGTTCCATCTGACGAAAGTGTCGTATTGGTCGCGCACCGTCATCGTGCCGCTCCTCGTGCTCATGGCCTTGAAGCCGAGGGCGAAGAATCCCCGCGGCATCGGCATCCCCGAGCTTTTCGTGACGCCTCCGGACGCGGAGCACCACTATCTCCGCAATTCGACGCGCAGCGCATGGGGCGCATTCTTTCTCGGCATCGACCGCGTGCTGCAGGTGGTCGAGCCGTATTTCCCGCGCAGGATGCGCGCGCGCGCGATCAAGGCCGCGGTTGCATTCATCACCGAACGCCTCAACGGCGAAGACGGCCTCGGCGCGATCTTTCCCGCGATGGTCAATGCCGTGCTGTCCTTCGAGGCCCTCGACTACCCCCGGGATCATCCCGATCTCGTCGTCGCGAAACAGGCGATCCGCAAGCTCCTCACGACAAACGGACAGCGCGAGTATTGCCAGCCCTGCCTCTCGCCGATCTGGGACACCAGCCTCGCGGCGCTCGCCCTGCTCGAGGCCGGCGAGGCGCCGAGCGGACCCGCCATCACGGGCGCCCTCGGTTGGCTCGTCGAACGGCAAATTCTCGACGTCAAGGGCGACTGGGCGGTGAAGGCGCCCAACCTCCGGCCCGGCGGCTGGGCATTTCAGTATTGGAACGACCACTATCCCGATGTCGACGACACGGCGGTCGTTGTCATGGCGCTCGATCGGCCCCGCGATCCGCGCTATCGCCACTCGATCGAGCGCGCCAAGGAATGGGTCCTCGGCATGCAGAGCCGCAACGGCGGCTGGGGCGCCTTCGATATCGACAATACGCATTACATCCTCAATAACATCCCGTTCGCCGATCATGGCGCTCTCCTCGACCCGCCCACCGCCGATGTGAGTGCGCGCTGCGTCAGCATGCTTGCGCAGCTTGGTCTCGACCGGACCCATCCCGCGGTGGCGCGCGGTCTCGAATACCTCCGCCGGGAGCAGGAAGCCGACGGCTCCTGGTTCGGGCGATGGGGAACGAATTACATTTACGGCACGTGGTCGGTGCTCTCAGCCCTCAACGCCGCCGGCGAGGACATGGCGGCGCCGCACGTGAAGAAGGCGATCGACTGGCTCCTCGCGCGTCAGCGCGCGGATGGCGGATGGGGCGAAGACGGCACGAGCTACTGGCAGGGGCGGCGCACCGAATGCAAGGCCAGCACGCCCTCGCACACGGCATGGGCGCTTCTCGGCCTGATGAGCGCCGGCATGGTGGAACACGACGCGGTTCGCCGGGGCGTCGAGTTTCTCATCAAAGCGCCGCGCACCGACGGACGGTGGCACGAGACCTATTACAACGCCGTCGGCTTTCCGCGGGTGTTCTATCTTCTCTATCACGGCTATGCCGCGTATTTCCCGTTGTGGGCGCTTGCGCGCTTCCGCAACCTCGTGCGGGGCAACACCAAATCCGTCACCTTCGGCATGTAGCGCGATGATGGCGCGACTGGGTGTCGTCTCCGGACTCCTCGCCGAAATCCGCTGTCTCGAGGTCCGGATCGCTTCAAAGATCGAAGTCATCGCGTTCGCAACGGGGACCCGATCCGGCCGCGCGCATGAGGGGGCGGAGCGCATGGTCCGCTCGGGCGCCACGGCGCTCGCGAGTTTCGGGTTTGCCGGCGCGCTCGCGCCCGGCCTGCGGCCGGGAGCGCTGGTGGTCCCCTCCGTGATCATCGCGCCGAACGGCGAACGCTACGACGTCGATCCCGAATGGCGCGCGCGTCTCGTGAAGCGCGTCGGTGCCGTCGAGGGCGGGGCGCTTCTTGGCAGCGGTACGCCGCTCGCGACGGTCCGCGACAAGACCCGCGCCCAGCACGAAACGGGTGCCGTCGCAGTCGACATGGAAAGCCACGAGGTCGCCTTGGCCGCCCGCGAAGCAGGCGTGCCATTCCTCGCAATCCGTTCGATCAGCGATGCCGCGGACATGGCCATTCCGTCGGCCGCGCTTCGCGCCGTATCGCCCGAAGGCGGACGCGACACGCTTGGTGCCCTTCTCGGTCTCGTCCAAGCGCCGTGGGAATTGATCGCGCTGCTGCGGCTGGCCCGCGACAGCCAGAAGGCGCTGGTGTCGCTACGCCGCGTGGCTCGCCTTAGTCTCGGCAACCTTGCCGTTGACGCGGAGGTCCGCCAATAGGCTGGCGACATTCTTGTCGTGCACCCACTCCGCGGGTCGGGCGCCGGCCAGCGGCAACTCCGGTGCCATCTCGCCATCGAGCCGAATGCCCTTGAGCGCAATGGCCAGCGCCTTCCAGGGGTGGCGCACCGTTTCCTCGACGGCCGTCGGCTCATAGCCGCAATGCACCATGCAGTTGGCGCATTTCTCGTAGTTGCCGGTGCCGTACTTCTCCCACTCCGTCGTCTCCATGAGCTCCTTGAAGCTTCTGACGTAGCCTTCGCCGAGGAGGTAGCAGGGGCGCTGCCAGCCGAAGACATTGCGCGTCGGATTGCCCCAGGGCGTGCAGTGGAACTCCTCGTTGCCCGCGAGGAAATTCATGAACAGGGTCGACTGACTGAACCGCCAGCTGCGGCCCTTGCCGCGCCGAAGGATATTGCGGAACAGCTCTTTCGTCTTCCGGCGCGACAGGAAATGCTGCTGGTCGGGCGCGCGTTCATAGGCATAGCCGGGCGAGATGGTGACGCTCTCGATTCCCAGCTCGTCGCAGCAAAAATCCATGAACTTGGCAACACGATCCGGATCCGCATTCCCGAACAGCGTGCAGTTGGCGTTGACGCGGAACCCGCGCGTCTTCGCCAACCGGGTCGCGGCGACCGCACGTTCGAAAACGCCGTCCTGGCACACGGACTTGTCGTGCTCCGGCTTCAGCCCGTCGAGATGGACGGACAACGTCAGATACGGGCTCGGCTTGAAGAGATGAAGCTTCTTCTCGAGCAAAAGCGCATTGGTGCAGAGATAGACGAATTTCTTCCGCGCGACGATTCCCTCGACGATCTGGTCGATCTCCTTGTGAAGCAACGGCTCGCCGCCCGGAATCGAGACGACGGGCGCGCCGCACTCATCGACGGCATCGAGACAATCTTTCACCGACAGCCGCGCATTGAGGATGTCGTCGGGGTAGTCGATCTTCCCGCAGCCCGAGCACGCCAAATTGCAGCGAAACAAGGGTTCCAGCATGAGCACGAGCGGATAGCGCTTCACGCCCTTCACCCGCTGCTTCAGGACATAACCGCCGACACGAATTTGCTGAATCAGAGGAACGGCCACTGGATCACCTTACGCTTTTGATTACTTGGCTCGGGGAACTGGGATTGGTGAGCCTGCCTACGCTCAGACTGCGATTTCACGCAGCTGCTCGGGCAGCTTGAAATAGACGTTCTCTTTGATTCCGTCGAGGACTTCGAGCCGCAACTCCCCGAAATCGCGAAGACGCGCGATCAGTTCCTGCACCAAATCCTCAGGCGCCGAAGCGCCGGCCGTGACGCCGATCGAATCGACTTCCGCCAGCCATTCGGGGTCGAGTGCCGACGCGTCGTCGATGAGATAGCTCGGCACACCCATTTCCTCCCCGATCTCGCGCAGGCGGCTCGAGTTCGAACTGTTCTTCGCGCCGACCACGAGGATCACGTCGACTTCCTTGGCCAGCTGGCGAACGGCCGCCTGACGGTTCTGGGTCGCGTAGCAGATGTCCTTCACATCCGGCCCGACGATCTTGGGAAAGCGCAGCTTGAGCGCCTCGATGACTTCGCGCGTGTCGTCGACGGACAGCGTGGTCTGCGTGACATAGGCGAGCCACTCGGGGTTGCTCACGACGAGTTTGGCCGCGTCTTCCGGGCTCGACACCAAATAGACCCGCCCGGGAACGCGACCCATCGTGCCTTCGACCTCCGGATGGCCCTCATGACCGATCAGGACGACTTCATAACCTTTCTCCGCGTAGCGCTGCCCCTCCTTATGGACCTTCGCGACCAGGGGGCAGGTCGCATCGATCACCGGCAGATCGCGCAGCTTCGCGTCGTCCTCGACCTTCTGGGAGACGCCATGGGCGCTGAAAACCGTGATCGCGCCGTTGGGAATCTCGTTGAGCTCCTCGACGAACACGGCACCCTTGGTCTTGAGATCCTCGACCACGCGCTTGTTGTGGACGATCTCGTGCCGGACATAGACCGGGGGCCCATACAGCTTAAGGGCGCGTTCGACGATTTCGATCGCCCGTTCGACGCCGGCGCAAAATCCTCGCGGCTGGGCCAAGACCACTCGCATCACGTCCTCTCCTTGGTATGCCTTCTGCTCGACCAGAATAAACCGAACGAGCTAGGGTCGGCTAAAG
>JBGPGW010000177.1:0-7421 GCA_041484095.1 Alphaproteobacteria bacterium | reverse complement strand
CCGCGCACCGCCGAGGAGGCCGTGCTCGAAGGCCTCAAGGTGGCGTGGACGCTTTGACGATGTGCTGCCTCCCGTTCGTGAAATCTCATCTTTCGACAAGCTCAGGATGAGGACAAATTAAAGAACCCTCATGCCGAGCCTGTCGACGCATGAGAGGCTAGTTTAAGAGCCCTCATGCTGAGCCTGTCGAAGCATGAGGGATCAGCACGGAGTTCGGAATTCACATTCATGCGCTTTCCCCATCTCTTTTCGCCCTTCACGCTTCGTCACCTCACGTTCAAGAATCGCATCTTGTCGACCGGGCATGGCACGCGGCTCGGCGACGGCGTCATCACGGATGCGCTCCACGCCTATCATCTCGCGCGCGCGAAGGGCGGGGCCGGGCTCATCATCGTCGAGGTCGCGGGCGTGCATGAGACGGCCTATTACACGCCGCGCACGCTCTCGGCCACGAGCGATGCCTGCATTCCCTCCTACCGGGCGCTCGCCAAGGCCGTCGGCGCTTATGACTGCAGGCTGTTCGGCCAGCTCTTCCATGCGGGGCGCGAAATGGCCTATACGCGCGATGGAACGATTCCCGCGACGTGGTCGGCCTCCGCCGTGCCGAACGAGCGCGCCCGCATGGTGCCCCGTCCCATGTCGCGCGCTTTCATCGCCGAGATCGTCGAGGGCTACGGCTCGGCCGCCGGGCGGCTCGCCGAGGCCGGTCTTGACGGCGTCGAGATCCTCGCGAGCCAGGGCTATCTCCTGGCGCAGTTCTTGAACCCGCGCCTCAACCTGCGCACCGACGAGTATGGCGGCGACATGGAGGGCCGCGTGCGGTTCGTGCGCGAAGTCGCCGCCGCAGCCCGCGCCCGGATCGGCAGCGCCATTCTCGGCCTCCGCGTCTCGGGCGAGGAGCCGGGATTGCCCGGGGGTCTCTCCGAATCCGAGACGCGTCACGTCATCGGCGTGCTGGCGCCCCTCTTCGACTACATCAACGTCACGACGGGAACCGTCTCGACCCTTGGCAGCTCGGTCCACACCGTCCCGACGATGGCCTTCGAGCCCGGTCACGTCGCGCCCGTCGCGGGCCGGCTGAAACAGCATGTCGGCAAACCGGTGTTCGTCGCGGGCCGCATCAACCGGCCCGACGTGGCCGAGCGCATCCTCGCGGCCGGCCAGGCCGACATGTGCGCGATGACGCGCGGCCTCATCGCCGATCCCGAATTGCCCAACAAGGCCCGCGACGGCCGAATCGAGGACATCCGCACCTGCATGGGCTGCAACCAGGCCTGCAGCGGCCACAACCAGCGCGGCTATTCCGTCTCCTGCATTCAATATCCGGAAAGCGGACGCGAGCTGATCTACGGCACCCTCACGCGAGCCGCGAGACGGAAGCGCGTGATGGTCGTCGGCGGCGGCCCCGCCGGCCTCAAGGCCGCCGCGATCGCGGCCGCGCGCGGCCATGACGTGACGCTCTATGAGCGCGGAAGCCGCTTCGGCGGCCAGGTGCTCCTGGCGGAGAAGCTGCCGGGCCGGATGGAGTTCGGCGGCATGGTCGAGATCCTCGCGCGCGAAGCCGCGCAGGCCGGTGCCACGCTCCTGCGCGGGACCGATGTGGATGCAAAGCGCATCCGGGACGAGGCGCCCGATGCGGTCATCCTCGCGACCGGCGCGCGCCCGGCACCTCTCAGGTGTGAGGGCGGCATCGAGGGCGCGCATGTGCTCGACGCGTGGCAGGTGATCGGCGGCCAGGCCAATGTCGGGGGAACGGTGGTGGTCGCGGACTGGCGCTGCGACTGGGTCGGCATGGGCCTGGCCGAGATGCTCGCGCGCGAGGGACGGCGCGTGAAATTGTGCCTCAACGGCTACATGCCCGGCGAGACCATCCAGCAATATGTCCGCGACCCCTGGATCGGCACGCTGCACAAGCTCGGTGTGGAGATCGTGCCGATGATGCGGCTCATCGGCGCGGACGCCGACAGCGTTTACTTCCAGCACACGACGAGCGAAGAACCCGTGGTGTTCGAGGGGATCGAGACTCTCGTGACGTCCTATCCCCGCGAAATCGCGAACGACATCGAGCTTGCCCTCGAAGGCTGGGACGGCGCGGTCGTGGCGATCGGCGATTGCGCGGCACCGCGCACCGCCGAGGAAGCCGTGCTCGAAGGCCTCAAAGCGGCATGGACGCTCTGACGATGGCCTTGCGCCGCTACTCGTTCATGAGACCTCATCCCTCGGTCTCTCGGGATGAGCCTTCGACAAGCTCAGGATGAGGACATTCTAGAGAACCCTCATGTTGAGCCTTCTCATCCCGAGCCTGTCGAGGGACGAAACATGAGGGACGCGAAACAGAGGGTGACCGTGCAAGCAAAATTCGATATGCGAAGGCCTCATCCTTCGACAAGCTCAGGATGAGGTTATCTTGAATTTGCCCTCATGCTGAGCCTCTTCATCCCGAGCCTGTCGAGGGACGAAGCATGAGGGTTCAGCACGGAGTCCAGGACTCACTTTCATGCGCTTCCCGCTCCTCTTCTCGCCCTTCGCGCTTCGCCACTTCACCTTCAAGAACCGCATCTTCTCGACCGGGCACGACACCTCGCTCACGCGCGGCCTGCCGAACGAGGCGCTGCTCGCCTATCACCGCGCGCGCGCCAAGGGCGGGGCCGCGCTCGTGATCACGGAGGTCGCGGCGATCCATTCGAGCGCGCTCTACCACACGACGACGCTGCGCGCCGACACGGATGACTGCATTCCGGGCTACCGGGCGATCGCCGATTCCGTTCACGTCTATGAGTGCCGCATCTTCGGCCAGATCTTCCACGCCGGACGCGAGGTGCTCGAAAGCGATGACGGCACCGTGCCGGCCGCCTATTCCGCCTCCGACACGCCGAATGAGCGTTTCCACATCGTGCCGCGGCCGATGTCCCCGGCCCTCATCGCCGAAATGGTCGCGTGCTACGGCGCGGCCGCCGCGCGCCTCGCCGAAGCCGGCCTCGACGGCGTCGAGATCGTGGCGAGCCACGGCTACCTGCCCGCGCAATTCCTCAATCCCCGGATCAACCGGCGCATCGACGCCTATGGCGGGTCGCTCGAAAACCGCATTCGCTTCCTCGTCGAGATCGCCGCCGCCGCGCGCCGCCGCGTGGGCGAGCGCATCCTCGGCCTGCGCATCTCCGGCAGCGAGCGCGACCAGTATGACGGGTTGAGCGCGGACGAGACGCTCGCCATCTGCAAGGCGCTCGAACCCCATTTCGATTATTTCAACGTCACGATGGGCACGGTCACCTCGCTCGGCAGCTCGATCCACAGCGTGCCGCCCATGATGCTGGAACCCGGCTATGTCGCACCCCTCGCCGGCGGTATCAAGGCCGCGATCGCGAAGCCCGTCTTCGTCGCGGGCCGCATCAACCGCCCGGACGTGGCCGAACGGATCCTCGCGGCGGGACAAGCCGATATGTGCGCCATGACGCGCGGCATGATCGCGGACCCCGAGCTCGCGAACAAGGCGCGCGAGGGCCGGATCGATGACATCCGCACCTGCATCGGCTGCAACCAGGCCTGCATCGGTCACATCCAGAAGGGCGTGTCGGTTTCCTGCATCCAGTTCCCCGAATCCGGCCGCGAGCTCGCCTACGGAACGCTCGTCGCGGCGAAGCGGAGACAGCGAATCGTCATCGTCGGCGGCGGCCCCGCCGGCCTCAAGGCCGCGGCGATCGCAGCGGCGCGCGGTCACGACGTGACGCTCTATGAGCGTGAAGCGCGTCTCGGCGGTCAGGTGCGCCTGGCCGAGCGATTGCCGGGCCGCGCCGAGTTCGGCGGGCTCGCCGAGAATCTGGCGCACGAAGCAACGAAGGCCGGCGCGCGGATTCTGTGCGGAACCGTTGCGGACGCGGCGCGCATCCGCCGCGATTCGCCCGATGCCGTGATTCTCGCGACGGGTGCGAAGCCCCGCGCGCTCGACATTCCCGCCGAGGGTGCGCATGTCGTCGATGCCTGGGCCGTCATCAGGGGCCAGGCCAATGTCGGCGGGTCCGTCGTGATCGCGGATTGGCGCTGCGACTGGGTCGGCATGGGCCTGGCCGAGATGCTCGCGCGCGAGGGGCGGAGAGTCCGCCTCTGCGTCAACGGCTACATGCCCGGACAGATGATTCAATCGTATGTGCGCGACCCCTGGCTCGGGATCCTGCAGACGCTCGGGGTCGAGGTGATCCCGCTCGTGCGTCTCGCCGGCATCGACGCCGACACCGCCTATTTCCAGCACACCACCAGCGGCGAGCCCATCCTCTGCGAGGGCGTCGAGACGGTGGTGACCAACCTGGCGCGCCAGGCGGATGACGATCTGGCCCAGGCGCTCACCCACGCGCCTGATGGCTGGACGGGCGCGCTCCACCTCATCGGCGACGCGCTGGCGCCGCGCACGGCGGAAGAAGCCGTGCTCGACGGCCTCAAGCTCGCCTGGGATCTCTGAGAATTCCGATCAGTCTTCGCCGCGCGTGCGGCGGAGTGCCGCATCGAGCGCGCGCCGCCAGGCCGAGAGCGCACCTTCGGCCTCGAGACTCTCGAGCCCTTTCTCCGTGATGCCGCCGGGCGTCGCGAGCGATGCGACGATGTCGGGCACGGGGCGCGCGGGATCGCTCAAAAGCATGTTGCCGGCACCACGGAACGCCCAGCCGACGATCGTGCGCGCGGCCGCTTCCGTGGCGCCGTGCTCCCTTACCCAGCGCTCGCCCTCCGCCATCACGGCGAACAGCATGGCGTAATAGCCGTACATGACGCTCGCCGCGGCGAGAATCGCCTCATCGCCCATCACCAGCACGGGGCCGAGCGGCTCCAGCACCGCCCGCGCACGGGGATCGTCGGGATAGATCACGATCGTGCTGTCGTGGCGCGCGATCGCGGCACTCGCCATGCCGCGGATGATCGTGGCCGGTGACGCGGCAGCCAAGGCCGCGATCGTCGTCCCCGCGACCATCGAGACGAGGCGCTGTCCCGGACGCCATTTGAGCGCGCCCACGACGGGAACCGCATCTTTGGCGCGCACCGCCAACAGGACGAGTTCGGCGGCGTCGACGACCGCTTGATTGTCGGCTGCGACCTCGACGCGCGGATAGCGCGCGGCCAGGGCGCGCGCAATCTCCGCCCGCCGCGGCGAGAGAACGATGCGCGGGGACGCGGCACCCCCGCGCCGCAGCCCCTCGACCAGATATTGTGCGAAATGGCCGACGCCGAGGATGCCGACCGTCGTGCTCACGCGGCCCTGTCGCGCGCCATACCCGCCAGGCGATCGAGCATGACCGTCACGTCCGTGCAGACGATCGCGCCCGTTCCGGCGATCTCCTTGCTGACGTCGACGGGCATGCTCGTATTGCTGCCGTCGGGCACGCGGTTCAGCCGCCCGCCCACGAACACCGGCAGGTCGATGCCGAGGCGCTTCATCTCGGCCCGCAATGCCGACATGTATTCGAGCGCGACCCCGTTATAGGTCGACACCGCGATCGCATCGGCCTTGACCGTCCGGGCGCGCGCTGCGATGTCGCTTGGCACCGTCGAGGTGCCGCCGTCGACGATCTCGGCATCGAGGCCGCGCAGCACGCTCTCGACCAGCATCTTGCCGTATTCGTGCACGTCGGTCGTGGCGACCAGGATCTTGAACCGCCCTTTGCGGATTCGCTCGCGGGCCTCCCCGTCCATGCGCGCGACATAGCGCCGGCCCGACTGCTCGATCTCCTCGATCGATCCGACATAGACAAGCGGATGCCGGCCGCGCAGATGCCCGTCCGATTCCTCGCCCGGACCGTACAGCTCCTCGAGGCGCTTGGGGCCGACGCGGCGGAGCGCCAGCAGCACCTCGAGCGCATTCGTCGCGTCGATGCCGGAATCGGTCAGGCCCTTGAGCACGTTCGCCTTGAAGCGCTGCCCGCCCTCGACGATCTTTTCCGCCAACGCGTCGATCTCCTCCTCCGAATAGGGACCGTTGCACGGCGCATCCAGCTCGCACCAGCGATTGGCGAACATGTGGACGTCGATGATCTCGTCGATATCGGGAATGCGCTGGGCTTCCGTGATCGGCACGGGCGTGATCGCATGCCCCGAGGGGCGGGTGCGCTGGCCGAACGCATCCACCCGCATGTACGTCGCGAGTGCTGCGTAGTTGGCGGGATGGTTCTCCCCGTACATCGTCGTGGCGCCGTAGATCATCGTTCCCGGCGCGCGCGCGACGCCGTGAACCGCGCGCTGGAAGGCGAGCCGCGTGAAGGGCTGGGCGAAGGTGTTGCCGTAGCAGTGGCTCATATGCCCGCCGCACAGATCCTCGACGACGTACTGCTCGAGGAGAACGGCACCGAGCGAGCAGGCGAGGTCGGTAAAGAGCGCCGCGAATCCGTCGTCGATGTTCGAATGGACGAGAACCTCGACCGGCTGCGCCGCCGTCAGCGCGATGGCCTTGACGGTCTCCGCCGTCGTGTAGACGTCGTCGTCCCAATTGGGCTGGCGGAAGGTGAAGTACTGGCCGAGATTGCCGATGGAGGTCGAGCCGGCGCTGAGCGCGAGCGACGCATTCTCGAACGCCGCCGGCGTGCCGATGCTGTGATCGCCGAAATGCGGCGCCACCGGCGCGCCGTGCGTCAGCGCGATCCAATCCTCCACCTCGCCGAGGACGAGGCCGGTCCCATGCGTCGGAACCTGGCGGTGCGCGCGGGGGTATCCCATGCACCAATCGAAGCTCAGGCCGTAACGGTCGACGCGGTAGCCCGCCTTGTCCAGCGCCTCGTAGATCTCGACCCAGGCGCGGCGCGTCTTGGCCCCGTCGCGAAAGCCGATATGGGCGTGAAACATGAGCCGCCCCTCGTCCATGCACCGGCGCTTGTACGCGGCCTCGGATTCGACCCCGTAATGCTTGAGGAACGGCGACGGCCCGACGCGGATCATCGCCGCGGCCTTGCGTCCCTCGGCCAGGAGAGAGGCGCAATCCGGCAACTCCGTCTCAGGGAAGATCGATCGGCGATCGAGCGGCATGGCCACCTCCGTCAACGCGTGGGCGGATGGCGCCCCTTCCACGCGGCGCCCGGCCCATCAGCACACCTGTAATTATGCCGGATTTTCCTCCTCATGGGTAAAGAGCCGTTTACAACCGCTTCCGCGAGGCATTCTCAACACGCGCCGCACGATTGGAATGGGATGAGTCCGCAGGCAACGCGCCCCCGCCGCCGAGCGGCGCCGGCTGGTCCGCATCGTAATGACCGCCCGCCGCAGGACCCGCACCTTGCCTTCGCTGTACTCAGCGGGGGCGCGGCGGGAATTTTCGTGGATAGTGAAAAAATCGGATGGGCGATCGCGGAGGCTAGGCGGCGCGATCCTTGGCCATGGCGGCGAGCCGGTCGAGCATCACCGCGACGTCGGGGCATACGACGGCGCCCGTCGCCGCGATTTCGCCGCTG
>JBGPGW010000176.1:0-7483 GCA_041484095.1 Alphaproteobacteria bacterium | reverse complement strand
GCCATGCCGCCATCCAGGCAGGGCGCGGCTTGTAGATATACGCCGCGCCGCCGGTATGAGTGACCGCCGTCATGCCGCGATCGCGCGCCGGTGTGGGGCGAGAAGAACGGTGCTCTCCTCCGACCAGCCGAAGCGAACCTCCTCGCCCGATTTCAGCAGGCTCCCACCCACGCGGGTCAACTGCGTCGAGGAGATGACCGTGCCGTCGGTCACCCGCGCGTAGTACTTCGTCACCTGGCCGACGAGGATTACGTCCTGCAGGGTGACCTTGATTTCGTTGGCGGCGCTCTCACCCGCGGCGAGCAGCCGGACATTCTCCGGCCGGACCATGAATTTGACCGTCTGACCCGGGCTCACCTGGCCGCGCGGCCTGGTGCGGACATTGGTGCCGCCCGGTCCCTTGAGAAGCACGGACGAGCCGTCCGAGGAACTGACCGTCGCGTCCAGCAGATTCGATTCGCCGAGGAAGTCCGCGGCGAACACGGTCGTCGGCCGGAAATAGAGGTCGTCCGGCGTGCCGAGCTGCTCGATCTCGCCCTCGTTCATGAGGCAGATCCGGTCGGACATGATCAGGGCTTCCTCCTGATCGTGCGTCACGTACAGGGTCGTGATGCCGAGTTCGACCGCGAGATGCTTGATCTCGAGCTGCATCTGGTCGCGCAGCTTCTTGTCGAGCGCGCCGAGCGGCTCGTCCATGAGAATGATCGATGGCTTGTAGACGATGCAGCGCGCGAGCGCGATGCGCTGCTGCTGGCCGCCCGAGAGCTGGCGCGGCAGGCGGTCCGCCACCTGCGGCAGGCGGACGACGTCGAGCACGCGCGTGACCTCGCGCTTGATCGTCTCCTCCGAGGCTTTACGCATGCGCAAGGGAAAGGCGATGTTCTCGAACACGGAAAGATGCGGGAACAACGCATAGTTCTGGAACACCATGCCGATGTCGCGCTTGTTCGGCGGCATGTAGGTCGACAGACGCCCGTCGATCCAGACCTCGCCGCTGTCCGGCTGCAGAAGCCCCGCGACCGTCATGAGCAAAGTCGTCTTGCCCGAGCCCGACGGCCCGAGAAGTGTCAGAAACTCGCCCTCGCGCATGTCGAGATTGGCGCCCGCGAGCGCGATCACCGAGCCATAGGTCTTCCTGAGGTCTCGAGTTTTAAGCTTGTAATTCGGTTCAGCCACAGTAATCCGTCCCCCTTAAGCGGATACGCGGGTGCGATGCACTGCACCCGCGTACCGACCGTCTCCCCTCGGCGCCGTCGTTGCGGCGCCCACGTACTCGTTGTTACGACTTGAGCATCCAGGCGTTGAACATCTCGATCCCCTTGTCCTTCTCCTTGCCCCAGAATTCGTTGTCGATCAACACCGCCTTCTGCGCGTATTCGGGATTGGTGCCGACGAGCTTGGCCCGTTCCGGGGCGATGAATTTGAAGGAGTTCGGATTGGTCGGGCCATAGGTCAGGTATTTCACCCATTCGGCCTGATTCTTGGCTTCGGCCGCGAAGGCGATGAACTTCCGCACCCATTCGCCGTGTGGCGTACCCTTGATGATGCACCAGCCCTCGACGCCGGCGACATTCTGGTTCCACTCGAGCGCGACCGGAGCCCCTTCGTCAATCACGACCTGAGCGCGAGCATTCCAGGTCGGCAGCATATCGACTTCGCCCGTCTTGAGCATCTGCGAGGTCTGCGCGCCCTGGTCCCACCACACCACGACATCTTTCTTGATCTTGTCGAGGCTCTTGAACGCCCGGTTGAAGTCGCAGGGATAGACCTTGTTGGTCGGCACGCCGTCCGCCATCAGCGCCTCTTCGATCGTGTCGAAGGGATATTTGCGGAGTGAGCGGCGACCGGGGAAGTCCTTGACGTTCCAGAAATCGGCCCAAGATTTTGGCGGCTTCTTGATCTTGTCGGTGCGGTACGCGATCAGCGCACAGTAGACGTCGTTGCCCGAGAATGTCGGCGTCTTGTATTCCGGCCGAATCTCGTCATACGCGGTCCCCTTGAGGTCCAATGTCTCAAGAGCGCCGGCCTCCAGCAACGTGTTGTGGGCGGCAAGGCTCAGCAGCGCGCCGTTCCACTCATAGGACTTGGTGTCGACCATCGCCTTGATCTGCGCGGTCGGCTCGTGCTTGCCGGCGACGCCGACGACTTCGCACTGGCCCTTGTACTTTTCATTGAAGGGCTTGTAGAGGCCCTCGCCGAACGCCTTCTCGAACGGACCGCCGGGATCGCGCATGGTGATGGTCACGGCCGCCCGTGCCTTGCGCGACACGAGCACGGTCGGGAATGCCAGCGCGGCAGCGCCGATGCTCGCGGTCTTCAATACGGAACGACGGCCAACCGTCGACTTGATACCCATCAGACGACCTCCTCAATGTTGTCGTGCTTTGCGAGCGACACCGGTCGCCCCAACGATCGTGACCGCGCCTTCACCCCAGGGGTGGCGCGCCCTGTCCGATCTTAGTTTCGAATATTACCCGTATCCAGAGCCCACAGGCAATTCGTACAGGCCCCCCCGCGGCAATCGGTATTGATCCGCAATACAAACCGCTCTCCCGCCGAGCTGAGCTTTGGGGCACACCGCAGGCGTGCCCCAAAGCCCGTAGCGGGGGATTACCCCTCCTCTTCAATGAACGCCCATTCAATGAACGCCCAATGCGCCTAGCTGATGAGCCATGTGTTGAAGCGCTCGAGGGCCTTTTCCTGGACCTTCGACCACTGCACCGCATCGTTCGGAACCATGGTCTTGAAATAATCCGGGTTCGTCGGCAGCTCGCGCAACCGCTTCGGGTCGATCAGCTTCGCCGCGTTCTGGTTCGTTGGCCCGTAGGCGACGTAAGGCGTGAAGCCCACCTGGTTCTTCGCCTCCGAGACGAAGCGGATGAACTTCCGCGCCAGATCCGCCGTGGGACTGCCCTTGGGGATGGACCAGCCGTCGAACGACCACAGCGCCTGATTCCAGGAGATGTTCACCGGCGCGCCCTCGTCCATCACGGTCTGTGCCCGGCCGTTCCAGGCGACGCACATGTCGAGTTCGCCCGACTTCAGGAGCTGCGAGCTCTGCGCCCCGCCCGACCACCACACGGTCACGTCCTTCTTGATCTTGTCGAGGCTCTTGAAGGCCCGATCCATGTCGAGTGGATAGAGCTTGTCGGCCGTCACGCCGTCGGCCAGCAGGGCCGGCTCGATCGTGTCGACGGGGTATTTGCGCATGCCGCGCCGGCCGGGGATGCCCTTCACGTCCCAGAGATCCTTCCAGCCGCCCGTCGGCGCCTTGGCTTTCGCGGGATAGACGTCGGTCCTGTAGGCCAGCACCGTCGACCAGACATAGTTGCCGATGATGTAAGGCGAGCGGAAATGCTTCGGGATTTCCTGGATGATCGGGTCGCTGTCCAAGTTCAGCGGCTCGAGATAGCCGGCCTCGGCGAGCACGTTGTGCGTGTAGTTGCTGAGGATCGTCAGGTCCCAGGTGTAGGTCTTGGTGTCGACCATGCCCTTGATCATGGCGATGGGCTCGTGCTGGCCCGTGACGTTGACGATCTCGATGCCCGTCGCCGCCTGGAACGGCTTGTCATAGGCCTCGCCGAACGCCTTCTCGAACGGACCGCCGGGATTGCGCGCGACGAGCCGCTGGGCCGCGCGCGTCTTGCGCGGCACCAACACCGTTGGGAATGCAAGTGCGGCGGCACCCGCCCCCGCGCCCTTGATCACCGTGCGACGACCGATCGTCGCGATTTTTCTGTCCGCCATGTCCAAACTCCCCTGTTGTTTGATCGGGCGATGCGGCGTTTAGGCACCGGTCCAGCCGTGCCCCAGCCTCCTTCATCGAGGAGGACGGGCGCGCGACGGTCCGCCCTGGTCAGGCCATTATCTCAGGGGATTTTCGAGAGCGCTACAGCGCCGCTCGGCAGGTGAGGTCGGGCTCAGGCCCGCTTTTTCCGCCGCTCCTCGAAGAACTTAGCCATATAGCGCTGCGGCTCGCCCGAGGCATAGGCCTGGCCCTGGATGCGTTTGCCGGCCTCGCATGCCGCACGGAAGGCGGGCTCCGTCACCTCGCGGAAGCGCCGCTTGTTGAGGCGCATGGCGATCGACGGCTTCGCCGCGAGCTCGCGGGCGAGCGCCAACGACCTCGGCAGCACCTCGGCCTGAGGCACCAGGCGATGGAGGATGCCGATGCGGTGGCATTCATCGGCGTTCATCATCCGACCCATGAGGGTGAGCTCGACCGCGCGCGAAAGGCCCAGGCGCTCCACCATCATCCACGGGCCCATGACCGACGGGATGCCGGAGTTGATCTCCGGCTGGCCCATGCGGACGCCCGCGTGTCCCACGCGCATGTCGCAAAGAAGCGTTACTTGAAAGGCCGATCCGGCCGCAACACCGTTCAGCGCCGCGACGATCGGCTTCTCGATTCCGCGAATGGTTTCATAGAACACGCGCCATTCGTCGAGCCACGCCGCACCCTGCTCGCCCGAGAGGAATTTCTGCGTCTCCTCGAGATCTTGCCCCGCCGAGAACGCGCGATCGCCCGCACCCGTGATGTCGAGGGCGCGGACGGCATCGCTTTCCGCGGCCGATCGGAACGCGGCCTTGAGCTCATCGCGCATGGGCTTGTGCCAGGCGTTGAGCTTCTCCGGACGGTTGAGCGTGATGACGTCGACCACGCCAGTGCGCTCGACGGTGATGAACTGCGGCATCGCTTCCCCCTCGGGTCACCGCGTGCGGGATCATGACGCACGACGGCTGATGTCACGTATTGTATGGCAATACGCGATATTATAATTTAATAGAAACACGCGATCCCAAATCGAGTCAAACAACCTAGAAACGGAGCCCCATGCGCGTCGACAGTCCCGTTGTTCTCAATGACCGCGCCGAGAGTCGGCCCCGTCAGGGCCGCGAATCGCCGTTATTCGTCGGCTCGCTCGAAAAAGGCCTCCGCGTCTTCCAGGCCTTCGACGACACGCATCGGAGCCTCCGCCTCACCGAGATCGCGGCGGCGACGGGGCTCGACAAGAGCGCGGCGCAACGCTTCACCCATACGCTTCATGAGCTCGGTTACCTCAAGAAGGACCCCAAGACCAAGCACTACCGGCTCGCGCCGAAGGTGCTCGAGCTCGGCTTCACCTATCTTCGGACGGACTCGCTCGTCGAGCGCGCGACGCCCTACCTGCTCGAGGCGAACAGGCGCGCGGAGGAGACCGTCAACCTGACGGAGCTCGACGGCACCGAGGTCGTGTACGTCGCACGCGTGCCGGGACGCCATCAGATCACGTTCGACGTCGTCTTGGGCACATGGCTGCCCGCCTATTGCTTGGCGCCGGGTCGCGCCATGCTGGCCTTCCTGCCGGAGGATAAGGCGCGCGATGTGATCGAACGCTCGGACCGGGCGGCCTACACGGACAAGACCGTGACCGATACCGCGGCGATCATGGAGATGCTGCCCAAGATCCGGCGGAGCGGCTTCGCGATCTCGGTCGAGGAATACTCCCCGGGCGAAATCTCGATCGCGGCACCCGTGTTCGATTTCGGCCGGCAGCCGATCGCGGCGGTCAACATGGCCGTGCCGACATCGCGATGGACGGTGCAGACGGTCGAGAAAAAGCTGGCGCCCATCGTCGTCGAGACCGCGCAGGCGATCTCGCATGCGGAGGGCAACCGGACGGGTCTCGCCCCTCTCCGCCGAAGCGCCCCGCCGCGCAACCGCCGCAACCGCTGAGCCGCCCTAGAGCGGCAGGACCGTGCCGATGCCGCGCTTTCGCGCCGTGTCGTAAATGGCGCCCGCAACGGCGACATCCGACAGCGCAAGGCCGGAGAAGATGAGCGCCGTCCGTTGAGCAGCCGTCGTGCGGCCGGGATGCTTCTTCGAGGCCAAATCCGAGAGGTCCGCCTCGAAGCGGCGCGTGTATTTGAGCCGGCCTGATTTCACCATCGTGGCGCTCTGCTCGTGGTCGTCCGTTGCCACGATGTCGAACACCTGCCGATCGCCCAACGTCCAGCACCGCCCCACATCGATGATTCCGGCATAGGTGCCGGGCGACAGCCAGGCGGGATCGAGGAATGGCTTCAGGCCGGGCGATTCCGGCACGCTCGAGATGACGATGTCGAGCCCTTCGACCGCGCGGCGGGGATCCTCGACCACTTCGACCGCAAAGCCGTCGCGGCGGACCTCGGCCGCGAAGGCATCGGCCGTCGCGCGCCGGCGGCTATAGGCGACAACGCGCTTGATCGGGAAACTCGCGCGGAAGGCGGCGAGATGGCTGCGCGCCTGAACGCCGCAGGCGATGAAGCCCATCGATTCGCTGTCCTTGCGCGCGAGATACTTCGCGCCCACGGCCGTGAGAGCCGCGGTGCGGTGCGTCGTGATCCATTTCCCATCGAGGAGCGCGAGCGGCAGGCCGGTCGCGCGGTCGTTGAGCAGGATCAGCGGGCTCACATGCGGCAAGCCGCGCTTGTCGTTGTCATGGACGACTCCCGTCCATTTCACGGCCGCGTAGGGCGGATCCGCCAGCACGCCGGCCATGGCCTGGAAGAACGTGCCCGGCTTCGGATAGATGCCGAGCTTGGGCTTCGTCACCGCGGCACCCGCCGCCTTCGCGCGCAGCATCTCGTCGATCGATTGAGCGAGAACCTCAGGCCTCACGCCGACGCCGGCGATATCGGCATCGGAGAGAAACAGCATGTCGTGTCCCAGTTTCATGGCGCACTTCCTGGCCTAGAGTCGCAGCAGGCGGCCGAGCCCCTGGGCTCGCGCGCGCTCATAGACGGCCGCACCCACCGCGACATCGGCGAGCCCGATGCCGGCGAAGATGAGGGCGGTCCGCTCCTTATCCGTTTGGCGCCCGGCCGTCGTGCCTGCGACGAGACCGGCGACCTCGCCGTGATAGGGCTTGGGATAGGTGAGCTTCTCCGTCACGGCCTGATCGAGATCATCGGTCACGACCCGGTCGAGCGCGCCGAGCGACTCGCTGATCCAGGAGTAACCGAGATCGACCGCGGCCGCGAATGAACCCGGCGACAGCCAGGCCGCATCCAGCGTCGGCGCCGGCTTCGGCACCACCGGCACGCTCGTCACGACGATATCCATGCCCGCTATCGCTTCCTTGGCCGTCGCGACGGCTTCGGCCTCAAGACCCCACTTTCGGATTTCCGTGGCGAAGGCCTCCGCCGTCTCGCGCCGGCGGCTGTAGCAGCGCGCGCGCTTCAAGGGAAAATGCGGCTTGAGCGCGTCGAGATTCGCGCGCGCCTGCACGCCGCAGGCAACGAAGCCGATCGAGGCGCTGTCCTTCCGCGCGAGGCGCTTTGCCGCCACGGCGGAGATCGCCGCCGTTCGCACGCCCGTGATCCAGCGCGCATCCATCACGGCCAGCGGCATCCCCGTCGTGTAATCGTTGACCACGACGTGACCGGCGATGTGCGGCTGACCGGGATGCGCGATGGTCGAGGCGACGCCGACCCACTTCATGCCGGCATAGGCCGGCGTCTC
>JBGPGW010000175.1:0-7485 GCA_041484095.1 Alphaproteobacteria bacterium | reverse complement strand
GCTCAGGGTCCGGCGGGTCAGGCTCCGGCGGTGGCTCGGGCTCCGGTGGGTCGGGCTCGGGCGGCTCAGGAACTGGCGGCTCAGGAACTGGCGGCTCTGGCTCCGGTGGTACTGGAACTGGCGGCTCCGGCGGTGGCCAAGGCGCAGGGTCCGGCAACGGCAATGGTGGCGGCAATGGCGGCGGTGGCCGCGGAGACGGTGCCGATGGCTCTCACGGCTTTGACTCGGGTCGTCCGGACAGTTCGAATATCGCCGGGAACAGCGATGCGAACGATGCGCTTGCGGACGCCACGAAGGACGCCCGCCCCGAAAAATAGGCCGTAATGTTTGCGACTGTGGTCCGAGAGATTTTCATCTCTCGGACCACAGATCTGTTTTATCCGATTGAGAGACGTCACCTGCCCGGTCGCAAAGACCGCCGAGATTAATCGCTCGGCGGCTTGATCATTCGGCCGAGCGGCTTGCCCCCAAAAATATGGACGTGGAAGTGCGGCACTTCCTGGTGCGCATCCACCCCACAATTCGAGAGCAGCCGATACCCACTCTCCGCCACGCCCTGCTCGCGCGCGATCGTGCCGACCGCGCGGAACAGCGCGGCAATCTCGGCATCCGAGGCCTTGCCCGCGAAATCATCCATCGAGACATAGGCGCCCTTCGGAATCACCAGGACGTGCGTCGGCGCCTGCGGGTTGATGTCGTGGAATGCGAGCACGTGCGGATCGTCGTACACCTTCTTGCACGGAATTTCGCCGCGCAGAATCCGGGCGAAGATGTTGTTCTTGTCGTAGGCCATGCGCTCCTCCCTCACCGCTTTGCTTGGCGCTTGGGACGCGCCTTTTTCTCGGCAATGCCCGAGACGCCCTCGCGTCGCTCCATCTCGCGCCAGACATCGGCCGGCTTCACCCCCCCATCGGCCCACAGCACGAGCAGGTGGTAGAGCACGTCCGCGCTTTCGCGCACGAGGCCATTCCGGTCGCGTCCGATTGCTTCGATGATGGCCTCGGTCGATTCCTCCATCAGCTTTTTCGCGATGGAGCCGGTTCCCTCGGTCAGCAGAAGTGCGGTGTAGGATTTGCGCGTATCCTCATCGCGCCGGCTGTCGATTGTCTTGTAAACTCTTTCCAGGACGTGGGTTTTCGATGCCGCGGCCATGGGCGTCCTCCGCTTTCCGTGAGCCAAAAAAGAAATCATACCCGAGTTACGATCGGGCCGACTTGATCGGACGCATGGCGAGGCCAGCCGCCGCCATATGCCGCTTGGCATCGGCGATCGAGAACGTCCCGAAGTGAAAGATCGACGCGGCCAGAACCGCCGAAGCATGCCCCTCGACCACGCCTTCGACGAGGTGGTCGAGCGTGCCCACCCCGCCCGAGGCGATGACCGGCACGCGCACTGCGTCCGCGATGGCGCGCGTGAGCGGTACGTCGAAGCCTTGTTTGGTCCCGTCGCGATCCATGGACGTCACGAGAAGCTCGCCGGCGCCCGCCTCGGTCATCCGCCGTGCCCACGCGACCGCGTCGATACCGGTCGCGTTGCGCCCGCCATGGGTGAAGACCTCGAAGCGATCGGGCGCCGCGCGCTTCGCGTCGATCGCCACGACGATGCATTGGGTCCCGAATTTCTCCGCTGCTTCGCGCACGAATTCAGGCCGGTGCACTGCGGCTGTGTTGATCGACACTTTGTCCGCGCCTGCGAGGAGCAATGTGCGGATATCTTCGAGCTCGCGCACGCCGCCGCCGACGGTCAATGGCATGAAGCATCGTTCGGCCGTCGCGCGCACCACGTCGAGAAGAATATTGCGCTTCTCGTGGCTCGCCGTGATGTCGAGGAAGCACAGCTCGTCCGCGCCCTCGGCATCGTAGATGCGGGCCTGTTCGACAGGATCGCCCGCGTCCTTGAGGTCGACGAAGCGGACGCCTTTGACGACGCGGCCATCCTTGACGTCGAGACAAGGGATGAGGCGGACCTTGAGAGTCATGCGCCGCCTTCATCTGCGATGGCGAGGGCAGCCTTGAGGTCGATCCGGCCGTCATAGAGCGCCCGGCCGATGATCGCACCGGCGATGCCGCGATTGGCCTCTGCCTTGAGCGCCTTCAGATCGTCAAGCGTCGACACGCCGCCGGACGCGATCACGGGCACCGGCAGACCTTCGGCGAGCGCCACGGTCGCCGCGACATTGGGCCCACCCAGGACCCCGTCCCTTTCGATGTCCGTGTAGATGATCGCGGCGATGCCGGCGTCCGCCAGGCGCAAGGCGAGGTCCCGGGCCGTGATGCCGGTCGCCCGCACCCAGCCTTCGACCGCCACAAGGCCGCCGCGCGCATCGATTCCGCCGGCAATCCGACCGGGAAACTGCGCGGTCGCGCGCCGCACCAGATCCATGTTCTCGGCCGCCGCCGTGCCCAGCACCACACGCCGGACGCCCGCGCGCAGCCATGCCTCGATACGCGCCAAGTCGCGGATTCCACCGCCGAGCTGCACGGGCACGTCGACCGCACCGAGGATCGCTTCGACGGCCTTCGCGTTGCGTGGCGCGCCCGCGAACGCCCCGTCGAGGTCCACGACATGCAGCCACCGGCAGCCGGCCGCAGCGAAGGTGCGGGCCTGAGCGGCCGGGTCGGTATTGTAGACCGTGGCCTGATCGATTGCGCCTTGACGCAACCGCACGCAGACGCCGTCCTTGAGGTCGATGGCGGGAAAGAGAATCACGGAACCGGATCTATTTGAGTTCTTTGTAGTAGTAATGGCCGGCGATCATTTTCCCCTCGACAAGCGCGTATTTGGGGCTGGTTCCCCAGTGCACGTAGCGCAGCGACTCGTACAGCTTGATGGCCGCCGACTGTGTCTCGCGAACGTCAAGGCGCAGGACTTTGAATCCTTCGCGTCGGGCGTAGCTTTCGACCGCGAGCGTCAGTTCGCGCGCAAGCCCATGGCCCCGCGCCCAGGGTGCCACGAACGAGTGCATGAGATTTGCGGCGAACGCTTGCGCCTCGTTGTTGGGCGGCGGACGGACGAGCTGTGCCGAGGCGCACACGACGGCGTCCAGGCGCCCCAGAAACAGCGTCCGCTCCGGCACCACCAGGACGCCGCGGTAATAGGCTTCAAGTGCCTTTCGCGGCGGCGGTCGAACCCAGCCGAATCCGCCGCCGTCGATGATCGCGGCTTCCGTCGCATCACAGAGATCATAGAGGTCCGGGCCCTTGAACTCCGTCGCGGGCTCGACCGAGATGCGAACGCTTGTTTCGACCATGCCGTCAGGGACTCCAGGCTAGAAAGTTGGCGATGAGCCGCAATCCAGCTTCCTGGCTTTTCTCGGGATGGAACTGCGTGCCGACGATATTGTCCCGGCCGATCGCCGCGACCAGCCGTCCGCCATACTCGACCACGGCGAGCACGTCGGCGGGATCGCGGCACGAAAAGCCGTAGCTGTGCACGAAATAGACATGGGCGCCCTGCCCCACGCCTTCAAATACCGGATGCACTGGAGTGCAAAGATCGAGTTCGTTCCAACCCATATTCGGCACGCGCAACCGCTCGTCTTTGGGCTCGATCAGGACGACGTCGCCTTTGATCCAGCCGAGCCCCTGGTGCGTTCCGTGCTCGAGGCCGCGCTCGGCCAAGAGCTGCATGCCGACGCAGATGCCGATCATCGGCCGGCCGCGGTCGATCACGGCATCTTGCAGCGCCTCGATCATCCCGGGAAGGCCCGAAAGACCCCGCATGCAATCCGCGAAGGCGCCGACGCCGGGAAGAACGATCCGATCGGCCGCACGGACGTCGGCCGATCGAGCGGTGACGACGATGTGTTCCTTGAGGCCGCGTTCCGCCGCCGCGCGCTCAAACGCCTTTGCGGCGGACCGCAAGTTGCCCGAGCCGTAGTCGATGATCGCGACGGTCGTCACGAGCGGGCCTCCTCCATCGCACCACCCCCGTCGGTGAGATAGCGCAGCTGCGCTCCATCCGCGCTGCGTCCCAAAACGACCCCGACGAATTCGTAACCTCGCGCCGCAAGCGCGCGGCGGCGCGCATCGTTGGCGAAACTCCCGACCAAGACCAGGGCACTTATCGCCAGTGCCGCGTCGCGGGCGGGGTCAGGCTCGAGTGACGCGATGACGACGCCTAGCGCTGCACCGACAGCGAGAAGACAGATCGCAAAAGCCCACAGGCGGTGCCAAACCGCCCACACGATCGTGAACACGGCGGCAGGCCAGCATATCCCCTCCTTCACGAGGACGATCTCCTCGGGTTCGCCGCGAAGCAATCGGCGAACGCGGCGGACCAAGCTCTGCTGCCAAGGCAAGGGGCGCTCCGCATCCGGCGCTTCGCTGCCGGCGCGGTGCCGATGAACGGTATACGTCTTCATGGTCCTGCCGCTGCCTATAGCGACGTGCCGAGCGTTCCTTTGGTCGAGGGAACCGCTCCTGTCTGGCGCGGATCGATCTCGACGGCCTGCCTCAAGGCCCGCGCGAGGCCTTTGTAGCAGGACTCGACGATGTGATGGTTGTTCTCGCCGTATAGATTCTCGACGTGAAGGGTCAGTCCCGCGTTTTGCGCAAAGGCCTGGAACCACTCCTTGAACAGTTCCGTGTCCATCTCTCCCAATTTAGGCCGGCCCAAATTGACCTTCCAGACCAGATAGGCCCGGTTCGACGCATCGAGGGCCACCCGCGACAGCGTCTCGTCCATCGGAATGGACGCTTCGCCGTAACGCCGGATGCCGCGGCGATCGCCGAGGGCTTTGGCCACGGCCTGCCCGATCACGATGCCGGTATCCTCGGTGGTATGGTGGAAGTCGATGTGCAGATCGCCCTTCGCCTCAAGCGTGATATCGATCAAGCTGTGGCGTGCGAGCTGTTCAAGCATGTGATCGAGGAAGCCGATCCCCGTCGCGATCCGCGCGGCGCCGGTCCCATCCAAATTCACAGTCGCTTTGACTTGTGTCTCGCGCGTCATGCGCTCGACCGTGGCCTGTCGCATGGCTCAATCTCCGCATCCGGCGGGCAGGCCGCCGAGGCCTGCGTTGTAACAGGGCGACCATGCCTGCGCCAGCCCCCGGCGGTTGACGCGGCCGCCCGGAGCCTCCATATCGAGACGTCATGGACAAATCCTCCCAGGACCTGTGGCACGGAACCACCGTTTTGGCGGTGCGCAAGGGTGTCAGCGTCGTCATCGCCGCCGACGGCCAGGTCAGCCTCGGCAACACGATCCTCAAATCGAACGCCCGGAAGGTCCGCCGCCTTTCGGACGGCCGCGTCATTGCCGGATTCGCGGGCGCCACGGCCGACGCGCTGACCCTGTTCGAACGCCTCGAGTCCAAGCTCGAGAAACACCCGGGCCAGCTCGTGCGGGCCTGCGTCGAGCTCGCCAAGGACTGGCGGACCGATCGTTACCTCCGCCGGCTCGAGGCCCTGATGGCCGTCGCGGATCGGGCGACCTCGCTCGTCATGAGCGGCACGGGCGACGTTCTCGAACCGGAAGACGGGTTGATCGGAATTGGCTCCGGCGGCCCCTATGCGCTCGCTGCGGCGCGGGCGCTCATCGATCTTCCGGACTTCGACGCGGAGGCCATCGCCCGCAAGGCCCTGGGGATCGCGGCGGGCATCTGCGTCTTTACCAACACGAATATTGTCATCGAGTCCCTATGAGCGACTTCAGTCCGCGCGAGATCGTCTCGGAGCTGGACCGCTTCATCGTTGGCCAGGGCGATGCGAAGCGCGCGGTGGCGGTCGCGCTTCGCAACCGGTGGCGGCGCCTCCAGCTTCCCGAGAGCCTGCGCGAGGAGGTGCTGCCCAAGAACATCCTGATGATCGGGCCGACCGGTGTCGGCAAAACCGAGATCGCACGGCGCCTCGCCCGTTTGGCTCAGGCACCCTTCCTCAAGATCGAGGCCACCAAATTCACCGAGATCGGCTATGTCGGCCGCGACGTCGAGCAGATCATCCGCGATCTCGTCGAGATCGCGATCGGCATGACCCGCCAGCGTCTGCGCAAGGCCGTGGTTGCGAAAGCGGAGCTCGCCGCGGAAGAGCGCGTGCTCGACGCGCTCGTGGGCGACGGTGCTTCCGCCGAGACTCGGCAAAAATTCCGGAAGATGCTGCGCGAGGGCGCGCTGAACGACCGCGAGATCGAAATACAGGTATCCGACGGCGCGTCGGGCGCGTTGCCCACGTTCGAGGTTCCCGGCATGCCGGGAGCGCAAATGGGCATGCTCAATCTCAACGAGATCTTCGGCAAGGCATTCGGCGGGCGGACCAAGCCGAAGCGCATGACGGTCAGCGAGTCCTATGCCGTGCTGATCACGCAAGAGGGCGACAAGCTGCTCGACGACGACAAGATCGTTCAGGAAGCCATTCATTTGGTCGAGCAGAACGGAATCGTGTTCCTCGACGAGATCGACAAGATCTGCGCGCGCGCCGAGCGCGTCGGCGCCGATGTCAGCCGCGAGGGCGTCCAGCGCGATCTATTACCGCTCATCGAGGGCACGTCCGTGGCGACCAAGCACGGTCCGGTGAAAACCGATCATGTGTTGTTCATTGCATCCGGCGCATTTCATCTGGCGAGGCCGTCGGACCTCCTGCCTGAATTGCAGGGGCGGCTGCCGATCCGTGTCGAGCTCAAGGCGCTTGGACGCGATGATTTCGTCCGGATCCTGACCGAACCCGAGAACAACCTCATCAGGCAATACACCGAGCTCTTGAAGACGGAACAGGTGACGCTTGTCTTCGCGGATGGCGCCATCGAGCGCATCGCCACGCTGGCCGCGGAGATCAACGAGTCGGTCGAGAATATCGGCGCACGCCGCCTTCACACCGTCCTCGAGCATTTGCTCGAGGACATCAGCTTTACCGCCTCCGACAAAGCCGGCACGACCGCCACGATCGATGCCGCCTACGTCGACGAGAAGGTCGGCCGCCTCGCGAAGGACACCGACCTCAGCCGGTTCATCCTTTAGAGGCCCTGCCCGACGATTCAGGCCTTATTGGGCTTCGCCGGAGCCTTCGCGCGATCTGAAATCACATCCGGCGATCGTAGAATCTCGAGCATCCGGTCGAGTTCGTCTTCGGACAGGCGCGCGACCTGCGCGGACAGGCGATTGGCGGCTTCCGTCGCCTTAGGGCTGAGTCCGGCCGTATCGACGCGCGGGCGCGGGTTCGACAGCCGCGCCAGACGCGCCAGCTCCTCCGCATCATCCCAGATGATGCCCAACACCGACGCCACCTGATGCACCAAACCCTTTGTCGGTTTTCCGCGATGCCCATTCTCGAGCGCCGATAAATAGGCGGGCGTCACGTGCAGTGCCGCGGCCATCTGCTTCAGCGTCATCCGTCGCGCCGCGCGCAGCTCGCGCATTCTCTTGCCGAAGGGAGTCACGACGTCGATTCCTTCCTATGACCGCGATGCCGGTGTCTGAGTCCGGCGGCGGCGCAGCAAAATATAGATGGCCCCCTCGCCCCCATGCTTCCGCTGCGCCGGGGCAAAGGACAG
>JBGPGW010000174.1:0-7489 GCA_041484095.1 Alphaproteobacteria bacterium | reverse complement strand
GTTACACGATCAATCCGCGGCTTGTTCGGGGCCTCGACTACTACTGTCACACGGCCTTCGAATTCACGACCACTGCGCTGGGGTCCCAGGGCGCCGTGCTTGCCGGCGGGCGCTACGACGGGCTGACGGAGACCATGGGGGGGCCGCGCGTCGCGGGCATCGGCTGGGCCGCGGGAATCGAACGCCTTGCGATGCTGCTGGAATCGGCACCCACGCCCGTGCGGCCAGTGGCGCTGGTCCCGATCGGCCAAGTCGCGGAACAGCGGGCGCTGGTCTTGGCGGATTGCTTACGCCGCGACGGCTTCTGCGTTGAGCTCGGCTATCGAGGGGCGCTCGCAAAGCGCCTCAAGCGGGCAAGCAAGCTCAATGCCCGCGTCGCCGTCCTGCTCGGCGATGACGAGCTTGCCCGCGACGTCGCCACGGTGCGCGATCTTGATTCCGGCGAACAGAACCAGGTCCCGCTTTCGGCACTCAAGGGCAACCTCGCTCGCTACCGCTGAGCGCGCGTCCGGAACGACATTGAACATATGCTCGATATACAGACGAAGCTGAGGCGCGTGGTGACTCGTTACGAGGAGCTCGTGCATGCCATGTCGGAGCCGGGCACGGGCGGGACTCAATCCTTCGTCCGTCTCTCGAAGGAGTATGCCGATCTCACGCCCGTCGTCGAACGCATCCGCCTTCTCGAGAAGGCGTCCAAAGACCTCGCCGATCTCGACAAGCTCATGAACGATCCGTCGAGCGATCAGGACATGAAGGATCTCGCAGCCGAGGAATACTACGCGCTGAAGGGCACGATTCCGACGCTGGAGCGCGAAGTGACGATGATGCTCCTGCCCAAGGACACGGCGGATGAACGCAGCGCCATCCTCGAAATTCGGGCCGGCACGGGTGGTGACGAAGCGGCGCTGTTCGCGGCGGATCTGTGCCGCATGTACGAGCGCTATTCCGAGATTCACGGCTGGCGGTTCGAGCTGATCAGTCTGAGCGAAATCGGCATCGGCGGCTACAAGGAGGTGATCGCCGCCGTGACCGGCCGTAACGTGTTCGCGCGCCTCAAATTCGAATCAGGCGTGCACCGTGTGCAGCGCGTGCCGGCGACCGAGGCCAGCGGTCGGATTCACACCTCGGCGGCGACGGTCGCGGTCCTGCCCGAGCCGGAGGATGTCGATATTCAGATCGCCGAGAAGGACCTGCGCATCGACGTGTTCCGTTCATCCGGCCCGGGCGGGCAGAGCGTCAATACGACCGACAGCGCGGTCCGGATCACGCACATTCCGACCGGCCTCGTCGTGCAGCAGCAGGATGAGAAGTCGCAGCACAAGAACAAGGCGAAGGCGCTCAAGGTGTTGCGCGCGAGGTTGTACGAGCATCAGCGCGCCGCGATCGATGCCGAGCGGGCGGCCACGCGCAAGAGTCAGATCGGCACCGGCGATCGCTCCGAACGGATCCGGACGTATAATTATCCTCAGGGCCGCGTCACCGATCATCGCATCAACCTCACTCTCCACAAGATCGAGAAGGTGCTGTCCGGGGAGGCGCTCGACGAGCTGATCGACGCCCTCGTCACCAGCGACCAGGCCGAGCGCCTCGCGGAGCTGGAATGAGCGGGGCATCGAACGTCGCTGAATCGTTCGCCGCGGTGACGCGGTGCCTTGAAGAGGCCGGCGTTGCGACGCCGAGGCTCGATGCCCGGCTCCTCGTCGCTCACGCCATGGGGGTGCCGGCGGACTCGGTGCTCTCGGACCGCCAGCGGATTCTCAGCGACGCAGAGCAGGAAGCCGTCGCGCATTTGACAGGGCGCCGCGCTGCGCGCGAGCCCGTGTCGCGGCTTTTGGGGCGGAAGGAGTTCTGGAGTCTACCCTTCAGGGTGACGGCGGACGTCCTCGACCCCCGACCCGACAGCGAGACGATCGTCGAAGCCGTGCTTGAGAGACAGGCCGATCGGAAGGCACCGCTTCGCATTCTCGACCTCGGAACCGGAACGGGTTGTCTCTTGCTTGCATTGCTGACAGAGCTACCATGCGCCCATGGCATCGGTGTCGACCGTTCGATCGCGGCGTGCCGTGTCGCTTCGGCCAACGCCGCGTCGCTCGGCCTTTCTCACCGGGCGTCGTTCGTGGCCGCGGATTGGGGAACGGCGCTATCAGGTTGCTTCGACATCGTCGTCGCCAATCCTCCTTACGTCGCGGATGGTGCGATCGACGCGCTCGCACCGGAAGTAATGGGGTATGAGCCGCGCTTGGCACTCGCAGGCGGCCACGACGGTCTTGATGCCTATCGATGTCTCGGCACGGACATCGCACGCCTCTTGGGCAGGGATGGGTTTGCCGTGCTCGAAGTGGGGGCAGGCATGCGCGGCATGGTGAGCGCGCTGCTTGGTGAGGCCGGGCTCGCTCTCGACGGCGTGCGGTGCGACCTCGGGGGCATCGAGCGAGGCCTGATCATGACGCGCCGCTTTACCTTTCGTTAATGCTTATCGCTCTGACAGGCATCAAAAGTACTGGCGAGGAGGAAGAGTTTTTGCTAAGAGTGCTATTGCGCTTCAGCGCGGATTGCTCACAACAAAACTCGAACAGATCGCACACGTCATGTGTTCCGTCAGTGGATGGCACGGTGTGCCAAAGCGGGACAATGCGTTCTGAATGCGCAGCGCCCATACAATCAAAGTGACACAGTGATGAGACAAGGCTCCAATCATAGGCGCTTACGCGGCCGCGGCGGCAATGGCGGCGGCGGAAGCGGTGGAAGCGGTAGCGGTGGAAGCGGTAGCGGTGGCGGCGGCAAGCGACACATAACGTCGCCCCGTACGCAAACGTTCGACAGTAACGGTCCAGGGGGACGAATTCGCGGCAACGCCTACCAAGTGTATGAGCGGTACTTGGCGTTGGCCCGTGATGCTCAGGGGTCAGGGGATCGCGTGATGGCCGAAAACATGATGCAGCATGCGGAACACTACTTCCGCATCATCGCCGCATCGAATGAGGCCATGGCGCTTCGCGGCGGCGGCCGTCCTTTCGACGGCAATGTCATGTCCGAGAATCGTCCGCATGAGGGTTCCGATCAGGGCCCCGATTCGGCCGAATCCGAGGATATCGAGCAGCCCTCGACGACCTGAGTTATCGTTTTCGCTCCGATCGGAAGCGATGTGCTGCGATCCCTATGGCGGGACCGGGCGCGTCCATCTGCGCCGGTGCGCGCGCAATGCCGCGCGCTGTCGGCTCGACGCTGTTTGGGGTTCTCTCCCCGCAGCTGGAAGTCGGCGGCCCGGACGCCAAGCCGGGCCTCGGCCATGCCCTGGCTCTGCGGCGTCTTCTCGGCCGATGGCGTTTCGACCCTGAAGACGGCGATTCGGGTCCCGTAAGGCTCGGTATCTAAACCTCCTTTTGACGAATCGATCGCCATAATTCCGGTGATCCCTGCGGCCAGATGATGCCGCCCACCGCGGCCGTCCATCTTGCGGCGGTCACGGCCATGCCCATATTGAGCGATGGATGCCGCATGACGGGTCCACGTTTGTCACCCGCCTCATCGAGGGGGACACAGGACAGCAAACGGAGTTGTGACGATGGACTTCGAGACCTTCACCGAACGCTCGCGGGGATTCCTCCAGGCGGCCCAAGGCCTGGCACTTCGCAGCGGCCACCAGCGCCTGACGCCGGAACACCTTCTGAAAGTCCTGTTGGACGATTCCGAGGGGTTGGCGGCAAAACTGATCCGCGCCGGTGGCGGCGATCCGTCGCATGCGCTTCGAGAGACCGAGGCGGCGCTGGCGAAGCTTCCCAAGGTCGAAGGCAGCGGGGCGGGACAAGTCTACCCGACGCCGGAAATCGCCCGCGTTTTCGCGAGCGCCGAGCAATTGGCCGAGAAGGCCGGTGACAGCTTTGTCGCGGCGGAACGCCTTCTTCACGCTCTTGCTTCCGTCCCGGGGACGGACGCCGCCGCGGCACTCGCGGCCGCGGGGGTCAAGACGGACGCCATTGCCGGCGCGATCGAGGCGATGCGCAAAGGCCGCAAGGCCGACAGCGCATCGGCAGAAGACAGCTACGAGGCACTCGAGAAATACGCGCGCGACCTCACGGAAAGCGCGCGGCAGGGCAAGCTCGATCCGGTCATCGGCCGCGACGAGGAGATCCGGCGCACGATCCAGGTTCTCTCCCGGCGCACGAAGAACAACCCCGTGCTGATCGGCGAGCCGGGCGTCGGCAAGACGGCGATCGTCGAAGGACTGGCGCAGCGCATCGTGAACGGAGACGTGCCGGAACGCCTCCGCGACAAGCGCCTGATGGCGCTCGACCTCGGCGCGCTCATCGCCGGTGCGAAGTTCCGCGGCGAGTTCGAGGAACGGCTGAAGGCGGTCCTGAACGAGATCGGGCATGCCGCCGGGGAGATCGTGCTGTTCATCGACGAGCTCCACACGCTTGTCGGCGCGGGCAAGGCCGAAGGGGCCATGGACGCGTCCAACATGCTGAAGCCCGCGCTTGCCCGCGGCGAGTTGCACTGCGTGGGCGCCACGACGCTCGACGAATACCGCAAACACATCGAACAAGACGCGGCGCTGGCCCGGCGCTTCCAGTCCGTCTTCGTGTCGGAGCCGAACGTGGCTGACACGATCTCGATTCTGCGCGGGCTCAAGGAGAAATACGAGCTTCACCACGGCGTGCGGATCACCGACGGCGCCATCGTCGCGGCGGCGACGCTGTCCAACCGCTACATCACGGACCGCTTCCTGCCGGACAAGGCGATCGACCTTATGGACGAAGCGGCAAGCCGGCTGCGCATGGAAGTCGATTCGAAGCCGGAGGCGATCGATGAGCTCGATCGGCGCATCATCCAACTCAAGATCGAGCGGGAGGCGCTGAAGAAGGAGAGTGACGCGGCCTCGCGCGATCGCCTCGGTAAACTCGAGGTCGAGCTCAAGGATCTCGAAGGGAAATCCGCCGAGCTGACCACAGTCTGGCGCTTGGAGAAGGAGAAGCTGTCCGATACGCAGAAGCTCAAGGAGCAGCTCGACCATTTGCGCGGTGAGCTCGAAATCGCACAACGCAAGGGCGATCTCGCGCGCGCGGGCGAACTCAAATACGGGCTCATCCCCGCGCTCGAGCGCAAAGTGGGCGCATCCGAAGGCGACCACGGTGCTCGCATGCTGAACGAGGAAGTGACGAGCGAAGGCATCGCCGCCATCGTCTCGCGCTGGACAGGCGTGCCGGTCGCGCGAATGCTCGAAGGCGAGCGCGACAAGCTCCTTCGCATGGAAGAAAGCCTCAAAGGCCGAATCATCGGCCAGGAGGAAGCGGTCGTCGCGGTAAGCAACGCGGTGCGCCGCGCGCGCGCCGGACTGCAGGACCCCCACCGGCCGATCGGCTCCTTCCTGTTCCTGGGCCCGACCGGCGTCGGCAAGACCGAATTGTGCAAGGCGCTCGCGGCGTTCCTCTTCGATGACGAGCAGGCGATGCTCCGCGTCGACATGTCGGAATACATGGAAAAGCACGCGGTCGCGCGGCTCATCGGCGCGCCGCCGGGCTATGTCGGCTATGAGGAGGGTGGTGCTCTCACGGAGGCCGTGCGCCGGCGCCCCTATCAGGTCATCCTTTTCGACGAGGTCGAAAAGGCCCACCCGGACGTCTTCAACGTGTTGCTGCAGGTGCTCGACGACGGCCGGTTGACCGATGGTCAGGGCCGCACGGTCGATTTCCGCAACACGCTCATCGTCCTGACCTCAAATCTCGGCAGCGAGGCTTTGGCCAACCAGCCGGAGGATCAGGACTCCGAAGCCGTACGGGGTCAGGTCATGGCGGCCGTGCGGACCGCGTTCCGGCCGGAATTCCTCAACCGGCTCGACGAAATTTTGCTGTTCCATCGCCTGACGCGCGCCCAGATGAAGGGGATCGTGGACATTCAACTGAAGCGGCTGGAAGCCCTCCTCGAGGACAAGCACATCGGGCTCGATTTAGACGATCGCGCGCGCGCCTGGCTGGCGGAGGCTGGCTACGATCCGGTCTACGGCGCCCGCCCCTTGAAACGCGTCATCCAACGCGCGCTCCAGAACCCGCTCGCCGAATCCATATTGAGCGGCGCGATCAAGGACGGAGAGACGGTGAGCGTCAGCGCGGGCAAGGACGGCCTCATGATCAACGGCAGGAAAGCCAAAGCCAAGGCCGCGTAACCGCCGCTTTGTGCGTCTCCTAGACACGCGTCAGCGGGATGTGGCCGGGCTGCTGCGCCACGCGGTCGAGCCATGCCCGGACCGCCGGATAGGGCCTCAAATCGTGGTCGCCCTCATGCGCGACATGCGTGTAGGCGTAGAGGGCGATGTCGGCGATCGTGACGCGCTCGCCCACGAGGAATCGCCTCGCCTTCACGTGATTCTCCATCACGCCCAATGCCTGCCGCCCGCGTTCAAGCCGCTCGGGCAACTCTTTGTTGCGCGGATGGTCGCGTCCGAGATGCCTGATGATATAGCGCGGCGTCGCGACATAGGGTTCGTGGGAATATTGTTCGAAGAACATCCATTGCAGCACCTGGGCGCGCGCCAGGCGGCCTTGCGGGAGATAGGGCGTACCGTCGGCGAGGTAGAAAAGAATCGCGTTCGATTCCGGAAGGCATGTGCCGTCGTCGAGCTCGAGAGTCGGGATCCGTCCGTTCGGATTCTTGATGAGAAACTCGGGTGTGCGCGTCTCGCTTCGGTCGATGTCGAGTTCGACGCGGCGATAGGGGATATCGAGGAGATGAAGCAACAGTCTGACTTTGTAGCCGTTGCCTGAATCCATATTGTCGTAGAGCGTGATCATGGCGCTGGTCCCCCGGCGATGGGTCCCTATCGTGTGCAAGCGCCCGTGTGCCGACAACCGAGGCTTTCTTATCCGGGATCGCAAAAAATCTAGGGCTGCGGCGTGGCGGCTACGGCGGCCGTGGGGGTCGCTCGCAAGACGTGAGAGACCGCGGCGCGGGCGGTCAGCGGCTGGCGATGCGCTGGGCTTCGGGCAAGTTGTGGAGCTGCTCTTCGATCAGCGCCACGTGGCTGCGGAAGCGGGCCTGTTCCTGACCTTCGAGTTTGCGGCCCGACGGCATCTTGACCGCTGTCGGGTTGATCTGCGTGCCGCCGAAGTGCACTTCGTAATGAAGATGCGGGCCCGTCGAGAGGCCGGTCGAGCCGACATAGCCGATGACCTGGCCTTGCGCGACTTGGATCCCCTTGCGAATGCCCTTCGCGAAGCCGCTTAGATGCGCATAGGCCGTTGCGTAAACACTCGTGTGTTTGATGCGGATGTAGTTGCCGTATCCGGCGTTCGGTCCGGCGAATTCGATCGCGCCGTTGCCGGCCGCCATGACGGGCGTGCCCTCGGAAGCCGCGAAATCGACGCCGCGGTGCATCGTCGTATAGCCCAGGATCGGGTGCAGGCGCTGGCCGAAACCTGAGGACAGCTTTGCGCCATCGACCGGCGTTCGAAGCAAGGCCTTCCTCACGCTTTCGCCATTCTCGTTGAAG
>JBGPGW010000173.1:0-7497 GCA_041484095.1 Alphaproteobacteria bacterium | reverse complement strand
CGAGCGTCACGCCGCGAGCTACATGGCCGACATCATCAAGGAAAAAGGCTGGGACAAGAAGCGCATCGGCCTCGAGATGGACGCGTTCTACTTCACGCCCCGCGCCTATGAGGAGCTCAAGCGCTGCCTGCCGAACGCGAAGTGGGTCAACGCCGATCTCTTGGTCAATTGGGTGCGCATCGTCAAGTCAGAGCGCGAGATCGAGTACATGAAACAGGCTGGCAAGATCGTGGAGGCGGTGACGCAAACCGCCTTTGACGAGATCGTGCCCGGCGCGCGTGAATGCGACGTGGTCGCCAAGATCTACGAGGCCATGATCCGCGGCACCAAGGATTTCGGCGGCGACTACTCGGCCTTCGTCCCGCTTGTCATGCCGGAGCCGAAAAGCGCCGCACCGCATCTGACCTGGACCGATGAGCCGATCCAGTCCAATCGAGGCATTTGTCTCGAGCTGTCGGCGGCGCGCTTTCATTACCACAGCGTGCTGTGCCGCACGGTCCATCTCGGCAAACCGAAACCCGCGCTGATCAAGCTCGCGGACGTCTGCAACGACGCGATCAGCGCCACCGTCGACGCGATCAAGCCGGGCATGCGCTGCGAAGAAGTCCACGCCACGTGGAACGCCATCATCTCGAAGGCGGGCTACAGCAAGGAATCGCGCGTCGGCTACTCGCTGGGCGTCAACTATCCGCCGGATTGGGGTGAACACACCGCGAGCCTGCGCCCCGGCGACAAGACCGTCTTGCAGCCGAACATGACGTTCCACATGGTCACGGGCATGTGGATGGACGATTGGGGATACGAAGTCAGCGAATCCTGGCGCGTGACGGAACGGGGTGCCGAGACCCTCGCGAATTTCCCGCGCGATCTTTACGTCAAGGCGTAGCGAAACGCCGGCGAACGCCATCCGGCGGGGAGAGAGGCGAGACGCCTACTCTCCGGCCGGGACGCTCTCCCATGTCATGCGCTTGCGATAGATGGTCGACGCGCTGATGCCAAGATGGGCCGCGGCGCGCGGGATGTTGCCGCCGCATATGCGAATGGCGTGTTCGATCGCAGCCTTTTCCACCTCCCACAGCGGGCGAATAGCATTGGTCATGGACTGACCGGCCTGGCCGTTGGTCGCAGGCCGGCTTTCGTGCGTGCCCGGCAGGGCGATCGCGCTCGCCGGCCCGATCGGCGCCGCGTGCGGATCGACGGTATTCAACGGCGGGGGCAGCATGTCCCGGCCGACGATTTCGCCATCGTTGAGCACGACGATGTTGCGGATGACGTTCTGAAGCTGCCGCACATTGCCCGGCCACTTGTAGACCCTGAAGGCCGCCTCGACCTCCGGGGCGAAGCGCATGAAGCGCTTCTTTTCCTCGCGGGCGAATTCCTCGAGAAAGCGCCGCGCGATGAGCAGCACGTCGATGTCGCGCTCGCGGAGCGGAGGCAGATGGATGGGAATGACGTGCAGGCGGTAATAAAGGTCTTCGCGGAAACGGCCGCCTTCCACCTCAGCCAAGGGGTTTTTGTTGCTGGCGCAGATGAAACGGACGTCGACCTTCTCCAGGGTCGTGCTGCCGACCTTCTGAAACGTCCCGGTCTGGATGAAGCGGAGGAGCTTCGACTGGAGACCCAAATCCATCTCGCAGATCTCGTCGAGGAAAAGCGTGCCGCCATCGGCCTTCGTCGCCGCCCCTGCCCGGTCGCTGACCGCGCCAGTGAAGGCACCCTTCACATGGCCGAAGATCTCGCTTTCCATGAGATCCTTCGGGATAGCCGCGCAGTTGAGCGCCACGAACGGCTTCTCCAGGCGCGGGCTCTGCCGATGGATGGCCTCGGCGCAGACTTCCTTGCCCGTGCCGCTCTCGCCGGTGATGAACACGGTCGCCTTGCTCGGCGCGGCGCTTTCGATGATCCGGTAGACGGCCTGGATCGGCAAAGACGAGCCGACGAACCCGAAATAGGAATCGCGATCGAAGTCGCCCTTGTAGGTCTCGACGAGCTGGACGAGGCGCCGGCGCTCCAGCGCGTTGCGCAGCGTGATGATCAGCCGTTCGGCGTTGAACGGCTTGACCAAAAAGTCGAAGGCGCCCGCGCGCATGGCCGCGACCGCGTTGCTGATCGAGCCGTGGGCGGTGATGACGACGACGGCGCTCGAAGGCGTCCGCCCGACGACGTCGCGCAGGATGTCCATGCCGTCCATGTCCGGCAGGACCAGGTCCAGAAGGATGGCTTCCGGAGACTGTTCTTGGATCAAAGCTCTGGCCGCCGAGCCCGTGTCCACATGCGTGACGCGGATCGGCTCGGTTTGCAGATATTCGAGATAGACACGCGCGATCGACGGCGTGTCCTCGACCAAAAGAACATGCGGAATTTCAGAAGTCATCACCGGCGCGCCCCCTCCTTCGCTAACCGGGTGGAAAACTTAGCGATTGTCTTCTTGTTTTTGCAATTTGCAAACAATACCCGATTTTTGAAAAATGCAACGAGATTTCTGACTAAGAAACAAGCATGGGTTTTCGAGGCTTCGGCTCACGCGTCCCCGAGCCTCCGGAACGGAGATCGGGTCTAACATACGTTGTTATTTTTCAATCTGTTAAGAGTTCGCGCGCCGAAAGAGGCCGATCATTCGACGGCGCGCAAGATCACCCAATCCGGCCAAGCCCGGACCTGCGCATGGGGACAACCAGACGCTCAAAGCAGCCGGGCCGTATCCTGGTGCCGCTCGAGCATAGACGCATCATCATAGATCGCCTTGTTGATCCGCGGCGACACGCCGTAGGCTTGCATGTCCTCGCCCTGATAAGGCCGGAGCAGCGCCTTCAGCGCCTTCGGCTCGGCTGCCTCCTCGCCCAGCCAGACCGGGTAAGCCGCCGGCGGGATAATCGCCGGCATGCGATGGTGGATCGGAGCGACGGCGGCATTGGCGTCGGTCGTGATGATCGCGAAGGTTTCGAGCACCCCGCCTTCCGAATGGGTCCAGGATTCCCAAAGTCCGGCCATGGCGAAGGGTCTTCTGCCCTCGAGTTCGAACCGGTAGGGCATCCTACGGCCCGCGCTTCCGCGCCATTCATAGAACCCGTCGGCGAGGACGAGGCAGCGGCGCTGGCGGAAGGCCGCGCGAAACCCGGGGCGGTCCTCGAGCGTCTCCCTACGGGCATTGATCATGCGGTCGCCCAAGCTGGCGTCCTTCGCCCATGCCGGAACAAGCCCCCATCGCAGCATGGCCAGCCGGCGGCAGGGCCGCGCGCCCGCGGAATCGATGCGCAGGACGGGCGCCTCCTGACGCGGCGCCAGGTTATAGCGAGGGGCCAGATTCGGCAGAGGCCCGCTAAATCCGAAGAGCCGTTGGAGCGCCTCGGCAGGTATGGTGATGCTGTAGCGGCCGCACATATCCGGACTATGGATTCAGGCGAAACCCAGGCAGGCGGGCCGAGCGCCGGACACGCGGCAGACGTCCATCGGTTCCGTTCGCGAATTCCATGCGCGCTAGCCGCGGCTCACATTCGCCATGAACACGGCGAGCGATTTCCATACGTTCTGTTCCCGGCGCTCAAGCGCATAGTGGCACATCGACGGCGACGTCTTGCTTTTCGGTACCGCGCAGCTCCGGATGATTCGATACGACCCCTCCGCGACGGCGGCAAGCGCCGGCCGAACGAGCCAGGACGGCGCATCCGCGTAAGGACCTGCGGGGTCCAACGCCGCCATGACCTTGATGCAGTTGGCGACGTCCTTGGGAAGCGCGCCTGTCGTCCGCTTCAATTGGCGGCGGCTCAAGGTCAAGAACGCCTCGCTGACTTTGCCCTCGGCAACGATCAGCCAGACTTCCAGCGCGCCTTCCTGGACCTGCCAGCGGCCGACGAGATGCGCGCCCTCATAGGCCCGCAATCCTTCAGGCGTTGAAAGTTCGGCCGGCAGATCGAAGACGGGGGATGCGACACACCGATTATCGGCCGCGCCGCCGCGCGCCAGCAGCACGACACACAACAGGCCGGCCAGCGCGATCGCGCCAGAGGTGACGGCACGCCAACGAGCGCTCATGGGGCCGCGGGAACGGGGTCGTACATCAGGCACATCCATCATAGATAGAGGCCGCCCCGCTCACCCCGTCAAGGTCGATAGGAAGCCCCGCCTGGCCCGTCGCGCGATCGCCATCGCGGCAATCCGGGATAGCTCCTGAGGCAGCGCTTGCCTATGATCCGCCGCCATCGTCGAAACAGGGATGCGAATGGAACCATCAAGCACTGGCGGGCCGGGCGACAGCGACGATCATGGAATCTCGACCGCGACGATCGTGGACTCTGATGTCGTCCTCAAGGGGTCGCGGCCATGACCGACCTTGAGCGGCTGCTGCCGGCGGTGCGCGATCTCGCCCGCGCGGCCGGCGCCGTGATCCTCCGGCACTACGCGACGGATGTGGCGGTCTCGACCAAATCGGATTCGACGCCGGTGACGGACGCCGACAAAGACGCGGAGGCCGTGATCCTGGCGGGCCTGCGCGCCCTCACGCCCGACATTCCCATCGTGTCCGAAGAATCGGCGAGGCCCTCGGTCGGCGCGCGTTTCTGGCTCGTGGACCCGCTCGACGGCACGCGCGAGTTCCTGAAGCGCAATGGCGAGTTCACCGTCAACATCGCGTTGATCGAGGATCACCGGCCCGTGCTTGGCGTGCTCCACGTCCCGACGCGCGACGTGAGCTACCAGGCGCTTGGGCCGGGAAGCGCGATGATGGTCGCGGGTGACGGACCGCCGCGCCCCATCGCCGTTCGTGCGCCGGCGGCGGAGGGTCTCGTCGTGCTGGTCAGCCGGTCGCATTCCGAAAAGGAATCGCTCAACCAATTCCTCGCCGATTTCACGGTCAAGGAGCGCGTGCCCTGCGGCAGCGCGCTCAAATTCGGACTGGTCGCCGCCGGCGAGGCCGATCTCTATGTCCGCTTGGGACGGACCATGGAATGGGACACGGCCGCGGGCCACGCCGTGCTGACGGCGGCCGGCGGATCGGTGCGCTGTCTCGACGGGAGCGAGCTGCTCTACGGCAAGCCGGGATTCGAGAACCCGCACTATGTCGCGCGCGGCAAGTCGCGCTAGACCCGCGCATGCGCGCGGCAGGACGCGCACGCGCCGCGCGCGCTAGACTGGCCGCGTGACGACGACTCCCACGACCGCTCCGATCGCCCCCGCAACTGCCGCGGTTATCGCGGAGGCATGCCGGATTCTCGGCGCCGGCCGGCTCGTGGCGATTCCGACCGAGACCGTCTACGGTCTCGCCGCGGATGCGACGAACGATCATGCGGTCGCGCGGATCTTCGAGGCCAAGGGCCGCCCGCATTTCAATCCGTTGATCGTTCACTATGCCAGCACCGACAGTGTCCGGCGCGATGTCGAATGGGACGACGCGGCCGCGCGGCTGGCGGGCCGATTTTGGCCCGGCCCTCTGACGTTCGTCCTCCGACGGCGGGCGGATTGCCGGATCGCGCTGCTGGCGTCCGCCGGGCTCGACACGCTCGCCGTGCGCGTGCCGGATCACGCCGTCGCCCGCGCCGTGATCGAATCGTTCGGCCGGCCGCTCGCCGCGCCGAGCGCCAATCGCTCCGGCGAGGTCAGCCCGACGACCGCCGCGCATGTGTGGGCGTCCATGGGGCGATCGGTCGATCTCATCATCGATGGCGGCCCATGCCGGGTCGGCGTCGAATCGACCGTGCTCGACCTGAGCGCCGCGCCGCCTGTGATCCTTCGGCCGGGCGGCGTGCCGCGCGAGGCGATCGAAGCCATCATGGGTCCCGTCGGCGAAGACGATAGCGGCATCGACGATCGGCCGCGCTCGCCGGGCCGCATGCTGCGCCACTACGCGACCGCGCGGCCGCTCCGCCTCGAGGCCCGGGACGTCCGGGGCGACGAGGCGCTCCTGGCCTTCGGGCCGGAGGTGCCACGCGGTGCGCGCTCGACCCTCAATCTCAGCCCCGCGCGCGATCTCGTCGAGGCGGCGGCCAATCTGTTCGCCATGCTGCGCGCGCTCGACAGGCCGGACCACGCCGCGATCGCGGTCATGCCCATTCCCGATGCCGGTCTCGGCCGCGCCATCAATGATCGCCTGAGACGCGCGGCTGAGCCGTGAGCGACCTGTCCTTGCCGGGGCGGGGACCATGGGATAAATGCACGTAGGCAAGGAGGCGCCGCATCATGGCTGCCGTGACGAAGCCGCTCCCCTCAGACCTGCTTGGCCGCATCCAGGCTGTCGTCGGCCCCAAAGGCTGGATCACCGATCCCGCCGAAATGGCGCCTTACCTCATCGACGAGCGAAAGATGTTCCGGGGCCGGAGCCCGATGGTCGTCCGGCCGGCCAGCACCGCCGAGGTGGCCGAGGTCGTTCGCCTCTGCGCCGAGGCGCGCGTCCCGATCGTGCCCCAGGGCGGCAACACGGGGCTCTGCGGCGGCTCCGTGCCGGGGGAGGCCGGCGGCGAGATTCTCCTCAGCCTCGCCCGCATGAATCGCATCCGGGCGCTCGATGCCCTCAACTACACCATCACCGTCGAGGCCGGCTGCATCCTCGCGAACCTCCAGCGCGCGGCGACCGAGGCGGATCGGCTCTTTCCCCTCAGCCTCGGCGCCGAAGGGAGCTGCCAGATCGGCGGCAATCTCTCGACGAACGCCGGCGGCGTCGCCGTCCTGCGCTATGGCAATGCGCGCGAGCTCGTCCTCGGCCTTGAAGTCGTCCTGCCGGACGGGCGCGTTTGGGACGGCCTCACGGGCTTGCGCAAGGACAACACCGGCTACGACCTCAAGCAGCTTTTCCTCGGTGCGGAAGGCACGCTCGGCGTCATCACCGCGGCGGTGCTCAAATTGTTTCCGAGACCGCAGGATGTGGTGACGGCGCTCGCGGCGCTGCCGACGGCGGAGGCCGCCGTCCAACTGCTCGCCCGCGTCCGGGTCGCCTCGGGCGACCTCGTGAGCGGATTCGAGCTGATGGACCGGCAGTGCCTCGATCTTGCCTTCCAGCACGTGCCCGGCGTCACCGACCCCTTCCCTGCGCCGCATCCCTATTACGCGCTCATCGAATTGTCGGCCGGCACGCCGTCGGGCGCCCTCACCGCGGCGCTGGAGGCCGCGCTCGCCGACGCGGCGGAGAACGGACTGGTCGATGATGCGCTCGTCGCCGCCAACGCGGCCCAGGCCCAGCGCTTCTGGCGCATCCGCGAAGCCATCCCGGAGTCGCAGAAAATCGAGGGCGGCGGGATCAAACACGACGTCAGCGTGCCCGTCTCGCGCACGCCCGAGTTCATCCGCGAGGCGACACGCCGGGCCAAGGCGGACCTTCCGGACATCCGGATCTTCGCCTTCGGCCATGTCGGCGACGGCAATGTCCATTTCAACCTTGTCTGGCCGAAGGGAACGGATCGCCTGGCTTTCCTCGCGCGCTGGTCGCATTTCAACGCCATCGTCCATGGCGTCGCGGTCGACATGGGCGGCAGCATCAGCGCCGAACATGGCATCGGGCAGTTGAAGCGT
>JBGPGW010000172.1:0-7524 GCA_041484095.1 Alphaproteobacteria bacterium | reverse complement strand
GCTCTCGCGCGGCGTTGGGATAGTCCACCCAGTGGTAGAAGCAGCGGCGCTTGATGGCGTCGTGAATCTCGCGCGTGCGGTTGGAAGTGAGGACGACGATCGGCGGCTCCTTGGCTTTCACAGTCCCGATCTCTGGGATCGTGATCTGGAAGTCCGACAGCACCTCCAGAAGATAGGCTTCGAACGGCTCGTCGGTGCGGTCCAGCTCGTCGATCAGCAGAACCGGCGCTGCGCCTTTCGCGCCTTCGAGCGCCTGCATCAGCGGCCGCTTGATGAGGAAGCGCTCCGAGAAAATGTCCTTGGCGACCGTGTCGCGCGACGCTCCCTCCGTCTCGGCCAGCCGGATCTCGATCATCTGGCGCGAGTAGTTCCACTCATAGACGGCGGAGGCGACGTCGAGCCCTTCGTAGCACTGGAGACGCACGAGGCGCCGCTCGAGCGTCTGCGCCAGGACCTTGGCGATCTCGGTCTTGCCCACCCCGGCCTCGCCCTCGAGGAACAGCGGGCGGTTGAGCGAGAGCGAGAGGAACGCCGTCGTCGCGAGGCTGCGGTCCGCGACATAGTCGCCCTTGGTCAGAAGCTCGAGGGTCGCATCGACCGATTTGGGTGTGGCTGCCATCGTCTCGCTATCTCAAAGAGTTCCCGTGCCCGCCTCATCCGACAGCATAGCTAAAAACAGAGAGGCAGGGGAATGCCCCTGCCTCTCTCGCATCTCCCGAAGGGAGGCGCCTTGATCTATGCCAATCCGCTCATCCATTGGCCTTGGCGACCGCGCGCTTGGCCATCACGGTCACGAGATGGGCCCGGTATTCCGCGCTGCCATGGATGTCGGCATTGAGCCCCTTCGAGGGGACCTTGATGTTCGCGACCGATTCGGGCGCGAATTTGGCGCCGAGCGCCTTTTCCATCTCAGCCACGCGGAAGGCGCAGACGCCTGCCCCGGTGACCGCCACGCGCACCCCGGCCTTGCCTTGCGAGACGAACACGCCGACGAGCGCGAAGCGAGAGGCCGGCTGCGCGAATTTCTCATAGGCGGCCTTGTCCGCGATGGGGAATGTCACCTTGGTGATGAGCTCGCCGTCTTCGAGCGCGGTCTCGAACAGGCCCTTGAAATACTTGTCCGCCTCGATCGTGCGCTTGTTGGTGTGGATCGTCGCACCCAGGCCGAGGATGGCGGCGGGGTAGTCGGCGCCGGGATCGCTGTTGGCGATCGAGCCGCCGATCGTGCCGCGATTGCGCACCTGCGGATCGCCGATCGTGTCCGCGAGATGGGCCAGCGCCGGGATGGCCATCTGCACGTCCTTCGAGTTGGCGACGTCGCCGTGGCGCGTGCAGGCGCCGATCGTCACCGTCCCGCCCGCGACCGAGATGCCTTGGAGCTCCCGGATGGCCGAGATGTCGACGAGGTCCGAGGGCCGCGCGAGACGCTGCTTCAAGGTCGGGATGAGCGTATGGCCGCCCGCGAGAAACTTGCCTTCGGAGGCGCCTTTGACCGTCTTGACGGCCTCGTCCACGCTTTTCGCGCGATGATAGTTGAATTCGTACATGGTTCTTGCTCTCCCTATTCGGCAGCGCGCCGCGGGGCGCCGTTGATCGCCTTCCATACGCGCTCGGCGGTGGCCGGCATGTCGATGCGCGTGATTCCAAGCGGTGCCAGTGCGTTGTGCACCGCGTTCATGACGGCGGCCGGCGAGCCGATCGCGCCGACTTCGCCCACGCCTTTCACGCCCAGCGGATTGTGCGTGCAGAGCGTGTTGTGCGTGCTGACCGTGAAGGACGGCAGGTTATCCGCCCGCGGCATGGTGTAGTCCATGTAGGAGCCGGTGACGAGCTGGCCGCTCTTCTGGTCGTAGACGCAGCCCTCGAGCAGGGCCTGGCCGATGCCTTGGGCGAGGCCGCCCTGGACCTGGCCCTCGACGATCATCGGATTGATCACGCGCCCGACATCGTCGACCGCCGTGAACTTGACGACGTTGACCGTGCCGGTGTCCTGGTCGATCTCGACCTCGCAGACATGGCACCCGCCGGGGAAGGTGAAGTTGGCCGGGTCGTAGAACGCCTGCTCCTCGAGGCCGGGCTCGAGCTCGTTGATGGGATAGTGGTGCGGGACATAGGCCGCACCCGAAATCTCCGCCAACGCTTTCTTCTTGTCGGTGCCCGCGACGGAGAAGGTGCCGTCCTTGAACTCGATGTCCGCTTCGGCGGCCTCGAGCAGATGGGCGGCGATCTTCTTGCCCTTGGCGATGATCTTGTCCATGGCCTTGACCATCGCCGAGCCGCCGACCGCGAGCGAGCGCGAGCCGTAGGTGCCCATGCCGAACGGAATCTTGTCCGTGTCGCCGTGGACGATCTCGATGTTCGCGATGTCGACGCCGAGACGTTCGGCGACGAGCTGGGCGAAGGTCGTCTCGTGGCCCTGGCCGTGGCTGTGCGAGCCGGTGAGCACCGTCACGGAGCCGGTCGGATGGACGCGGATGACGGCCGATTCGTAAAGTCCGGCCCGCGCGCCGACCGAGCCCACGACCGCCGAGGGCGCGATGCCGCACGCCTCGATATAGGTCGCGAGGCCAATGCCGCGCAGCTTGCCGCGCTTCGCCGATTCCGCGCGCCGCGTCTCGAAGCCGGCGTAGTCGCCGCCCTTGAGTGCCAAGTCGAGCGTCGACTGGTAGTCGCCGCTGTCGTACTGCACGACGACGGGCGTCTGGTAGGGGAACGCGTTCCTGGGGATGAAGTTGCGGCGGCGGATTTCCGCGGGATCGAGGCCCGTCACCTTCGCCGCTTCATCGACGAGGCGCTCGACGACGAAGGTCGCCTCCGGCCGGCCCGCGCCGCGATAGGCATCGACCGGCACCGTGTTCGTGAACACGGCCCTGACCTCGCAGAAGATCGTGGGCGTCGTGTACACGCCGGCGAGCAGGAGCGCATAGAGATAGGTCGGGATGCACGGTGCGAAGGTGGAGAGATAGGCGCCCATGTTGGCGGTGGTGCTCACCTTCATGGCGAGGAACGTGCCGTTCTGATCGAGGGCAAGCTCGGCATGCGTCACGTGGTCGCGGCCATGCGCGTCGGACATGAAGGATTCGCTGCGATCGGCGGTCCATTTCACGGGTCGGCCGATCTTCTTCGACGCCCAGGTGACGATGGCCTCCTCGGCGTAGTGATAGATCTTGGAGCCGAATCCGCCGCCGACGTCCGGCGCGTTCACGCGCACCTTGTGCTCGGGCACCTTGAGCACATAGGCCGACATCAGGAGGCGGATGACGTGCGGGTTCTGGCTCGTGGTGTGGAGGGTGTAGTGGCCCTTGGCGGCGTCGTAATCGCCGACCGCCGCGCGCGGCTCCATCGCGTTCGGAATGAGGCGGTTGTTGACGATGTCGAGCTTCGCGACCTTGGCGGCCTTGGCGAAGGCGGCATCGGCCGCGGCCTGATCGCCCAGCGCCCAGTCGTAGCAGAGGTTCTGCGGCGCCTGGTCCCAGACGAGCGGGGCGCTTTTCGACATGGCCTCGCCGGTCGAGACGATGGCGGGCAACGCCTGATAGTCGATCGTGATGAGCTCGGCCGCGTCGCGCGCTTGGCTACGCGTCTCCGCGATGACGACGGCGACCTGATCGCCGACGTGCCGCGCCTCGTCCTTGACGATCACGGGATGGGCTGGCTCGACCATGGGCTTGCCGTGACGGTCGGTCACCATCCAGCCGCAGGGCAGGCCGCCGAGCTGATCGGCCTCGATGTCGGCGCCGGTGAAGACGGCGATGACGCCGTCCGCCCTCCGCGCCTTGTCGGTCTTGATGCTCTTGATCTTCGCGCGCGCGTGGGGTGAGCGAAGGATGAACGCGTGGACCTGTCCCGGACGGTTGAGGTCGTCGGTGTAGGTCCCGCGCCCCGTCAGGAAGCGGTAATCCTCGATCCGGCGTACCGATACGCCGATTCCATTGGCGGCCATGGTTCTACCTCATAGCCTGAGCGGCGGCGGCGATCGCCTTGACGATGTTGTGGTAGCCCGTGCAACGGCAAAGGTTGCCCTCGAGCCACTCGCGGATTTCGCGCTCGGTCGGGTTCTTGTTGCGGTTCACGAGGTCGATCGCGCTCATCACCATGCCGGGCGTGCAGAACCCGCATTGGAGCGCGTGGTTCTCGCGGAACGCCTCCTGCATCGGGTGCAGCTTGTCGCCCTGCGCCAAGCCCTCGATCGTCGTGACCTTGGCGCCCTCGGCCTGGGTCGCGAGCACGGTGCAGCTCTTGACCGAGGCGCCGTCGATATGGACGACGCAGGCGCCGCATTGACTCGTGTCGCAGCCGACATGCGTGCCGGTCATTCCGAGATTTTCGCGGAGATAGTGAACCAGCAGCGTGCGCGGCTCGACATCCGCCGACACGGCTTTCCCGTTCACCGTCATGGACACGGTGGGCATGCGTTGATCCTCCCTCATTTGATGCGCGTTGCCTGTCCGGCGCCGCGCCTCCGAATCCCTGTGAGCGCCTGTCAGCCGGCGACCTTGGCGCCAGTGTTATCCCCGGCGCTTGTCCGGTCAAGTGCCCGGTCAAGGCCGAGATTGCGCCGATTCTACCTGGCGAAAATGAGCAGGAGGACGACGATGATCGCGACCAATCCGCCGATCCAAATGACGGGCGGAAGCCCCTTCCGTAGAGGGGCGGGACCGGGCGCGGCTGGTGTTGCGGTTGGCGCCGGCGCGGCGCCCGCGACGCCGGCCTGCACCACCTCGGCGAAGCGTGCGAAGAACTCGTCCGCCATCTTGCGGGCCGTCGCGTCGACCAGGCGCGAGCCGATCTGCGCCAACTTGCCGCCGACCGTGGCATTGACGGCGTAGTGAAGCACGGTGGCGGAGCCATCGGGCACGAGCTTCACCTCGGCCGATCCCTTGGCAAACCCCGCGACGCCCCCTTGCCCCTCGCCCGAAATCTTGTAGCCGTTGGGGGGATCGAGGTCGCTGAGCGTCACCTTGCCCCCGAAGGTGGCGCTGACGGGCCCGACCCTGGCCTTGACGCGCGCGGCGAACGTCGTGTCGGAGTCCTTGGTCAACTCTTCGCAGCCGGTGATGCTCTGCTTCAAGGTTTCGGGGTCGTTGAGGCCGCGCCACACGGCCTCGCGCGGCGCCTCGATCCTGTATTCGCCGGTCATGTCCATGGGTGGATGCTCTCCGATGATTGAAAGGGCACCCTAGCGGCGCGGCAATAGGCCGGCAAGGAGACGCTACCAGCCTTCGCCGGCCTCGCGTCTCAGCACGTCCGCGATGCGGGGAGCGACGCTCGCGATCCAATCGCCGGCGCGGGTCGCGAGCGCGGCCTGCCGCTCGCCGATGAGGTAGACGAGGTGGCGCGGGCGGCGCACATCGGGCCAGTCGGCCAGCCAATCCCACTGAATCCACCATGCGGCGGTCGAGGATTGCTTGGGATTCGCGAAGGCCCCTGCCGTGTGGTCGAAAATCTCGGTCTTGAGGCGTTCGGGGGCGCGCGGCGTGGTCGCGATGCCGAGCCAGGGCTGCGCGAAGGGCAGGCCCGGCGATGTCGCGAAGGTGAGGCTCGGCCAGTAGTCGTCGGCAAAGCGCAGGAGATGTCCCGCCGGTCTGAGGCCAACCGATGTCTCGATGCGCACGACCTCGTGGTAGCTCCACTCGTCCGGATGAGCCGCGGCATAGGCTTGAAGATGGTCGCGGAGGCGCGCGAGGAACTGCTGGCCGAGGTGCAGCGTGAAGGCGTGGACCGTCTCATCGAGCGTATCGAGCGCTGCGAGCGTCTCGGGATCCGAGAGGAGGGCCATGGTTCCCTCGTCGAGCGTCATGCCCTCGCGCGCCCGGTTGAGCAGGTCCCGGGCGCGGGTCATGGCGCTTTGGCGGCCCGATTGGCGCCCAGACCGGCCGCGCAACTCTTGAGGGTGATCCCGTTCATACGCACTCCGCACGCAGGGTAGTGTGAGGACGCTAGACCTACTACGGTCGAGCGGGGCGGCCAAGCCGATTTGGGCCGCGATTGCGGCGGCGCCCGCTCTTCTATAGGAAATCGGCGACGGCGCGGGGGGACCGGATGCACGGCGGCGCGACGGAGGTGATCTTCGGCTGGAGCCCGTTGTGGGTCGCGACGACCATCCTCGTCCTGACCTACGCGATCATCATGAGCGAGCGCGTCAACCGCTCGATCGTGGCACTCCTGGGCGCGGGCGTGATGATCCAGAGCGGCGTGCTCGACCAGGCCGAGGCGGTCCGCGGCATCGACTTCAACACGATCGCGCTCCTCACGGGCATGATGCTGCTCGTCGCCATCAGCCGGAAATGCGGCATGTTCCAATACATGGCGGTGTGGGCGGCGAAGCTGGTGAAGGCCAGCCCCTGGGGCATCCTCTTGATGCTCTCGATCGTGACGGCGGTTCTCTCGGCTCTCCTCGACAACGTCACGACGGTGCTGCTGATCGTCCCCGTCACGCTGGCGATCACGCGCGAGCTCGACGTGCCGGCCTACCCGTTTCTGTTCGCCGAGATCTTCGCCTCCAACATCGGCGGGACCGCGACGCTCATCGGCGATCCCCCGAACATCCTCATCGGCTCGCAGGTGGGGCTGAGCTTCAACGATTTCATCGTCAACCTGACTCCGGTCATCCTCGTCGTCATGGCCGCGCAGGCGCTGGCGACGCATCTCATCTGGGGCCGGGGCATGAGGGCGACGTCGGCGGCGCGGGCCAAGGTGATGGCCTTGCGGCCGGCGGACGCGATCACCGACCGCGCACTGCTCCGGCAATCGTTCCTGGTTCTCGGCGTCGTGATTGCGGCGTTCGTCCTCGCGCGACCGCTGCGGATGGAACCCGGCACGATCGCCATGTTCGGCGCGGCCGTGCTGCTTTTTCTCGACAATCGCCGGCACAGCGCCGAGGCGCAGACGCACCGCGTTCACGAGACCTTCAGCGGCGTCGAGTGGATCACGATCTTCTTCTTCGTCGGCCTCTTCATCGTCGTCCACGGCGTCGAAGTGGCGGGCGTGCTGGAATGGCTCGCGGCGCGCCTCATCGAGGCGACGGGCGGCGACCTCGGGACGACGACGCTCGCCATCCTCTGGTCTTCGGCGGTCCTGTCGGCGATCGTCGACAACATCCCCTTCGTCGCGACGATGATCCCCCTCATCAAGAGCATGGCCCCCGCCTTCGGGGGGCCTGAGAACCTCCTGCCGCTGTGGTGGTCGCTCTCGCTCGGCGCCTGCCTCGGCGGGAACGGAACCTTGATCGGCGCGAGCGCCAACCTGACCGTGGCCGGCTTGGCCGAGCGCGCGGGCGTGCGCTTCAGCTTCCTCACCTTCACGGCCTATGCGTTCCCGCTGATGCTGATGAGCGTCGCGATCAGCCATGTCTACGTCGCGTGGCGCTACCTGCCGTGACGTGGCCGCAGCGCCTCACTTCAGCTCGACCACGTAGTCATTGACCGGCACGATCTTCTTGAGAAGACCCCGTTCGCTAAGGAACGCGGCGAAGCGTTCATAGCGGGCGTGGTCGACCGCGGCCGGGGTGAGCGAGAAGCGCGG
>JBGPGW010000171.1:0-7529 GCA_041484095.1 Alphaproteobacteria bacterium | reverse complement strand
CTTATCGGTTTGACGCCCGGCCGTCGTTCCCGCGACGAGACCCGCGACCTCGCCGTGATAAGGCTTCGGATAGGTGAGTTTCTCCGTGACAGCCTGGTCGAGATCGTCGGTCACGACCCGGTCGAGCGCGCCGAGCGACCCGCCGATCCAGGAGTAGCCGAGATCGACCACAGAAGCGAATGAACCCGGCGACAGCCACGCGGCATCCAGCGTCGGCGTCGGCTTCGGCACCACGGGCACGCTCGTCACGACGATATCCATGCCCGCAATCGCGTCCTTGGCTGTTGCGACCGCTTCGGCATCGAGCCCCTGCGTCCGAATCTCAGCGGCGAACGCCTCCGCCGTCTCGCGCCGGCGGCTGAAACAGCGCGCGCGCTTCAAAGGAAAATGCGGCCTCAACGCGTCGAGATTCGCGCGCGCCTGGACGCCGCAAGCGACGAAGCCGATCGAGGCGCTGTCCTTCCGCGCGAGGCGCTTCGCCGCCACGGCCGAGATCGCGGCCGTCCGCACGCCCGTGATCCAGCGCGCGTCCATCACCGCCAACGGCATTCCCGTCGTGTAGTCGTTGACCACGACGTGGCCCGCGATGTGCGGCTGACCCGGATGCGCGATGGTCGATGCGACGCCGACCCACTTCATGCCGGCATAGGCCGGCGTCTCGATGCCGCCGACCATGGCGAGGAACAGCGCGCCGTCCGGCGCATGGAGACCCATCTTCGGCTTCATCACCGTGCGGCCCGCGGCCTTCGCGGCGAACATGCCTTCCACCGCCCGATCGACATCGGCGAGCGTGAGGCGGCATGCCTCGATATCGGCCGCCGACAGATAGAGAAGCTCTTTTCCCTGTTGCATCCGCGTCGTCTCCGTCATGCGCCTAAAGCGGCAAGATATGGCCGACGCCCTTCGCGAGCGCGCGCCGATAGACGAGAAGCCCCGCGGCCACGTCGCCGAGGCCCATGCCGGAGAAGATGAGGCCGGTGCGCTCCCGGTCCCCTTCGCGCCCCGGCTTCGCGCCGATCAACATCTCGCCGATCTCGGCATGGAACGGCCCGGTGAAGTTCGTCCGCTCGGGGCTGCCGGGTCCGCTCTGCTCGAGATCGTCGCACACCATCTTGTCGAGTTTGCCGATGCTGTCCGCGTGCCACGAGCGGCCGACATCGACCATCGAGACGAAGCTGCCGGGCGAAAGCCACGCACAATCGAGAAAGGAGGTGAAACCCTCTTTCTCCGGCACGCTCGTGACGACGATGTCGAGCCCCTCGACGGCGGCGCGCGGATCCGTCACCACCTTGGCCTCGAGGCCTTGGGCGCGCACCTCTTCGGCGAATTTCGCGGCCGTAGCCTCGCGGCGGCTGTAGGCGACGACGCGCTCGATCGGGAAGTCGACACGCAGTGTCGCGAGGTTCGTGCGCGCCTGAAGCCCGCAGGCAATGAAGCCGATGGAACGCGAATTCTTCCGCGCAAGGCATTTGGCCGCGACGGCCGTGAAGGAGGCCGTGCGAAGACCCGTCAGCCACGTGCCGTCCATCACGCAGACGGGCAGCCCCGTCTCCGCCTCGTTCAGCATGATCAGCGGATTGAAATCGGCGAAGCCGCGCGCCTCGTTGCCCTTGACGTAGCCCAGCCACTTCACGGCCGCGAACGGCGGATCGTGCATGACCCCGGCCTTGGCGAGGAACATCTTGCCCATGGGGTACATGGCGAGCTTCGGGCGCATCGTGGTCTTGCCGAGGGATTTGGCGCGGAACATGGCCTCGATCGCGCCGTTCATGTCCTTGGCGGTGATGCCGAGCCCGGCGACGTCCGCCCTCGCGAGATAGAGCAACTGCTTGCCGATTTCGATACCCATGCGATTCTCTCCCCGCGCCGCGAGAGAGTCAGCACGGCCGGCCGTGGGCGCGCAACTGGTTTTCGCCTTGACGAAGACGCTGCCGCTCCGCTTCGGCTACGATGGCTTGGAACCAACGACGGGTGCCCCGTGACGACAGACAATCGCCCCCTCGCCGGCATCACCGTGATCGACGCGGCGACCTTCATCGCCGCACCGGTCGCCGCCGGCATCCTCGCCGAGTTCGGCGCCGAGGTGCTGAAGGTGGAGAAGCCCGGGACGGGCGATCCCTTGCGCCGGCTCGGCACGCCGTCCGGGCGCCCCGACGCCTCGCTCTATTGGATGAACGACGCGCGCAACCGGCGGTCGATCACGCTCGACTTGAGAAAACCGAAGGGCGCCGCGATCTTCAAGCAGCTCGCGCGGCGGGCGGACGTCGTGGTCGAGAATTTCCGCCCCGGAACGCTCGAGCGCTGGGGGCTCGGCTATGACGTGCTCAAGGCCGAGAACCCCGGGCTCGTGCTCCTGCGCCTGACGGCCTACGGCCAGACCGGCCCCTACAAGGATCGCGTCGGCTTCGCGCGCATGGCCCACGCCATGAGCGGGGTCGGCTATCTCGCCGGCGATCCCGACCGGCCGCCCTCGAACCCTGGGCCGCCCTCCCTCGCGGACTACGTCTCGGCAGTCTACGCCGCACTCGGCGTCCTGCTCGCCCTCAAGGCCCGCGAGCGCGACGGCCAGGGCCAGGTCGTCGACATCGCGCTCTATGAGGCGATGTTCCGCTCGCTCGACGAATGCCTGCCGGCCTTCGCAAAGTACGGCAAGATCCGCGAGCGGGACGGCTCGCGCACCTCGAACGCGGCGCCGAACGCCAACTTCCCGACGCGCGACGGCCACTGGGTGTCGCTCACCACCGCCGACGACAAGACCTTCGCGAACGTCGCCGCCGCGATGGGGCGCCCCGATCTCGTCAGCGAACCGCGCTTCGCGACGATGACCGAGCGCATCGCCAATCGCGTCGCACTCGAAGACATGGTCGCGGATTGGACGCGCACGCTCGACCGCGAAGCGCTCATCGCCCGGTGCGAGACCCACGACGTGCCCTGCATGGCCGTCCTCTCGATCGCCGACATCTGGGACAATGCCCAGTTCCGCGCGCGCGAGATGTTCGTGACGCTTAGCGATCCCCAGGCCGGCGACATCGTCCTGCCCAATGTCGTGCCGAAGCTTTCGCGCACGCCCGGACGGGTCGAAAGCCTCGGACCCGCGCTCGGTGATGCCAATGACGACGTGTACCGCGGACGTCTCGGCATGAGCGAAAAGGAAATAGCGGCTCTCACGGCCGAGGGCGTAATCTAGACGGCGACACTTGGGATCACTCACGGCTGGAAAGGGGAAGGACCATGGCGACACTGAAGATCTGCCGCTTGGAGCGTGGCGGCCTCGGCGGCAAGAAGATGCAGGCCTGGGGCGACTGGGCGAAGGATCGCCTGCTCGCGGGCCGGCCCAAGGAGTCCGGCTACAATTTCTACACGGACGACACGAAGCAGCTCATCGCCGGCGTCTGGGAATGCACGCCCGGCATGGCCGAGATCGTGGACTTCCCCTATGACGAGTTCTGCATCCTTCTCGAAGGCTCCGTCGTCATCAGGGATGCGGGCGGCCACAAGGAAACCTACGGCCCCGGCGACGCGTTCGTGATTCCGAAGGGCTTTAACGGCAGCTGGAGCATGCCGGTCACGGTGCGGAAGTACTACGTGATCTTCGAGGACAAACTGTCGGCGAGGCTGACCAAGGCAGCGGCGAAGCCTGCCGCCGCCCGTCCGGCCCGCCGCCAGGCGGCCGGCCGCCGCGCCGCAGGACGCCGCAAGGCCGCGTAGTTGACCGGTCGTCGCGCGGCACGAGCGGCGCGGGCGAGCCGATGAGTTCGATGCTGCGCCTCAAACGGATGGCGATCGATACGCTGCGCGAGAATGTGGCGTATCTCTCGCGCACCTGCCCGCTCTACCGCGCCGAGGAATTCCAGGCGCTGGCCAAGATCGAGGTGTCGGACACCGGGCGCAGCATTCTCGCGACGCTCAACATCGTCGACGACGCAGCACTTCTGGCGCCGGACGAGCTCGGCCTCTCCGAGCAGAGCTTCCATCTCCTGGGCCTGCCCGAGGGCGCACCCGTCAGGGTGGCACACGCGACGCCGCCGACAAGCCTCGAAGCCGTGCGCGCGAAAATCCAAGGCCAGACCCTGTCCGAGGATCAGTATTCCGAGATCATCCGCGACATCTCGGCGAACCGTTACTCCAAGATGGAGATCGCCGCCTTCCTCATCGCGTCGGCGAGCTTCATGACCACCGAGGAAGTCCTGGGCCTGACGCGCGCCATGACGAAGGTGGGCAGCCGGCTCACCTGGACCACGCGGCCCATCGTGGACAAGCATTGCATCGGCGGCATTCCCGGCAACCGGACGTCGATGATCCTGGTGCCGATCGTCGCCGCGCACGGCCTCACGATCCCGAAGACCTCCTCGCGCGCCATCACCTCGCCGGCCGGCACGGCCGACACCATGCAGGTGCTCGCCCGCGTCGACATCGGCATCGAGGAGATGCGCGCGATCGTCGAGAAGACGCATGGCTGCCTGGTGTGGGGCGGGCGCGTGAATCTGTCGCCGGCCGACGACGTTCTCATCTCCGTCGAGCGCCCGCTCGCGATCGATGCGCGCGAACAGCTCGTCGCCTCCATCCTTTCGAAGAAGCTCGCGGCGGGATCGACGCATCTCCTCATCGACATCCCGCTGGGGCCGACCGCCAAGGTGCGGTCGATGGCGGAAGCGCAGCGCCTGCGCAAGCTGTTCGAGTATATCGGCGACGCCGTCGGCCTCGTGCTCGACGTCACGATCACCGACGGACGGCAGCCGATCGGCTCCGGCATCGGCCCCGTGCTCGAAGCACGGGACGTGATGCGCGTGCTCGAACGCGACCCGCTGGCGCCCGCGGATTTGCGCGAGCATGCGCTCGACCTCGCCGGCCGCGTGCTCGAATTCGACCCCGCGGTGCGCGGCGGCAAGGGCCCGGCGCGCGCGCGCGAGCTTCTCGAATCGGGTGCGGCGCTCGAGACCATGCATGCGATCATCGACGCCCAGGGCGCCTCGGGTCCGATGCCGCCGCTCGGGCCCCTTCATCACGACGTCGCGGCACCCATGCACGGGCGGGTGACCGCGATCGATTGCTTCCGCATCGCCCGCATCGCGCGCCTTGCGGGCGCGCCGGCCGAATTCGGCGCCGGCATCGAGATCAAGAAGAAGATCGGCGATCACGTCGAGAAGGGCGAACCGCTCTATCGCATCCACGCCGGTTTCCCCGCCGATTTCCGCTTCGCGACCGACATGGCCTCGGGCGACGACGGCTACGCCATCACCGGCCTGCCTGCGGCTCCGCGATGATGACGAGCGTGCACGGATTCGAGGACTCCCGGCCGATCGCCGAGGGTCTAGCCGGTGCGCTTGCAGCGCCTCTCTGCACCGTCGCGGTCCATCGCTTTCCCGACGGCGAGAGCCTCGTGACGGCGCCCGAGCCGGCGGCGCACGCGATTCTCGTCCGCTCGCTCAACGATCCCAACGCCAAGCTGGTCGAGCTTCTGCTGGCGGCGTCGGCCCTCCGCGATGGCGGCGCGGCGCGGCTCACCCTCGTCGTGCCGTATCTCGGCTACATGCGCCAGGACGCGGCCTTCGCGCCGGGCCAGGCGGTGAGCCAACGCGTCGTCTGCCGGTGGCTCGCGGACTCGTTCGATGCCGTCGTGACCGCGGCGCCGCACCTTCATCGCGCGCGGCGTCTCGATGAGCTTTTCCCCGGTTCCGTCGCGATCGCGGCCGAGATCGTCGGCGATCTCGCGGCACTCGTCGGCCCCGGAGGGAATCGCGTGCTGCTGGGGCCGGACGAGGAATCGGAGCCGATGGTCGCCGCCGTCGCGCGCATCACGGGCGATCGTTTCGCCGCTGCCCGGAAGGTCCGGCGTGGCGACCGGTCGGTCGAGATCGAGCTGCCGGCGCTCGATCTTGACGGCCGCGACGTCGTCCTGATCGACGACGTGATCTCGTCGGGCGTCACCTTGGCCGCAGCGGCGCGTCTCGTGCTGGCCAAAGGTGCCAGGAGCATTGAAGTTGTTTGCTGTCACGCCCTGTTCGACGCCAAGGCCGCCCGAATCATTGCGGAGGCGGGAATCCGCCGCGTGCAAAGTTGCGACGGCGTGCCGCACCCCTCGAATGCGCGGAGCCTCGCCCCTTCGCTCGCGGAGGCTATCCGGACTCTGGCACCCTAGATCGCGCCGGGCGGCGCGATCAGCGCTTTTGCCTGGCGACGTGACCGAGCGCGTTGACCGCGAGACGCCCGGCGGTCATCGCGGCGAGACCGCCGCCATCGCGCTCCGGCACGAATTCGACGAGATCGAAACCGGCGATGCGCGCTTTCGCGGCGACGCCCGCGATGAGATCGATGGCCTGGGTATAGGTGAGGCCGCCCGGCGCCAACGCCATCACGGCCGGCATGATCGAGGGATCGAGCCCGTCGCAATCGACCGTGATCACGCAGCGGGCACCAGCCGGCACGTGCTGGAGCGCGGCACCGATCCCGCGATTGTGCACCTCGCGGGCGGTCACGAGCTTAGCACCCCAGCGCGTGGCGTCCTCGACCTCGCGCGCGCGGGCGCTGCCGAAGCCGCGCATGCCGACCTGCACCATGTGCGTCACATGCGCCATCTCGCTCGCGCGCCGCATGGTGCTCGAGAATCCGTAACGCTCGCCCTCGCGCTCCTCGCGCCAGTCGATATGCGCGTCGATCTGCACGATGCAGATCGGGCCGTGCTTGGCGAAGCCCTCGATGAATGGAATCGGCGTCGAATCGTCGCCGCCGATCATGACCGGCACGGCCCCCTTGGCAAGCATCGCCGCCGTCGCCGCGCGGATGAGCGCGCGGTTGCCGGCCCCGTCCAGGGGCGTCGTCGGCAGATCGCCAACGTCAAAGGGATGAAACGGCCCCGCGCCCAAGATCGGCCCGCCGACATCGAAGTCCCAGTGATCCATCCATTCGGCGTAATGCGACACGCCCTGCCGGATGGCGGAGGGGGCGGCGGCGAACGGGCGGTTGTCGATGCCGACATAAGGCGTGCCGTGCGGGGCGCCGAAGACGATGAGATCGGCCGTCCCTTGGGGCAAGCCGTCGGAGACAGGAATGCCGCGAAGCCCGATCGCGGACGGTGTGAATCGAATGGTCATGGTTCGGCTCCCTGATCTCGGTTGCTAGGCACCTGCCACGGACAACGCCGGCATCGCCGCGCCGGGCTTCCGCATCTCCGCCTCGAGGAAGGCGCGCCGCTCCGGCGGGATCGGCTTCGAGCGCGCGGCGCGGTAGTCGACATAGGCGCTCGCGGCATCGAGGAGTGCGACGCACACGCCCTTGCCGTTGAACATCCCCTGCCGCCAGGATACCGATTTCTCGCCCACGCGCATCACGCGCGAGCCGATGCGAACCGTGTCGGGATAGTGCAGCTGCCGGAGATAGTCGATCGCGGCCCGCACCTGCATGAACCCCTCGTCCTCCGCGAACGGAAAGACGCCGACCGCGCGCCAGAACTCGATGCGCGCGGATTCGAAGAGGGTCGCGAACACGACGTTGTTGACGTGGCGCATGACGTCGAGGTCGGCGAAACGCAG
>JBGPGW010000170.1:0-7542 GCA_041484095.1 Alphaproteobacteria bacterium | reverse complement strand
GCCGCCGGCTCGACTGCTATCGACTGGTTCTTCATTATCCCGAGGGCGCGGTCGACCCGCGCGCCTGAAGCGCGCCGTACCCTCACTGGTGCTGGCTGATCGCTTTGACGTGATTTAGGCGATCGCGAGAAGCGGGCGAGACCCATTCAACGAATCACTGCACCCGCTCCTACCAGACGCGCACGCGTCCGGTGTCGACGTGCACGAAACCCGATCGCGGATAATATCCGACGCCGCCGCGCCGCATCGCAACCGCGACCCTTCGGATCTTGTCCAAACCCCGGTCGGCAAGTCTGAAGTCGAGCGCCTTGCCCAACAGATGCTGGCTGTGCTCCGCCACGCCCGGATTCGTCGCGGCCAGCATCTCGTTCGTTTCGTGCGTCCGATAACCGGAGACGATGTCGACCGGCGCGCGGGAACCGAGAACTTTTTGCATATCCCAAATCATATCCAGCAGCTTTGGGTCGATCGCGACAGTCTCGTCCGTCCGCCAGTCACGCAGGATGTGATTGATTTGCGCGACGCCGTTCTGAACATAGCGTCCGCGAGCCTTGTAGGTCGCTACCACCTGCTCGCCGGTATACATGTGCCGGAACGAGAGCGCACGGCTGGGTTCCGCCACTTGCACGGCAAAAGCGGGCCGCGCGAAGACGGCCCCGAGCGCCAGCGGAATCGCTGCGCTGATCACTTGGCGACGACTGACAGTCCGGCTCGATCGACGAGTCACCATATCCCCCTACCTCATTCTGCGGCGGCGATTTCACACGGGAAGCATTACTTATCCGTTAACCATATGTCGAGAGCGACGCAAGCCCTCTGCCAGGCGGTTGTCGCGGCCGTAGATGTCGTCGCGGAAATGGACGCTTCCGTCCTTGTTGACCCAGGCGGTCAAATACACGAGATGCACGGGAATGGGTTTCGAGAGCGCGATGATCTTTCGCTCACCGGACGAGATCGCCTGCGTTAGTTTCTCTTTCGTCCAGCCATCGGCGCCCCCGAGGAGCACCACGGCCAAATCGAGCGGGTTTTCGACCCGAATGCAGCCATGGCTGAAGGCCCGCATCGTCTGCTGGAACAATTGGCGCGACGGCGTGTCGTGCAGATAGATACTCTGCGTGTTCGGGAAGACGGACTTGAGCTGGCCCAGCGAGTTCTTGGGCCCGGGATCCTGGCGGATCTTGTAGACGAACCGCGAGGCGCTGACCCCCGACCAGTCGACGGAGAACGGATCGAGCTCGCTCGCCTCGGCCCCCCAGCCGCTGAACAGCCGATAGCCGTTCCGCGCGAGATAGCCGGGATCCTTCCGGATCTTCGGCAGCAGCTCCTTCGCGGCGATCGACGGCGTCACGTTCCAGAACGGGTTGAGCTCGATGTATTTGATCGCGTCGCTGAACACCGGCGTGCGATGGAACGGCGTCCCCACGACGACGCGCGTCGCATGGATCGTGTGCGGACCATCCACGACCTTGAGCGCGAAGTCGGCCATGTTGACGAACACGTAACGCTCGCCGAGATCGTCAGGCAGCCAGCGACGGCGCTCGAGGTTCATCGCCATCTGCTCGATCCGGCGTTCGACCGGAACGTTGAGCGCCTCGATCGTCTTCTTGCCGAGCGCGCCGTCGAGGGGCAGGCCGTGGCGCCCTTGAAAAATCCGGACGGCCTTCTCCAGCGCCGCGTCGTAGCGCGACGGATCGCCCTCCGGCGTCGTCGCGAGGCCGCTCTGCGCCAGTCGCGCGCGCAAGCCGGGCAGGCGCGGGTCGCTCATGCCGGGCTTGATCGGCTCGCCGGCCGGCACCGGCACGAATCCGCCTTGCTGCGCGATGACGCGGTATCGGGCCAGCGCATCCCTCAGCCGTCTGTAATTCGCGGTCTGCGGGGCAAGCTACGCGTAGAATGCCTTGAGATCGGGTGCCCCCACCACGTCGCGGATGAGCGTCCCCGGCGGAATCTTCTCGGGGTGCTGGAGGAACTCGCTATCGATCGTCGAGGGGTCGATGCGGCCCGCCGCGAGATCGTTGCCGAAATGCACCGCCGCGAAAGACAGCAGCACGTCGAGCTGCGCCGCATCGGCGTTGGCCGCCGCGTCGATCATGGCGGTGAGGCGCGGCACGGCGTAATCGACGGGCTCGAGGCCGTCCGCGCGCGCGGATGCCAGGATTGCGAGAAGCTCGCGCGCGCGCTTGCTCGCCTTCTCGCCCTCGAGCCAGATCGGCTGGAAGTTCCGCTCGCGATAGAAGGCGAGCAATTCGGGCCCGCTCGTATCGCCCTTGACCGCAGGCGGCGTGTCCGCCGCCTTGGTGAGAAGAGTTTGGATGGCCGGCCCGAGGTCGGCCGCCACAGCCGCCGTGCCCGACAGTGCCAGAAAAACCGCGAACGCCGCGCCGACCAGCGCGCGATTGGCGATGCGAGCTAGGCTTCCCATTCTTGCCCTCCGGAATGGCCGTCGTTTCGTGCCGGAGACAGCCCGGCGTCTCTTCTAGCATTGCCCATCTAGCATCGCCCAGGGTCATCGATAAGCCTGATCGCGCGATCGGGGCGTCTCGGCGCCCATGCCACCCTTCATCGCGTGACTTCCGTGCCACCGGACGTCCCGAGGCAGGGGAGCGTTCGCAAACAAGATGTCGCGCCGCTGTCCGGATGCTAGAAAGCCACTGCGTCCGGGCCGCCGGTCCGGCAGGGAGGCCATATGAAGCAAGACCTATTCCTCGAAGAAGCGCGGCTCGGCAAGCGCAGCGAATCGATCATCAAGTACGACGAGGTGCCGCATCTCGCGATCCTGCCGCGTCGCTTCCGCAGTTTCGCGCTTGTCGATCTCGCCCATGTCGTCATGCTCGTGGAGAAGGGCATCCTGCGCCGGGATCGCGGCACGAAGCTGCTCGGCGGCCTTCTCGCGATCCATGACGGGGGACCGGACAAGTTCCCGTTCAACCCGCAGACGGGATCCTATCTCGTTCAGGTCGAGCATCACCTCGAAGGCAGGCTCGGCGCCGACATCGCCGGGCGCATCCAGACCGGGCGCAGCCGCAACGACCAGGACGCGGCGGCCGACCGCCTGTTCACGCGCGACCTTCTGCTCGAGGTGGCGGGCGACGTCCTCCTGCTGGAGCGGGCGGTCCTCGCGCTCGCGCGGGAGCATGCAGCCACCGTGATGCCGGGCTACACCCATCTCCAGCACGCGCAGCCCTGGACGTTCGGCCACTACCTCATGCGCCAGGCCAGCATCCTCGAGCGCGACCTGCAGCGACTTCGCGGCGCCTTCGCGCGCACCAATCTCGGCGTGCTCGGCGGGGCCGCGAACGCCGGGACGTCCTGGCCGCTCGACCGGCGGCGCACGGCGGAGCTCTTGGGCCATGACGGCATCGTCATCAACTCCTCGGACGCCGGCCTCTTCGCGCGCGACTTCCTCGAAGAGGACGTCGCGACCCTCGCGATCCTGATGAGCAACCTCGGCCGGTTCGCGACGGACTTTTATCTCTGGTCGTCGTTTGAATTCGGATTCGTTGAAGTCGCCGACGGACTTGCCGGGACGAGCAGCATCATGCCGCAGAAGAAGAACCCGCACGCGCTCGAGCGCGTGAAGGCCGTGGCCGGCCAGGCGGCCGGCTGGCTCGCCTCCATGATGGGCTGCCAGCGCGGCGTGTGCTCGACCGATCTCGACTTCGAGTTCGCCGACAACCCGCTGCCCCAGATCGGCGATGCGACGCTCGGCTCGCTTCGGCTCATGACCGAGGTCGTCTCGTCGCTCACGGTCCGCACGACCGTCATGGCCGCCAAGGCCGGGGCGTTCTGGAGCACCACGAGCCATCTGGCCGACGAGCTCGTCCGCCGGTTCGACCTGCCGTTCCGCACAGCCCACCACGTGGTCGGCCGATTCGTGAAGAACTCGATCGATTCGGGCCTGACGCCCGAGACCGCGACGGCCGAATCGCTCAACGAGGCGGCGAAGGCGCAGGGTGCCGCGGGCGTGTCGCTCTCGAATACGGAGCTCAGGCACATCCTCGATGCCCGCCGGTTCGTCGAGAGCCGCGCGACCGAAGGCAGCGTGAATCCGGCGCAGATGCGCAACCATGCCGACCAGCTCGAGGCTCGTCTCGGCGAACACGCCGCCTGGCTCGACGAGAAGTCCGCCCGGATCCGGACGGCCATCGCCGAGCTCGAACGGCGCGCCCGGGCCCTCGCCAGCGAAACGTGATCCGGACCCCCAAGGACCGGCGCTCGACGGTCTTGCGGTCGCGAACGCGGCCCGTCATGGTGAGGCCTGCGCCGTATATCGTATGAATGCTGCGCGTCGTTAGCGTCCTGCCGTCGCGACAGAACCCTGCGCCCGCTCAATCAATTTGGAGACGTCGATGTCGAACAGCCTCATGACCGCCTTCTTGGTCCTGCCGTTCCTGATGACCGCCTTGGACGCGGCGGCCGCCGATGCGCCGCGCGTGAAACTCACGACCAGTCTCGGCGCCATCGTCGTCGAGCTCAATCCGCAGAAGGCGCCGGCGACGACGGCCAATTTCCTCGCCTATGTGAAGAGCGGCCACTACAACGGCACGGTGTTCCACCGCGTGATCCCGGGATTCATGATCCAGGGCGGAGGCTTCGCGCCCGGCCTCAAGGAGAAGCCGACGAACGCGCCGATCCAGAACGAAGCCGACAACGGCCTCAAGAACACGGCCGGCGCGATCGCCATGGCACGGACGGGCGACCCGCACTCCGCCTCCGCGCAGTTCTTCATCAACACGATCGACAACGCCTTTCTCGATTTCCGGGCCAAGTCGCCGCAGGGCTGGGGCTATGCCGTGTTCGGCAAGGTCGTCGAGGGCCTGGACGTCGTGAAGAAAATCGAAGCCGTGCCGACGCACCGCGCCGGGCCGTATGAGAACGTGCCGGCATCGGATGTCGTCATCGAGAAAGCCGAGGTCATGTAGCGACGCCTCGGCCGAGGTCCGGCGTTTACGTCAACAGGGGAGACAGGTCATGACGTTTTCCATCGCGGCGCGCTGTACGAAAACGGGCGCTTTCGGCATCGGCATCACGACGGGGAGCATCTGCGTCGGCGCGCGCTGCCCGTTCGTCAGGGCGGGCGCCGGCGCCGCGTTGACGCAGCACTCGACCGACCCGCGCCTCGGCCTTCGCGGCATCGAGCTCCTGTCCCAGGGCAAGAGTGCGGCGGACGTCATGGCCGATCTCCGCCGGGACCGGGACACGATCGCGTGGCGCCAGCTCGCCATCATCGACCGCGAGGGGCGCACGGCGCATTTCACGGGCGATAAGAACGGCACCGCACGCGGGGGTGCTGAGGGCCCGAACTGCGTCGCGATCGGCAACATTCTGAAGAACGACCGGATCCCCAAGGCCATGATCGACGGCTTCATGGAGAAGCCAGCGGCGCATCTCGCGGACCGGCTGCTGCGGGCGCTTGCCGCCGGGCTCGATGCGGGCGGGGAGATCAATCCGCTCCGCTCCGCGACCCTCCTCGTCGCCGAGAAGTTCGAGTTCCCCGAGATCAACCTCCGCGTCGACTGGCACGAGGAGCCGATCGCCAAGCTCGCGCGCACCTGGCGGATCTACCAGACCAAGATGGCGGGCGTCCTCCAGCGCGTGACCGACCCGGCCAACGCACCCTCGGGGTAAGGATCGCCAATGGTCGCGCGGACAAGCCGTTCGCGTCGCGGGATTGAGAGCGGACCGATCCCAGGTGCGCAAGACGACGCGCACTGTGAACGATGCCTTCACGTCGAATTAGCGTGGGATGAGCTACACCAGAGAACGGGGGCGGTTCGATGATTGGGACAAAAACGAAAGAGGTCGAAGCGTTTTGGCAGCGGGCGCGCAAAGCCAAAGCGATCGAGGCGACCACCTATCATGCCTCGACATTTGCCAGCCCCGAATTCACCCCTCGCGTTGATTACATCAGCGGCCTCTGTGCCGATGGAATCAAGCGAGGCACCTGCCATTTGGCGCTCGATTTCGAGGTGAGCCATGTGCCGCGACGCGATGTCGGCGACTACTGGGCGATCCTGGACAGCAAGAATAAGCCTCTCTGTCTCGTGCGCCTGACCGCAATCGACGTTCGTCCCTTCAACTCGATCGGGCAGGAGTTTTCTTCGGTCGAGAACGAAGGGGACGGCACGTTCGAATATTGGCACCGCGTTCATTTGCGGATGTTCAAGCTGCAATGCGAGGCGTGGGGGAAGGAATGGCGCGACGATCTGCCCTGTGTCTGCGAGTCCTTCGATCTCGTCTACAAGGAGTGAGCGGCGAGAAACGGGGGGCCTCCATCCGCGCTCTCCCGGCGATGGCGCGGGATACGGAGCTCTCGTTGCGCGATGACGGGTAGCGCTGGAGCCGCGCGGTGCGTCGTCCTCGATCCGAAGCCGTCTTGGGGAATCGCCGCTTGATCACGACAACGCACTCCGATGGATGCGCCAAAACGGCTCTCCACGGCCACGACAAGGCACCCGCGCCTCGCGCCGCCGTTGCCGTTGCGTAATCAGGCAATGTCCGCATCGCCGAAACTGGTGGGATTTTTCTTCGTTTCCTTGGCCGCCTTGTGCTGGTCGGTCGCCAACATTCTCATCAAATTCGTGATGAATGCGGGCGTCGCGCCCGATGAATACGTGGGTTTCCGTACCATCATCGCCTTCGTCTTCGCGCTCGCTGTCCTAGCGGTCGCGGCACCCCGGCAATTAAGAATCGCCAAGAGCGACCTGCTGTATCTCGCGGGTTACGGAACGGTCGTCTGGGCCCTGGCGCCGATCATCGGGACATGGTCGATCAAGCTCAACCCGGTCGCCGTGGCCGTCGTTCTCCTCTATACGAGCCCGCTGTTCACGCTGGCCTGGTCGATCGCCATCGGACGCGAGCGCGTCGAGGCCTATGAAATCGTCGCGGCCTTGATGGCCATCGCCGGCGTGGTTCTGATCAGCGGCGCTTATGACCCCGCCGATCTCGCCCTGACATGGCCGGGGCTGGTGGTCGGCCTTCTCGCCGGACTGGGGCTCTCCTTCGTCACTGTCTTCGGCAAACGCGGCATCGCACGGCTCAGCCCGTGGACCATCTTGACCTACGGCCTCGGTTTCGCGTCCATCGTCTGGATCGTGAGCGGCACGGCACTCGACTTCGCCGTTGCGCCGCACGCATCGGAGGTGTGGGCGGCGGTGGTGGGTGCCGCCCTTCTCACCGCCATCCTTCCCGTGTGGTTCTATCTTCTCGGCCTCAGGCGGATCGGTGCGGCGGAGGCCAACATCACGGCGATCCTCGAGCCGCTGCTGACGACCGGATTCGCCTTCATCCTCTTGGCCGAACGACTCGAGACGACGCAACTCGCCGGCGCGGGCATCCTGCTGAGCGGCATCGCCTATCTCCAGATCCGCGCCAGCATGAACCGCGCGGTGGCGCAAAGCGGGTGATCGCTCGCCGTGAACGATGACCCTATGTCGAAGTGGCGTTCCTAGCGGGAATTTGAGACAGAGCACGTGAGAGGGCGCTGTCTCGTTATACTAGGGTCTCGCTGAACCGCGCATTTGATGGCGTCCTGCCGAAGAG
>JBGPGW010000169.1:0-7579 GCA_041484095.1 Alphaproteobacteria bacterium | reverse complement strand
GACCCTGAGCCACCGCCGGAACCCGAGCCACCGCCCGAGCCCGACCCACCGGACCCTGAGCCTCCGCCGGAACCCGATCCACCGCCCGAGCCCGATCCGCCAGAGCCCGACCCACCGGAACCCGATCCGCCCGAGCCCGATCCGCCAGAGCCCGATCCGCCCGAGCCCGATCCGCCAGAGCCCGACCCGCCAGAGCCCGATCCGCCAGAGCCCGATCCGCCAGAGCCCGATCCGCCAGAGCCCGATCCGCCTTTACCGCCACCATCACCGCCGCTGGAGCCCGAACCACTGCCCGAGCCCGATCCACCGGAACCTGAACCGCCCGAGCCCGATCCACTGGAACCCGATCCACCGGAACCCGATCCACCGGAACCCGATCCACCGGAGCCCGATCCACCGGAGCCGGATCCACCGGAGCCGGATTTGGCAAACACCGCATTGTCTTTGAACGACAGCGTGTGGCGATCGAACGCGATTGGAGCCGCTGCGATACAAAGAGCCAATGCCGCCGCTGATGCAAAAAGGATAGAACGAGAATTTTTCGTCGCCATTTTTTTCTCCGCTGTTCGGCCGCGAAAGCGCGGCTGATTCACGGAAGGAATGGCAACGCGGAGACCACATCACGGCGATGAGCGAACGTGGTACGGCGTAAGATTGGGCGACTAGCGGAAATAGTCGGATAGATGGTTAATGGCGCGCCGGCCATATGTCTTAATCGTGTCGTCTATGTCCAAAAGTGTCCGCGGTTTTACACGCGTGTATTCGCGGCGTTGCACATTTCCGGACACGGTCGTTCTCGCGACGCGATGGGTTTGCATTCGATTCGTCGCGTCATCGGCGGCCGAAATTCGAGGTCTTCGGCTCGGTAATTCCTGTGGACCGACGATTTGAATCAGGTCCGTGGCGCGGCCTGGCGCGAATGAGACAGAGCGCCAATCGACGCGCCGAAAAAGACGAGAGCAGGACGGATCGCCGTCGTGCCGAGGTTACGCCCGCCCCGGTGCCATCTTGCGATAGGAGAGAGCCTCGGCGATATGGATGCGGTGGACGGCGCGCTCATGCGCGAGATCGGCGATGGTGCGGGCGATCCTTAAGATCCGGTGATAGCCCCGCGCCGAGAGTCTAAAGCGTTCCGCCGCCTGGTTGAGAAGCGCGCGCCCCTCGCGATCGGGTGAAGCGATCCGTTCGAGCAGTTCGCCATCGGCCTGGGCGTTGGTGTGAAGATCGCTCCCGGCGAAGCGCGTGCGCTGGAGCTCGCGCGCGGCCGCAACGCGCCCTGCCACCGCCGCCGAGCCTTCGGCTGGCGGGGGAAGGGAGAGATCCGCCGGGCTCACCGCCGGCACGTCGATGTGGAGATCGATGCGATCGAAGAGCGGGCCCGAGATGCGCGACTGGTAATCCTCGGCGCAGCGCGGCTGGCGCGAGCAGCCCAAGACCGGGTCGCCCCGATAGCCGCATTTGCAGGGGTTCATCGCGGCCACGAGCTGGAAGCGCGCGGGATAGGCGACGTGGTGGTTTGCGCGCGCGATGACGGCCCGTCCGCTCTCGAGCGGCTGGCGCAGCGCCTCGAGCGTCGGGCGCTGGAATTCCGGCAGCTCGTCGAGGAAGAGAACACCGCGGTGTGCAAGGCTCACCTCGCCCGGCCGTGCCCGCATGCCGCCGCCGATAAGCGCCGGCAGCGAGGCGGAATGGTGCGGATCGCGGAAGGGCCGGCGGCTGAGGATCCGCCCGCCATCGAGAAGCCCGGCCACGCTGTGGATCATGCTGAGCTCGAGCGCTTCGCCTGCATCGAGCGGCGGCAGGATTCCGGCCAGGCGCTGGGCCAGCATGGATTTCCCGGCACCCGGCGGGCCGACCATGAGGATGTTATGGCCGCCCGCAGCGGCGACTTCGAGGGCGCGCTTCGCCGTCTCCTGCCCTTTGATGTCCTTCAAATCGGGATAGGCGGCGCCGTTCTCCGCGCGCGCGGGCTGCGGCGGGCTGAGGATTTGTGTGCCCTTGAAGTGGTTGATGAGGGCGAGAAGCGAGGGTGCCGCGAGGATGTCGATCCGCCCCGCCCAGGCGGCCTCGCCCCCGCAGGCGGCAGGACAGACGAGGCCGCGGCCGGCGGCCGAGGCCGCGATGGCGGCAGGAAGCACGCCCGCAACGGGACGGATGGCGCCGTCGAGCGACAGTTCCCCCAACGCCGCATAATCCGCGATGTCCTCCGCCGGAAGCACGCCCATGGCAACCAGAAGGCCGATCGCGATCGGCAGATCGAAATGGCTGCCTTCTTTCAGAAGATCGGCCGGCGCCAGGTTGACCGTGATGCGCTGGGGCGGGAGTGCGAGGCCAATAGCATGGAGCGCCGAGCGCACGCGCTCGCGCGACTCCCCGACGGCCTTGTCCGGCAGGCCGACGATGGTGAAGGCCGGCAGGCCCTGGGACATCTGGACCTGGACGTCGACCTCGCGCCCCTCGATGCCGTGAAAGGCGACCGTGCTTACCCGCGCGACCATGGCCCCCCGTCCTTGCGCAGCCGCGGGCCGCTTGTCCGATCGTGATCATGGCTCGCCGGCGCGCCGCTCATCGCCTAATTTGTGGCGGCCGTTTTGGTCGAAATAACGGCGAATCTGTGGGGTGAGTAAGGCCCGTTACGGCCGTGCCGCGGCGTATGCGGCGAACCCTTGTTCGAAGCGAGTGGGCTCCGGCTCCGGGAGTATGGCGGGCCGCGCGGGCCTCAAGCCTCGGGCGGCTCCATCCAGAAGGCGTTGTCGACGACCGTGTACTGCCAATAGCCGAGCCGCGCGACCGGCCGGAACTTGGCCATGTCGACCATGCCGTCGGTGAGGATCGATTCATCGATATGGATGCCGACGACCGAGCCGATGACGACGACGTTGCCGGTGTCGGGCGGCATCGCGGGCAGGCGGACGGTCTGGAAGTGCTTGCATTCGAGGGCGGCCGGCGCCTCGGCGATGCGCGGCGCCTTCACGTTCACGCATCGCGCGGGCGTGAGGCCGGCCTTCGCCATCTCGTCCGTCTCGGCGGAGTAAGGGGCGGAGGTGACGTTCATTCGTTCCTTGAGCGCCTCGGTCACGATGTTGACGACGAACTCGCCCGTCTCCTCGGCATTGCGGTGCGAATCCTTGCGCTCGGGGCTCTCGGGGCGGTGGGAGGCGCTGAACATCACCATGGGCGGCCGGTCGGCGATCGCATTGAAGAAGCTGTAGGGTCCGACATTGATCACGCCGGCCTTCGAGACGGTCGAGATCCAGCCGATGGGTCGCGGCACGACGAGGCTCTTGAAGGGGTTGCGGGGCAGGCCGTGTTTTTCCGTGCGCGGGTCGTAGAACATGCTGCGTTGAATCCTTGTTTGCTTCGCCCAGACTTTTCTTCGTTCAGACGTTTCTTCGTTCAGACCGGGCGCGAGCGTTCGCCGCGCCGGCGTTCGATGGCGTCCCAGATGTCGCGCTCGATCGCAATGCCGTCGAGCCGGTTGATTTCCTGAATGCCCGTGGGCGAGGTGACGTTGATCTCGGTCAGGTAATCGCCGATCACGTCGATGCCGACGAACACGAGTCCATGCTCGCGAAGCGCGGGCCCGATCGCTTCGCAGATCTGGCGGTCGCGACGCGACAGCGGACTTTTCTTCGCCTGGCCGCCGGCATGGAAATTGGCGCGCGCCTCGCCCGCGAGCGGCACGCGCGAGACCGCACCCGCCGGCTCGCCGTCGACCAGGATGATGCGCTTGTCGCCTTCCCGAATCTCGGGGAGATAGCGCTGCACGATGATCGGCTCGCGGTAGAGGCCGGTGAACATCTCGAGGAGCGCGGTCAGATTCTCGTCGTCCGATTTGATATGGAACACGCCGGCGCCGCCATTGCCGAACAGCGGTTTCACGATGACGTCCTTGTATTCCTTGCGGAAGGCAATGACCTCGTCGCGGCTGCTCGTGATCAGGGTCGGCGGCATGAGCTCGCCGAAATGCGTGACGTACAGCTTCTCCGGCGCGTTTCTCACCTGCACGGGATCATTGACAACGAGCGTCTCCGGGTGGATGTGCTCGAGAAGGTGGGTCGCGGTGATGTACGCCATGTCGAAGGGTGGGTCCTGGCGCATCAGGACCACGTCGGCCGAGGCGAGATCGAGCGTCTCGGGCGCGCCGAGCGTCGCGTGGTTGCCGGGCTCGCGCCGGACGGCAAGGCGCCGGGCCCGCGCATAGACGCGCCCGCCCTTGAAGCTCATATCCTGGGTCAGGTAGTGGAACAGCGCATGTCCCCGGCGCTGCGCCTCGAGCGCCAGCATGAAGGTGCTGTCGGTGTCGATGTTGATCCCTTCGATCGGATCCATCTGGATGGCGACGGCAAGCTGCAAGGGGTCCTCGATGTGACGGCGTGGCTCCGGGCAGCCCCAACTATAGGCCGGGGATCAGGCCCGACAAGCTCGGAAACGCGCGGGATCGATATCGGCCGCAGGGGTCGCCCGGCTCAATTGATGCGGGTGCGCAGACTCTGCAACAGGGCGGCGATTTGGTAACGCTCGGCGTGGCCGTCATCGAGCGTCATGAACCGCTCGAGCGCCTCGACCGCGGCCCGCAAATTGCCGAGACGCGCGTTGAGAAGCCCCGCCTCGCGCCAAAGCTCGGCCCTGTCCGGGGCGAACAAGAGCATCGCATCGAGCGTGGCCAGGGCCGCCTCCGTCGCCCCCGAGCGAAGCTGGCGGAGCTTGATGTTGTTCTCAAGCCTCAGGAGCACATCGCGGTTGCCCATGGGCGCGTAATGCTCGGGCAGGAGCTCGGCCTCGCCGCCGGTCACGGATTTGAGGAGCGTGCGCAGCTCATCCGTCTGCCGAGCCGCACCGCCGGCGAAAGGATCGAGAACGGCACGCTCGCCCGCGACGTCGAGGGCCACCAGAAAGTGGCCGGGGAAATTGATGCCATGCACGCTCCATCCCTGGGCGCGGCCGGCGTGGAGATAGAGAATACCGAGCGCAACGGGAAGCCCCTTCTTCCGGTCGATGACCCGGATCAGATTCGCGTTCTGCATGTCGTCATAGGTGAGCGTGTCGCCGGCGTAACCGTGATTCCGGAACAGCACCGTGTTGATCGCCGCCGCACATGACACAAGGCTCGGTCGCGCGATATCGCGCGCAAGCGCGCCCACTTCCGATGCCAGTGTCGTGAGGTGGTCCCGGTAGCGATCGAGGCCGACTCGCGGACGGTCGAGTGCGGCGAGCGCCAGCGCGCCCGCGGCGAGGTCGATCGTCTCATCGCTCGCTTTCGCGATGCGCCGCAGAACCTCTTCGGCCTCGTCTCGCGTGTTCACGGTCCCTTGCGCCGCGGGTCGTCCTTGAGCCGCACATAGTTGACGACGGAACGGACATAATGCATGTCGCGCGCGTGATTCTCGACGCGTTTCAGTTCGTCCTCGTTCTGCGCGATACCCATGAGGTAGACGGTCCCATTGACGACATCGATGCTGTAGTTGATCGACTTCACGCCGGAATCGACGAGAAGCCGGCTCTTGAGTTTGGTCGCGATCCACGCATCGCGGGCCATGTCCACGATCCCGCTTTGGTCCTCCACCTGGATTTCATTGGTCACGTCTTTGACGCCGTCGGCCTGCCAGGCGAGGCGCGCGGCATCGATTCGCGTCTGAGGATTGATGACGGAGCCGGTAAGGACGACGCGGCCTTCGATCACGGACATGTCGACCTTTCGGTAGACGACGGCGCTGTGCGTCGCCCAGAGATAGTTGATCTCGGCCCTGATCGCGGCGTCCGTGACGGCCTTGCTCGTCGGGCGCTCCTGGGCCACGACGGTGCCGGCACCGGCGCCGGCGCCGACGACGGTCCCGACGGGCGAGCACGCGGCGAGCAACCCGAGGCCTGCCAGGGCGGTGAGCCAAGCCGCCCACGAACCACGCCTGGCGAAGCGCGATGACCCGCCATTCCTTCCTACCGGCATCACGCTAGCCGTTCCTCATGGCCGCGCCTCGCGCCAGGCATCGGGCAGGTGACGCGGAAGGCGCCACGGCGCGATAAAAATAGCGTCGTAGCGCATGGCGAGACCGGCAAGGCGAGGATTCTGAGCAAGGAACAGGCTTGCGGCACGCTCGATCCGTGCTCGCTGACGGAGGCCGATGGCCGCGGCGGCATCGGCATATTCCGCGCGCGCCTTGATTTCGACGAAGACAAGCGTGCCGCCGCGCCGCGCGATGAGATCGATCTCGCCGACCGGCACGCGGTAGCCGCGCGCGAGGATCCTATACCCCTTCATCTGCAGGAGGCACGCGCCAAGCGATTCGGCATGACGCCCCCAACGCTGCGCCCACCGACGCCGCGCCGTCATCGCGTGGCAGGACGCGATCCTCCGCGCGCGGCGCTGAGTGCGAGCGCGCGGGCATAGATATCGCGTCGTGGTCGTCCGGTCGCGGCGGCGATCATGGCCGAGGCATCGCGGAGGCTCTGGTGGGTAAGGGCATCGAGGATCGTCGCGTCAAGGTCTGCATCCGACGTCATAAGGCCGGCGGCCGGGGGGCCGACAATGATGACGATTTCGCCTTTCGGCGCCGCCTCGCCGGCGAAAGTCGCGGCGAGATCCGCAAGCGTGCCGCGGCGCACCTCTTCGTGCATCTTGGTCATCTCGCGCACGACGGCGGCATCACGGGGCCCCAGGATCTCGGCAAGATCGGCCAGCGCCGCCGCGATGCGCTGTGGTGATTCGAATAAGACGAGGGTCGCCTTCACATCGTTAAGTTCGCGCAGCGTCTTTCGCCGTCCGACGGAACGCGACGGCAGGAACCCGGCGAAGAGAAACCGGTCGGTCGGCAGACCCGAAAGAATGAGTGCCGCGAGAACGGCGGACGGGCCGGGTGCTGCGGTGACATCGATGCCGTCGGCGAGGCAGGCCCGCACAAGCTTGAACCCGGGATCGGCGACGAGCGGCGTGCCCGCATCGGAGACCAAGGCCACGACGGCGCCGCGGCGCATGCGCTCCAGCAGGATCGGCCGAGCGCGGTCTGCGTTGTGGTCGTGGTAAGGCGTCATGGACGTGCTGATGCCATGGGCATGAAGGAGCTTTGCCGTATGCCGAGTGTCCTCGCAGGCGATGACGTCGGCGTCTTTGAGTGCGTCGACGGCACGCAGAGTAATGTCGCGCAGATTGCCGATGGGCGTTGCCACGACAATGAGCCGTCCGGGCGGTTTACTTCCCGGGGATGGGTGGCTAGGCTCTCGCCCGGATCGTTTCGTCACACGGGTTCGATTCGTTGCGCCAATCCCAATGGACCGTGTCGCGGGCGCGTCATGCCCTCGCGGCGTTCATGCTCCTTGCTGGAAGCGTTGCCGCTTGCACCGGCACAGTAACGGAGCCGCGTCCGTTCCCGCAAGCCGCAAAGCCCGGTGCGCCGGCGGCCCCGCCCGCCACGGGCACGGTCAAGGTGGAGCCGCTGCCGGCCCCCGGCGCGCCAGCACCGCAAGCGAAGCCCGCACCACAGACTCCGAAGCCGGCGCCAAAACAGGAAGCGCGCGTTCCGTCGGCTGATGGGCAGATTCGAATCGGCCTCCTGCTGCCGCTTTCGGGTTCCTATGCGCGGGT
>JBGPGW010000168.1:0-7613 GCA_041484095.1 Alphaproteobacteria bacterium | reverse complement strand
GCTAGGAACTGAAAGGAACGAATGAGAATGTTCAATATTTGTCGCAAAGAGATCGAGTGGGGCGGCCGCAAGCTGGTCTTGGAGACCGGGCGCGTCGGTCGGCAGGCGGATGGCTCTGTCCTCGTCACCTATGGCGAGACTGCCGTGCTTTGCACCGCGGTGGCGCAGAGGCAGCCGAGAGAGGGCGTGGATTTTTTCCCCCTCACGGTCAATTACCAGGAAAAGACGTTTGCGGCCGGCAAGATCCCGGGAGGCTTCTTCAAACGCGAAGGCCGGCCGACGGAAAAGGAGGTTCTCACCTCCCGGCTGATCGATCGACCGATCCGGCCCTTGTTTGCGCCGGGGTTTCGCAATGAAACGCAGGTGGTCGCGACGACGCTCAGCCACGATCTCGAGAATGATCCCGACATCGTGGCGTTGATCGGCGTGTCCGCGGCGCTGACCATCTCCGGAATTCCCTTCCTGGGTCCGATTGGCGCCTGCCGCGTCGGATACATCGATGGGCGTTATGTTCTCAATCCGCAGATGGACGAAATGCCGAACTCGTCCCTCGACCTCGTGGTCGCGGGAACGGGGGAGGGCGTTCTCATGGTGGAATCCGAGGCTCGCGAGCTGCCGGAAGACGTCATGCTGGGCGCGGTCATGTTCGGATTCGAACAATTTCAGACCATCATCCAGACCATCATCTCCTTCGCCGAACGCTGCGCCAAGGATCCCTGGCCCGTGGCGGAAACGCCGTCGGATGACGGCGCGATTCGCGCGCGGGTCAAGGACCTCGCGGCCGATGGGCTCCGCAACGCCTACCGGGAAATCGTGAAGCAGGCGCGCGTCGAGAAACTCTCCGTCGTCAAGTCGGCGACGATCGAGCGCCTGACCGCCGAAGGGACGGCGGCACAGCGCGTTTCGTCATTTCTCAAGAAGCTCGAGCAGGACATCGTTCGCGGCCAAATCCTCGACACGAGCAAGCGAATCGACGGACGCGATACGGCCACTGTCCGGCCGATAACGGCCGAGGTCGGCGTGCTCTCGCGCGCCCACGGGAGCGCGCTCTTCACGCGCGGTGAAACGCAGGCCCTGGTCGTGACGACTCTGGGAACCGGTCAGGACGAGCAGATCATCGACGCCCTCGAGGGCGAATATCGCGAACACTTCATGCTCCACTACAACTTCCCTCCCTATTCCGTGGGCGAAGTCGGCCGCATGGGCGCGCCGGGTCGGCGGGAAATCGGGCACGGCAAATTGGCTTGGCGCGCCATTCGCCCGTTGTTGCCGGCCAAGGAGGCGTTCCCCTACACGATTCGCGTGGTGTCCGAGATCACCGAATCGAACGGGTCGAGTTCCATGGCCACCGTTTGCGGCGCGTCGCTGTCGCTCATGGACGCCGGCGTGCCGTTGGCGCAGCCGGTGGCGGGCATCGCCATGGGTCTGATCAAGGATGACAATCGATTCGCCGTCCTCTCGGACATCTTGGGCGATGAGGATCATCTCGGCGACATGGACTTCAAGGTTGCCGGAACCACCGGCGGCATCACGTCGCTCCAGATGGACATCAAGATCACCAGCATCACGCGGGAGATCATGGAGATCGCGCTTCGTCAGGCGCGGGACGGGCGATTGCACATTCTCGGCGAGATGAGCAAGGCGCTGGAGGGTGCCCGCCAGGGGGTCAGCCAGCATGCACCCCGCATCGTGACGATCACGATCCCGAAAGACCGCATACGCGAGGTGATTGGAACCGGCGGCAAGGTGATCCGCGAGATCGTCGAAGTGACCGGCGCCAAGATCGATATCGAAGACGACGGCACCATCAAGGTGGCGGCCGTCGATGCAAAGTCGATCGATGCCGCGGTGGCGTGGATCCGCAATATCATCGCGGAGCCCGAAGTGGGCGTGATCTACACCGGCAAGGTGGTGAAAATCACGGACTTCGGCGCGTTCGTCAATTTCCTCGGCGCTCGCGACGGCCTCGTGCACATTTCGGAGCTGGCGCAACAGCGCGTGAAGAAAGTCACCGACGTCGTCCAGGAAGGCGACATGGTGAAGGTCAAATGCATCGGGCTCGACGATCGCGGCAAGGTCCGTCTGTCGATGAAGGTCGTCGATCAGAAGACAGGCGAAGAAGTCGCAGCTCAACCGCCGGAGCCCGGACATGACGGGGGCGGCCGGGCGCAAGCCTAAGGCGTGACGGACGGTCAAAAAAGGACGGCGGTGCCGCCCTTTTCTGCATGGGTGCTGCCATGCGCCAGCGTTCTCTCCATCTGCCAAAGGTGATCGGGCATCGCGGCGCAGGCCGCCATGCGCCGGAGAACACGCTGGCGGCGTTTCGAATGGCCGCGCGGCTCGGCCTTCATTGGGTCGAGTTCGACGTCCGGTTGTCTTCGGACGGAATCCCCGTTCTCTTTCACGACCGCACATTGCAGCGAACGACGAATGGCCGCGGCGCGTTGGCAGATCGCGACTACGCGTCGCTCCGGCGCCTGGACGCCGGGGGTTGGTTCGGGCCTGCGTTCCGAGGGGAACGGATTCCCAGCCTCAAGGAGGCCATCCGCACTCTCGATAAGCTTGGCCTCGGCGCCAATATCGAGATCAAACCCGAGGAAGGTCGCGCCGCGGAGACGGGCCGGGCCGTCCTCGCCATCCTGCGGAACCATTGGCCGGTCGAAAAACCACGTCCTCTCATATCATCCTTCGATTGGAGCGCCTTGGCGACGATCGCGGCCGAGGCGCCGGGTTGGCCTCTTGGCCTGCTCATGACCCGCCCTCACCGCGACTGGCAGGCCTGGGCGAGCCGCGTGCGAGCGGCCGCCATCCATTGCGGCGCACGGGGGCTCGACCGGCGCGGGGTCGTCGCATTGAAGCGCCCGGGCCTGCCTTTGGTTCTCTACACCGTCAATGGAACCGGCCGCGCGCGGCAGCTCTTCGCCTGGGGCGCGGACAGTTTGATCTCCGACGTTCCGGATCGACTGTCGGCCGCCGCCTGATTTTATCCGATCGACTGGTTTTTTCGGAAGCCGGTCCATATATACACCCATTCATCGGATCTCGGGGGTAATGGTCGCGGTTTGTTCTTGCAGACCAAGCCTGTCAGGCGTCAATGGTTGTCCGAGAACCGCGGCTAAGCGTGAAACGTGGATCCATCGAAACGTAAGAATAGCTACGGCTACGAGGACTTGTTGGAATGCGCCCATGGCCGCCTTTTCGGACCAGGCAATGCGCGCCTGCCATTGCCGCCGTTGCTTCTGTTCGATCGCATCGCCCGCATCGCGGAGGTCGGGGGCGTTTACGGGCGCGGGGAGGCGACGGCGGAGCAGGACATCAACCCAGGCCTCTGGTTCTTCAAGTGCCATTTCGAATCGGATCCCGTGATGCCGGGGGCGTTCGGGCTCGATGCCATGTGGCAGCTCCTCGGATTTTTCCTCGGCTGGACCGGCGCGCCGGGAGCCGGACGCGCCCTGGGCGTGGGAGAAGTAAAGTTCAGCGGGCAGGTGCTCCCGGCCGTGAAGCGGGTCACCTACCATGTCGATGTCAGGCGCGTGATCGCCCGCCAATTGGTCCTGGGCATTGGCGATGGGACGGTCGCCGCCGACGGTCAAGTGATCTACGAGGCAAAGGGTCTACGCGTCGGCCTTTTCACGGCGTCGTCGTGAGACGGGATGCGCGCCTGGAGCCGGTATGAGGACAAGATGAGACGAGTTGTTGTGACGGGCATGGGTATCGTCTCCAGCATCGGCAACAACAAGCACGACGTGCTTGAATCGCTGAAGGCTGGCCGTTCCGGTATTCGCTTCAATGACGAGTACCGGAAAATGGGCTTCCGCAGTCATGTCTCCGGCACGCCGGAGATCGATCTCGAATCGCGGATCGATCGGCGCCTGCGACGGTTCATGGGCGACGGGGCGGCTTACAACTATGTCGCGATGGCCGAAGCGATCGAGGATTCCGGCCTTTCGGAGAATGAGGTCTCGAACGAACGCAGCGGCATGATCATGGGCTCGGGCGGGCCATCGACCAAGAATCTGGTGCAGGCCGCGGATGCCTTGCGGACAAAAGGCGCCAAGCATGTCGGGCCGTTCATGGTGCCGCGCACGATGTCGAGCACGAATTCCGCGACGCTCGCCACGCCATTCAAGATCAAGGGTGTCAATTATTCGATCAGTTCGGCCTGCGCGACGAGCGCCCATTGCATCGGCAACGCCTCCGAGCTCATTCAGTTCGGCAAGCAGGATGTCGTGTTCGCCGGCGGCGGCGAGGAAGTCCATTGGAGCATGTCGGTTCTGTTCGATGCGATGCCTGCGCTGTCGTCCAAATACAATGATCGACCCGAGGCGGCGTCGCGTCCGTTTGACAGGGATCGCGACGGCTTCGTCATCGCCGGCGGCGGCGGCGTGCTGGTGCTCGAGGAGCTCGGCCACGCCAAGGCGCGCGGCGCGAAAATCTACGCCGAACTGGTTGGTTATGGCGCGACATCGGATGGATTCGACATGGTCCAGCCCTCAGGCGAAGGCGCGCGGCGGTGCATGGAGATGGCGCTGCGCGATCTCAAGGAGCCCGTGGACTATATCAATACGCACGGCACCGGCACGCCGGTCGGCGACGTGAAGGAGCTCGAGGCCATCAAATCCGTCTTTTCCGCTCGCAACCGCATCCAGGCCTTCAATTCGACGAAGGCCATGACGGGCCATTCCTTGGGGGCAGCGGGCGTGCACGAGGCGATCTATTCTCTCTTGATGCTCCAGAACGGCTTCATCTGTGCGTCCCGCAATGTCGATACGCTCGACCCCGCGGCGGAAGGAATGCCGATCGTTCTTTCGCGGCAGGACAATGTCGAGATCAACTGCGTGCTGTCCAACAGCTTCGGATTCGGCGGCACGAACGCCGCGCTTGCTTTCCAGCGCTTCGACGGCTGATTCGCATCCGAGAGCGGGGGCCGGTTTGCGCGCCAGGATGCGCCCCATTCAAGCAAGTCACGAGCGGCATCAGCGGCCATGACCGGACTCAATCATCTTCTGGCCGGCAAGCGCGGCCTCATCATGGGCGTCGCCAACGACCACTCCATCGCGTGGGGCATCGCAACGGCTCTGCGCGGTGCCGGTGCCGATCTCGCTTTCACCTACCAAGGCGAGGCGTTCGGCAAACGCGTTCGACCTCTGGCTGAATCTCTCGGCGCATCGCTCATCTTGCCCTGCGATGTGGATGACAGCGCGAGTCTCGATTCGGCATTTGATGCGATTGCGAAAGCGTGGGGACGGCTCGATTTCCTCGTTCATGCGATCGCGTATTCGGACAAGAACGAGCTTAAGGGTCGCTATGTCGACACGACGCGCGCCAATTTCCGGCGCACGGTTCTCGTGTCTTGCTATTCGTTCACCGATCTCGCACGCCGCGCCGTGCCGCTCATGCCCGAGGGCGGCAGCCTGCTGACGCTGAGTTTCGCGGGATCGCGCCGCGTCATTCCGAGCTACAACGTCATGGGCGTTGCAAAGGCCGCGCTGGAGGCAAGCGTGCGCTACCTCGCGGTCGATCTTGGCCCTCAAGGCGTGCGCGTGAACGCCATCGCGGCAGGACCGATGCGAACGCTCGCAGGTGCGGCCATCGGAGACGCGCGCCGCATCTTGAACCTGCATCGTCGGCAATCACCGCTCGGTCGCGATCTTCGGCTCGATGAGGTCGGCGCGACCGGATTGTATTTGCTGTCCGACCTGTCGCGGGGCGTGACGGGGGAAATTCTCCACGTCGATTGCGGGCATCACGCGGTAGGCATGCCACCCCTTGAGGCACCCGATACCGTTCCTTCGACTGACTAAAAAAGAGCTCATATAGTCTTGGCATTGGGCTAGATTTCCTCCGCCGGTCGTCCTATATGGAGGGCATGGCGACGCGGCCCTACACCCATAGCCTGGAACGTCTGCGTACGGCCGGACTTCGTCCGACGCGCCAGCGCTTGGCTCTTGTGCGCCTTCTGTTCGAGCGCGGCGATCGCCATGTGACGGCGGAGCAGTTGCACGCGGAAGCGCTGGCGATCGGCGCGCGAATCTCCCTCGCCACAATTTACAACAGCTTGCATCAATTCACATCGGCCGGGCTTTTGCGCGAGGTCGTCGTCGATCCGGCGCGGCGCTATTTCGATACAAACGTATCGGCCCATCACCATTTTTTTCATGAGGACGACGGCGTCCTTCACGACATTCCGGGCGATCGCATCGCCCTTGCCGGCCTGCCGGACACACCTCGAGGAACCGAAATTGACCGGGTCGATGTGGTCGTAAGGCTGCGGCCGGCACGCGGATAAGGTGATAAATTAGAACTATTCTAATCTATTGACTCTTCAGATGAACCAAAATAACTTTCTTTTGTTCTCACATTGATGGCCTGGCCCTGGATGGGTTCTGCCCATCGGGGAGAGGTCGAGTTGGAGCCGCAGTATGGCGGCGTCTCAAAGAGGAGGGAGCGAGAGCATGGCGAAACTAAAGGGAAGCAAGACGGAACAGAATCTGAAAGACGCATTTGCCGGCGAGTCCCAGGCCAATCGGCGCTACCTGTATTTCGCACAGAAGGCGGATGTCGAAGGCTTCAATGACGTGGCCGCCGTGTTCCGCTCGACCGCTGAGGGCGAGACCGGTCACGCGCATGGCCATCTTGAGTTTCTGGAAGAGGTCGGCGACCCCGCCACCGGCATGCCGATCGGATCGACCGCGAAAAACCTTCGCGCTTCGATCGCCGGCGAGACCCACGAATACACGGACATGTATCCCGGCATGGCGCGCACGGCCCGCCAGGAAGGCATGGACGAAATCGCGGACTGGTTCGAGACTCTTGCGAAGGCGGAGAAGTCGCACGCCGGTCGATTCACGAAGGCGCTTGGCGAGATCGGCAGTTGAGAGTCTGCCTCTCGTAATGTAACGGGCGCGGGGGCGCGTTCTGCCCCCGCGGTTCCCCCACGCTTCTCCGCCGCAGGGCTATGCGGCCTAACCCGGTAAGAAGAACCCATGCGCGAAGGCGGCCTCGATGCGCCCGTCCGGCATCCGATCAAATGGAAGGATCCCGACTTCTACGACGAAGCCAAGCTCGACGCCGAGCTGCGGCGCGTATTCGACGTTTGCCACACCTGCCGGCGGTGCTACAAGCTGTGCGATTCATTCCCACGCCTCTTTGACCTGATCGACGAATCCGCAACCGGCGAACTCGATTCGGTCAAGAGCGAGGATTTCAAGTCCGTCGTCGACGCCTGCACGCTGTGCGACATCTGCTTCATGGCAAGCTGTCCCTATGTGCCGCCGCATGAATTCAACATCGACTTTCCGCATCTGATGCTCCGTTATCGTGCGGTCGAGCACCAGCGGGAGAAGCCCGGCATCATCGAGCGGCAGCTGACGGAGACGGACCGGAACGGGGCGATCGGATGCCGTGTCTCCGCGCTCGCCAATTGGGCGACCGCGGCGGACAACACGCTCACGCGCCTGCTTATGGAACGCGTGGCCGGAATCGATCGCCGCGCCGAGCTGCCGCGTTACGCCGCGGAGACGCTCCTCGCCCCCACCCGCGAACGGCCCAAGCCGAACACATCGGCCCCCGCCTTCGGCAAGCGCAAAGCCGTCGTCTACGCCACGTGTTTT
>JBGPGW010000167.1:0-7626 GCA_041484095.1 Alphaproteobacteria bacterium | reverse complement strand
TGATCGTCAACCGGCTCATGCTCGGGGTGGTGACCCTTTGGGTCATCTCCGTGCTCGTCTTCGGCGCGACGGAGATCCTGCCCGGCGACGTCGCGACCGCCATCCTCGGCCAGGAATCGACGGAAGAATCGCGGGCCGTCATCCGCGAACAGCTCGGACTCAACCGGCCCGTCCACGAGCGTTATGCAGGCTGGCTCGGCGGTATGCTTGGGGGCCACCTCGGCACCTCGCTCGCGACGGAGGCGCCCGTGGCCCATCTCGTGGGCCTGCGCGTCACCAACACCCTCATCCTGGCCTTGGTCACGGCGCTGCTCGCCGTGCCCATTTCGGTGGGGCTCGGCCTCCTGTCCGCGGCCTTCCCCGGCAGCCCCTTCGACAAGGCCCTGACCGTGGGCTCGCTCCTCGTGATCTCGCTGCCCGAGTTCGTCATCGGGCTCCTGCTCGTTCTCCTCCTGGCTGTGCATTTCAAGGTCCTGCCCTCGGTCACGACGACGCCCGACTTCAAGACGGTGAACGGCCTCGTGAGAGCCCTGACCCTGCCCGCCCTCACGCTTCTCGCCTCCGTGCAGGCGCATATGATTCGCATGACGCGGGCCGCCGTGCTTGACGTGATGCGCCGCCCCTACATCGAAATGGCGCTGCTCAAGGGCGCATCGAAACGCCGCATCATCCTCAGGCACGCCCTGCCGAACGCGCTCGCCCCCATCGTCAACGTGATCGCGCTCAACCTCGGCTACCTCGTCTCGGGCGTCGTGATCGTCGAGGTCGTGTTCACCTATCCCGGGCTCGGCCGCCTCATGGTCGATTCCGTCGCGACGCGCGACATCCCCGTCGTCCAGGCCACGGCGATGATCTTCTGCACGGCCTATATCGCACTGACGCTCGCGGCCGACGTGATCGCCGTATTCACGAATCCCCGCCTGCGATACGCGAAATGACGGCCGCGGCCGAGACCGTACGGACGACGCGCGCACGCCAGCCGCTGACGGTCTTCGGCGCCATCGGGCTGGGGCTGCTTGCCCTCAATGTCTTCCTCGCCCTGTTCGGCTCGTTCATCGCGCCCAACACGGTCTCGGCGCTCGTCGGCGGCGGCGCGTTCGCGCCGGCCCACGACACCGCGTTTTTGGGCAACGACTATCTCGGCCGCGATCTGCTTTCGCGGCTTCTCAACGGCGCCAAGTACAGTCTCGGCATCGCCGCTGCCGCGACGGCTCTCGGCTTCCTCATCGGCATGACGATCGGATTCTCCGCGGCGGAGGTTCGCGGCCGGTTCGACACCGCCATCACCTGGCTCATCGACGTTCTCCTCTCCTTCCCGCCGATTCTTCTCGCTCTTCTCGTCATCGCGGGACTGGGGTCGTCGCTGCCGGTGCTGATCGGCACCATCGCCTTCATCCAGTCCCCGCGCGTCGCCCGCGTCTCGCGCGCCGTCGCCATGGGGATCGCGGCGCTCGAATTCGTCGAGGTGGCGCGGGCGCGCGGCGAGTCGCTTCTCTCCGTTCTCGCGCGCGAGATCTTTCCGAACTCGCTTCGGCCGCTCGCGGTCGAGTACGGCCTCCGCCTGTCCTATGCCGTCCTGTTCATGAGCTCGCTGTCCTTCCTCGGCCTCGGCATCCAGCCGCCCAACGCCGATTGGGGCAGCATGGTGCGCGAGAATCTCTCGGGCCTTTACTACGGCGCGCCGGCCGCGATCTTTCCCGCGGTTCTGATCGGCATTCTGGTCCTCGGCATCAATCTGACGGTCGACTGGCTCTCGGCGGGCTCCGATCAGCGTATTTCGGAGGAGCTGCGCTGATGGCCGCGGTCCTCTCGGTCGAGAATCTTTCGGTCGAAGGGCGCACGCCGCGCGGCGCGTGGGTCCCGACCGTCCGCGGCGTCAGCTTTGTGGTCGAGCCCGGCGAAGTCGTGGCGCTCATCGGCGAATCCGGCGCTGGCAAGACGACGGTGGCGCTGGCAGCACTCAGCTACACGCGCCCGGGAACGAGGATCGCGGGCGGCCGTGTCCGCCTCCTCGATGTCGACATCTTCGCGCTCGATGCCGGTGCGCGCCGGGAGGCGCGCGGCAGGGATGCCGCCTATGTCGCACAGAGCGCGCAGGCGGCCCTCAATCCGGCCATCACCATCGGCGAACAGGTCGCCGAGCCCATGATTCTCCACGGCGTCGCCTCGGCCGAGGAGGCGCGGCGGCGTGCGACCGAATTGCTCGCGCGGCTCGATCTGCCGAATCCGAGCGAGCTCGCCACCCGTTACCCGCATCAGGCCAGCGGCGGTCAGCAGCAGCGGGTGATGGTGGCCATGGCGCTCACCTGCGCGCCCAAGCTTCTCGTGCTCGATGAGCCCACGACCGCCCTCGACGTCACGACCCAGATCGAGGTGCTCAAGGCGATCAAGGACGTGATCCGCGAGCACGGGAGCGCCGCGATCTATGTCTCCCACGACCTGGCGGTCGTGGCGCAGATCGCGGACCGCATCATCGTGATGAAGGACGGCCTCGTCGTCGAAGAAGGGCCGACGGCCGAGATCATCGACCGGCCGAAGCACGACTACACCCGCGAGCTCATCGGGGCCGTGAAGCCGCGGCCGACGGGCGAGCGCGGGGCCGCCGCCGCGACGGCGCAAGCGTCCCTCCTCGAGGTGCGCGGCGTCTCCGCCACCTTCGCGCGGCCGTCATTGTTCCGGCGGCCCGGACTCGAAGCCAATGTTCTTCAGGACACCTCGCTCGACGTGCGGCCGCACGAGGTCGTCGCCGTGGTCGGCGAGTCCGGCAGCGGCAAGACCACGATCGCCCGCGTCATCGCGGGCCTCCATCCCGCCCTTTCGGGCGAGGTGCGCCTCGGCGGACGATCGCTCGCGCCGCGCGCGAACCGGCGCGACCGCGACGCGCTCCGCCGGATTCAGATCATCTTCCAAAGCCCTGATCTCTCGCTCAATCCGGAGCAGCGGGTCGGGGAGGCCATCGGCCGGCCGCTCGAGCTTTATTTCGGCCTCGGCGGCGCCAAGCGAGCCGCGCGCGTCGCCGAGCTTCTGACCATGGTCGGCCTGCCGTCCGACTATGGCGGCCGGTTTCCGGCGGAGCTATCGGGCGGGCAGCGTCAGCGCGTGTCGATCGCCCGTGCCTTTGCCGCCGAGCCCGACATCGTTCTGTGCGACGAGATTCTCTCCTCGCTCGACACGATCGTCGCGGCGCAGGTGCTGGAGCTGATGCGCAGCCTCAAGGCGACGCACGACGTCGCCTATGTCTTCATCTCCCATGATCTCGCGACCGTCGCGTCGATCGCCGACCGCGTCGTCGTGCTCTATGCCGGGCGCGTGTGCGAGATCGGGCCGACCGCCGCGGTCTTCAGCCCGCCGCATCATCCTTATACGGCGCTTCTGCTGTCATCGGTCCCGGCGCTCCGCCAGGGCTGGCTCGAATCCGTGATCGCCGCACGTCCCCCGACCCAGGCGCAGACCGGCGTCACGGCGCCCAGGGATGTCGGCTGCCCATTCCGCACGCGCTGCCCGCTCGCCATCGAGAATATTTGCGACCGCCTCGCGCCGCCCGCGCGGCACACGCCGCATGGTCAGACCATCTACTGCCACCGCGAAGTCGAAGAACTCGAGGCCGCCCATGCATAAGGCGCGGCACGCCGTTACATCCGCCGCCAGTCCTTGAGTACGCGGCGCGCCGCGTTGTGGCCGGGGCCGGCGGAGACGCCGCCGCCGGGATGGCTGCCGGAGCCACAGAGATAGAGCCGCTCGATGGGGGTCCGGTAGCGCGCCGCTTTCGGGTGCGGGCGGAGGCTGAAGATCTGATCGAGATCGTGCCGCCCGTGGAAAATATCGCCTTCCGTCAGGCCGAAGACGCGCTCGAGGTCGAGCGGCGAGAGAACCTGGCGTGCAACCGTGATCCGATTGAGGTTCGGGATATGGCGCTCGACCGATGCCAGGATCTGATCGGCCACCTGCTCCTTGACGTCGTCCCAATGCCGCCCGCCGGAGAGATTGAAGGGATAGTACTTGCAGAGAAGACTCATCACGTGATGGCCGGGCGGCGCCAAATCCGGGTCGAGCGCTGATGCGATCTGGATGTTGATGTAGGGCTCGCCAGGGAGCTCGCCGTCCCGCGCCATCCGGTAGCACAGCTCGACGGTGCGCATGTCGGGCAGCATCGTGATCGCCGCCCCGCGCGCGATCTCGCTGTCGGCCGCCGAGAGCGCCTTGAACTCCGGCGTGCCGTTCAACGCCAGATTCATGCGAAGCGAGGCATGCCCCATGCGCAGCCGCTCGATGTCGCTCGCAAATCCCGCATCGAGATGCTCGGATCCCACGAATTTGAGGAATGTACGCTTCGGATCCGTGTTGGCGAGCACGACCCGCGCCCGGATCTCTTCGCCCGATTCGAGGCGCACGCCTTCCGCCCGTCCATTCTCGATCATGATGCGCGCGACCGGAGCCGAGGTTCGGATCTCGACGCCGTGCGCGCGAGCGGCGCTCGCGAGCGCCTCTGTCACCGCGCCCATGCCGCCCTTGGGAATGCCCCATTTGTAGCGCTTGCCGTCGAGCTCGCCGAGCACGTTGAGGAAGAAGGGCAGCGCCGAGCCCGGCTGGTGGAGGCTCGAGAAATTGCTCGAGACGCAATGCACCGCGTAGATCTGCCGCATCGTCTCGCTCTCGAACCGCCGCTCCATGAACTCGGCCGCGCTCAGCGTGAACATCTGGACGAGGAAGTGGCGGTCGTCCTCGTCGAGCTTGCGAAGCTGACCGCCGATGCGAAGCGCTCCCAGCACCGCATCAAGGCCACCCGCGAGCGGGGGCGGCTCGCGAAGCCATTGCTCGCGAATGATGTCGCCGACCCGGATCAATTGCTGGCGCAACCGCTGGAGCGATTCGTAATCGCGGTTGGAGAAGCGGCCGACCGTCGCCTGGTCGCGGGCCTCTTCGCCCGTGAACAGGATTGCGCGACCATCCGAGAGGAGCTCGAGCGAGCCGCGATAGGGGATCGCCTCGAGACCATGGCGCTTCAGCTCGAGATCGCGGATGACCTCGGGACGCAGAAGACCGAGCGTGTAGGACGCGATCGAGTTGCGGTAGCCCGGATGGAACTCCTCGGTCACGGCAGCACCGCCGACGACGTGCCGGCGTTCCAGCACGAGCGTCTTGAGCCCGCCCTTGCCGAGATAGGCCGCGGCCGTGAGGCCATTGTGACCCGCTCCGATCACGATCGCGTCGAATTGTGCCGCCATGGTCTGGATTTCCGCTCGTGGGACAGCGTGAGAACCCCGGCACTCTGGCAGTGCCACCGCCGCCCGGTCAATCCAGGACAACCTGCATAAGTGAGACGCGATGGCGCGCCGCCGCGTCCTGTACTATGTCCTTTCGACCCACAACGATTGCCGCACCCCATGCGCGTCACCGTCCCCGGCATCCACAGAACAAGCGAGCGCGTCGCCATCACCTTCGACGGTGAGACGATCGAGGCCTATCCCGGCGAAGTCGTCGGCGCGGCGTTGACCGCCGCGGGTCACCTGTCGCTCCGCAGGACGCGCCGCGGAGACGCGCGCGGGCTTTTCTGCGGCATGGGCGTCTGCTCCGAATGTCTCGTTCGGATCGACGGCGAGCCCAATCGGCGCGCCTGCATGACGCCGGTCCGCGCCGGCATGGCCATCGAGCGCCAACAGGACCCGATTGCGAGCCCCGGTCCGCGCGCGGCGCAATCGCGCGAGACCGAGCTTCGCCCGGACATCCTCGTGATCGGCGGCGGGCCCGCCGGCCTGTCCGCCGCGCTCGCCGCCGCGGAGAGCGGCGCCAAGACGCTCCTCGTGGACGAGCGCGTCTCTCTCGGCGGGCAATTCTTCAAACCGCTTGCGGCATCGCACCGCTTCGCCGGCGACCGGCCACGCGATCGCCAATTCGCGGCGGGCCGCGCGCTCGTTCGCGCGGTCGAGGCGACCGGCGTCGAGATCATGCGCGGGGCGGAGGTGTGGGGCGCCTTCGCGCCCGACGAAGTCACGCTCTTGGGCGGGGGCACCGATTACGTCGCCCGTCCCCGGCGTCTTATCCTTGCCCCCGGCGCCTATGAGCGCGGCGTCCCCGTGCCGGGATGGACGCTGCCCGGATTCATGACGACCGGTGCTGCCCAGACCTTGTTGCGCGCCTACCGGGTCGCGCCGGGACAACGCATCCTGGTCGCCGGCAACGGGCCGCTCAACCTTCAGGTCGCGGCCGAGCTTCTCCGTGCGGGGGTCGAGGTGGTCGGCCTCGTCGAAGCCGCACGTTCTCCCGCGGCGCGGCCGGGCGCCCTGCTCGCGGCCTTCATCCGGGCACCGGACCTCATCCGCGACGGATTGGGATACATGGCGCGGCTTCTCCTGGCCGGTGTTCCGCTATTCCACCGCCACGCGGTGCTGCGGGCGGAGGGCGAGGGCCGCATCGAGTCCGTCACGATCGGGCGAATCGACGAGGCCGGCCGTCCCGTTCGGGGAACGGAGCGTTCGTTCGCGGTCGACGCTGTCTTGGCCGGCTATGGGTTCCAGCCCTCCGCGGAGATCGCGCGCATGCTGGGTTGCCGGCACCGCTTCGATCCCAGCCGCGGAACGCTCGTGGTCGAGCGCGACGCCGATGGCCGGACCAGCCAGGGCGATGTCTTCGTCGCGGGCGATGGCGGCGGCCTCGGCGGCTCGCGCGTTGCGATGTCACAAGGGTTCCTTGCCGGGATCGCCGCCGCTTCCGACCTCGGCCTTGAGGCGGGTGCGGTCCTCACGCGCGCGGCCGACGGACATCGCCGTGCACGCAGGCGGCATCTGGCCTTCCAGGAGGCGCTGTGGCGGCTCTACGAGGCGCCGCGCCTCTCTCTTCAGCTGGCGACGGACGACAACACGATCGTGTGCCGGTGCGAAGAGGTCACGCTGGGACAGATTCGCGCGGCGTTCGACGACGGCACCCACGCCATCGGCAGCGCCAAACGCGCGACGCGCGCCGGCATGGGACGGTGCCAGGGTCGGTACTGCGCGTCGCTCCTCGCGGAACTCTCGTCCGCTGCGAGCGGCGTATCCCTCGACGAGTTCGCGTTCTTCGCACCGCGCATGCCGGTGAAGCCGGTCGCGATCGCGTCCCTCGCGCGCGCCGTCCAGAAGACGCCGGGCACGCTCAGCATGCCGTCTCAGCGCGAGCGATGAGACGCTAGACGCGCGCGAGATAGCGATCGGCCGAAAACGGTTCGAGATCGAATCCGGAATCGCGGCCGAGAAGAAGATCCGCCGTGATGCGCGCGACGATCGGCCCGGCCGAGAAGCCGAGCCACGGAAACACGGTCATATAGAAGCCGGGGATTCCCCGGACCTCGCCGAGGACCGGCTTCCAATCCGCCGTGCCGTTCACGATCGCCGGCCATGCGCGCACGAGACGCAGGCCGCCGACAGCGGGAACGACATTGCACGCGATCCCGAGATTGTCGGCCATGGAATCGCGGCTGATCTGAAGCCGTCCGGTGCGGGGATCAACTCGCGCGGGCCAGCCCCCGCCGATCAGCACCGTCCCCGCTGCCGTCTGTTTGAGCGTCAGGCGTCCGCCCGCGAAATAGAGAAGGTGGGGCAAGAACGCCGTCGTAGGCTCGGTGATGCCGATCTGGATCGGCACGCCTTCGAT
>JBGPGW010000166.1:0-7659 GCA_041484095.1 Alphaproteobacteria bacterium | reverse complement strand
TGCGACGGGAGCCGCCGCCGCACCGAGCCCGATCGCGACGCCGAAGAACCACAACCGGACGCCCGCGATGAACATCATTGCCGCGGTTGCCATGATGAGCATCATCGCCGTGCCAAGATCCGGCTGGCGCATGAGGAGAGCGGCGGGCACCAAGGCAAAGATAAGCGGCACCGCAATATGGAGCGGGCGCGAGACCTGATCCGGCATCTGGCCGTGGAAATAGCGTGCGAGGGCAAGCACGAGTGCGACCTTCATGACCTCCGACGGCTGCACTTGTATGAAGCCGAGCGACAGCCACCGTTCGGCCCCCATCGCCCCCGTGCCCATAACTTCGACGGCCAGGAGCATCATGAGAGCAAGCGCATAGAAGGCATAGGCGAGGCGGTACCAGATGCGAATGTCGATGGCCCCCACGATGACGAGAATGCCCAGGCCAATGCCGAATCGAACCATCTGACGTACCGCCCACGGCTCGAGGCTGCCGCCCGCGGCGGAGTAAAGCGTGAGGAACCCGATCGAAGCGATCGTGCCGAGAAGCGCGATCACACCCCAGTTGAAGTGCCAAATCTTCTTGGGCCAACTGAGCGCGGCCGGCCCTAACCCGCCGGACTCGATGAAGACCTCATGCGGCATCGCTGGAATCCTTGGATACGATGGGCCGCGCCCTCGAGGGGTCGCGCTCCAAGACAAGACGCATGACGTCCCTGGCGATCGGCGCCGCGAAACGCGAGCCGCCGCCGCCATGCTCGACCAGGACCGCTATGGCATAGCGGGGCGAATCGGTTGGCCCGAATGCGACGAACAGCGCGTGGTCGCGCATATGCCAGGGCAAATCCTCGTTCTTCTTCACACCCGTCACGCGCTCAGCCGCCGTGATGCGGCGCACCTGCGAGGTGCCGGTCTTCCCGGCGATGGCCATTCCCGGCTCATCGATGCGCGCCGTGTTATAGGCGGTTCCGCCCGGCGTGTTGACCACGTCGTCCATGCCGCGGAGCACGACCTCCAGCGCCGCGGGCGAAATGCCCATCGGCTCGAGTTCGGGCGGCGTGATGGTGCCATCCTCGAGGCCGCGGATCTCTCGCGTCAGACGAGGCGTCACGGCCTGCCCGCCATTCGCCAGCCGGGCGACCATGACCGCAAGCTGCAACGGCGTCGCGAGCACATAGCCCTGCCCGATGCCCGCAACAAGCGTCTCGCCATTGGCCCAGGGTTGACCGTATGTCGCCTGCTTCCATTCACGCGATGGGATCACGCCACTCTTAGCACCCGGGAGGTCGATCGCCACGGGGCGCCCCAAACCGAACCGCTTCGCCATCGCGGCGATACGGTCGACGCCGATCTTGCGCGCCGTCTCATAGAAAAATATGTCGCACGACTTCATGATCGCCTGTTCCATCGCGACCGCGCCGTGACCTTCCTTCTTCCAGCAATGGAACGAGGTATCACCGAAAGCGAGGGTGCCCGTGCAGACCACGCCATTCGAGGGCGTGACAAGGCCGGATTCAAGCGCGGCGAGCGCCACCATCATCTTGAACGTCGAACCCGGCGCGTACTGCCCCGCGATCGCCTTATTGATCAATGGCGTGCGCGGATGGTTGAGCAAGCTTCGCCACAGCTCGCCTTTGATCCCGCCGGCAAAGGCGTTGGGATCGAAACCAGGCACGGAGGCAAGCGCGATCACTTCACCCGTGTTCACGTCCAGCACGACGAGCGCGCCGCTTTCCTCTCCGAAGCGCTGATAGGCGAATTTCTGAACTTCGAGGTCGAGACTCAGCGTCACTTCGCGCCCCGGCAGGCCTTCCTGACGCGAGAGCTCTCGAATGACGCGACCGAAGGCATTGACCTCGATCTGACTCATGCCTGCGGTGCCACGAAGGGACCGCTCATGCCGCTTTTCAAGACCGTCCTTGCCAACGGGAAAATTGGGCAGGCGCAGAAGCGCGTCCCCGTCCTGGTCCGCCTCTGAGGCCGCGCCCACATAACCCAGCACATGCGCCATCGTTTCGGCATAGGGATAATATCGCGTGCGGCCGACGTCGATGAGCACGCCCGGCAGATCCGGCGCATTCACCTCGATCGCCGCCACTTCGTTCCAGGTCAAATTCTCGCGCACGATGATGGGCATGAAACGCCGACCGCGCTCGATCTCGCGGATGATGCGTCCGAACTCATGATCGGTCAGCGGCATCACGCTCGACAGCGTCTCGAGAACGGCGCGCGCGCTCCCGCCTTTCTCGAGAACGAGCGAAACGCGGTAGTTCTGCTTATCGAACGCGAGGGGCTCGCCGTAACGATCGACGAAGCGTCCGCGAGGGGGTGGAATCAGTTGGAGATTGATGCGGTTGTCGTCGGAGAGAGTCGCATAGCGCTCGGCCTCGATGACTTGAAGCTGGTACATGCGCGCGCCGATGAGACCCAGCAGGGCGAATTTGCCGCCCATGAGCAACGTCGCCCGGCGGCTAAACAACTTGTAGAGATCGACTTCAGCCTTCATCTCACAATCTCATCAGGAACGTGCGCTGGACCTTGAGAAGGAACCAGGCCACGCAGGGGAAGACCGCGAGCGTGAGACCCAGCTGTGCCACCGCCGGCGCCGGCGGAACGGCGCCCTGGTAGAGAATAGTCGCGACGAGCCAGCTGAGCCCGCCCACCCCGGCGACGATCACGACGAAGACCGCCCAGATCGCGAAGAAGCCGTGTCCAAGGATGAAGCGGCGCTGGCTTCGCACGATCCCGTGCGTCGCGAGGAAGAGGAAGGCGTTGAAACCCAGCGGAGCTCCCGTGAGCACATCCTCGAGCAATCCGACGATGAAGACCGCGAGGACCGGCATCAAGTCGGGCCGGTACATCGCCCAGTAATAAATGGCCATGAGCGGCACGAGCGGCACGACGGTCCGGTAGTCCGGAATGGGCAGGGGTATCGCATTGAGAACGACGAGGAGGACCGTGGTGGCAAACGGCGAGAGGTGTCGAACGAAATGGTCGACACGCTGCCAGAACGTGATCATCGACCAGCCGGGCCACGCACCGAAGCGGGTGGGAGAACGGCATCGGGTCCATAATCGAGAATCCGGACGAATTCCAGACGGTCAAAGTTGACAAGCGGCTGAATGCGCACCTCTCCGGCGCCAACTGCTGCGACGACGCCGACCGCAATGCCGGCTGGAAAGACGCCGCCATGCCCGGATGTCACGATCCGATCCCCCGGCGCGACTTCCGCCTCGACGGGCAAGAAACGCAATTTGGGGCGATCGGAATTGTCGCCCGAGAGGATCGCGGTGTGACGCGTCGCCTCAAGCAAAATCGGGATTCGCGAGTTGATGTCGGTAACAAGAAGAACGCGCGCCGCGCGCTGTCCGACTTCGGTCACACGGCCGACGAGTCCATTCCCGTCAACGACGGCCTGCCCTTTTCGCACCCCATCATCACTGCCGGCGTTGACGAGCACGCTTCGCACATAGGCCGTGCTCGAATCGGATACGACCCGTGCCGCGACCGTGCGCGGCTCGCCCGGAGCGATGAATTTAAGAAGGTCCTTCAGCCCTCGATTCTCGGCGTCGAGCTCGCGCGCCACCTGCTGCCAGTGCTGCAGGCGCACATTCTCGTCCCTGAGCCGCATGTTTTCGGCCTTGATTGCCGCCAGCTCATGAAGCTCGTCGATCGCATCGTGGACGGTTGCCGCCGGCCTCGACAGCGCATCGAGCAGCGGCACGAACGCGTCTGCCACGACCATCCGCAGCCGTTCTGCCTTGGAGATATCGGCGCGGCTGAAGCCCACCATTGCGGCTGAGGCAAGGAGGAGGAGAACAAGTGCAGAACGCTGGACCGCTACCCTTACCGGTGTCGCCAGACGCTTCAGCGATCCCGCCCGATACCCCACCTTGCCGTCCTCCTCGCCCGGGGCTTCGATGCCCCCGCGGCGTCTACCCTACCTAGTAAGTGCTTATCAGCACGTTCTTCAAGACGCGCATTTCCTCAAGACACCGCCCCGTTCCCAGGGCTACGCAGGACAATGGGTCGTCGGCGATCGAAACAGGCAACCCAGTCGCATGACGCAAAACGTAGTCGAGATTGCTTAACAAAGCCCCACCACCCGTCAGGACGATGCCCTTATCGACGATATCGGCGGCCAGCTCCGGCGCCGTGTTCTCGAGGGCCACCTTGACGGCCTCGACGATGGCCCCAACGGGTTCGGCCAGGCTTTCAGCGATTTCCCGCTCGCTGATGACCAGTTCCTTGGGCACGCCATTCATGAGATCGCGGCCCTTGATTTCGATCACCCGCCCCTCGCCATTCAAGGGCGGTGAGGCGCTGCCGATCTGCTTCTTGATCCGCTCGGCACTGGCCTCGCCAACCAGCAGGTTATGGTTACGACGGATATAGGCAATGATGGCCTCGTCCATCTTGTCCCCGCCCACGCGGACGGACCGGGCATAGACGATGCCCCCGAGCGAAAGCACCGCGACCTCGGTCGTCCCGCCGCCCACGTCGACGACCATCGATCCCGTGGGTTCAGTGACCGGCAGGCCTGCGCCGATCGCCGCGGCCATCGGCTCTTCAATGAGGAAAACGCGCCGGGCACCCGCGCTCTCGGCTGATTCCTGGATGGCGCGGCGCTCGACCGCGGTCGATCCCGACGGCACGCAAACGATGACCTGCGGCGTCGCGAACGACCGGCGGTTGTGCACCTTCCGGATGAAGTGCTTGATCATCTCCTCCGCGATCTCGAAATCTGCGATGACTCCGTCGCGCAGGGGGCGGATCGCATGGATATTCCCCGGCGTCCGGCCCAGCATCATCTTGGCCTCGTCACCGACGGCGAGAACTTGTTTTCTGCCCCGCACATCGGCTATGGCGACGACCGACGGTTCATTCAGCACGATCCCTCGTCCCTTCACATAGACGAGGGTGTTCGCCGTACCGAGGTCGATCGCCATATCGGCGGATAACAGACCGAGCAACTTCGAAAACATCGCTTGTTCACACCATCCTAGGGATTGTCAGGGAAAAGGCCTTGCGCGGTCCGGCCTCAGGCATTCGCGCGCAATGACCTCACGTTCCGAGTGCGGCCGGAGCGGTCTTCTCCCGCTTCACCAGCAGCTTGTTGAGTGCGTGGAGATAGGCACGGCACGATGAGACCACCGTGTCGGTATCGCTCGCCTGGCCGTTGACCATCTTGCCTTTCTCCTCGAGCCGAACCGTCACACCAGCCTGCGCGTCGCTTCCCTCGGTCACCGCGTCCACCTGATACAGCTGGAGGCGCGCGGTGTGAGGGAAGAGGGTCGAGATCGCATTGAAGGTCGCGTCGACCGGTCCGTCGCCATGGGCCGTCGTGGATTTCTCGACACCGTCGATCTCAAGCGTGAGATCGGCGGTCTGCGGTCCACCGGTGCCGCACACGACCTTGAGCGAAACGAGCTTCAGACGCTGATTTTCACTTTGGACCTCGTCGCCGACAAGAGCAATGATGTCCTCGTCGAAGACCTGCTTCTTCTTGTCGGCGAGATCCTTGAAGCGGGTGAACGCGTCCTCGAGATGGTTTTCGCCGAGTTCATAGCCCAAATCCTTCAGCTTCGCGCGGAAGGCGTGGCGGCCCGAATGCTTGCCCATGACGAGGGCGGAGCGCGTGAGACCGACCGATTCGGGCGTCATGATCTCGTAGGTGTTGGGGTCCTTGAGAACGCCGTCCTGGTGGACGCCCGATTCATGCGCAAACGCGTTGACGCCCACAATCGCCTTGTTCGGCTGGACGTTGAAACCGGTGATGGATGAGACGAGCCGCGAGGCCTTGGTGATGCACTCGGTCTTGATCCCGGTCGTATAGGGAATGACGTCCCGGCGCGTGCGGAGCGCCATGACGATCTCTTCCATCGCCGCGTTGCCGGCGCGCTCGCCGATACCGTTGATCGTGCACTCGACCTGCCGCGCCCCCGCCCCGATCGCAGCCAGCGAATTGGCGACCGCGAGGCCCAGATCGTTGTGGCAATGGACGGAGATGACCGCCTTGTCGATATTGGGCACGCGGTCCTTGAGCATCCGAATGAGAGCGGCGAATTCCTCCGGCACGGCATAGCCGACCGTATCCGGAATGTTGATGGTCCGCGCCCCGCATTTGATGGCGCTTTCGACGCACCGGCACAGAAAATCATGATCGGTCCGCGAGCCGTCTTCGGGCGACCACTCGACGTCGTCGCAAAGATTGCGCGCATAGGCGATGCTGTCGACGATCGCGGCGTGGACTTGCTCCGGCTCCATGCGCAGCTTCACACGCATGTGAAGCGCGCTCGTCGACATGCAGATGTGGACACGCGGACGCTTGGCGCTCTTGAGCGCGTCCCACGCCCGGTCGCTGTCCTTGCGGCTCGCGCGCGCGAGGCCCGCGACCGCGGCCGTCTTGACGAGGCGCGAGACTTCGCGCACGGCGTCGAAGTCTCCGTTGGAGGCGATCGGAAATCCTGCCTCGATGACATCGACGCCCATCTCTTCGAGTACTTCCGCGACGCGCAGCTTCTCGTCGACATTCATCGAGCATCCCGGCGACTGTTCGCCATCGCGCAAGGTGGTGTCGAAGATGGCAACTCGGTTTGAATCGGTCTTGGTGTTCATGGTCACGGTCCCTTCGGGTGCCTTAGGTGATGACACGGTTCACGAGTCCTTCCCCTGAACGATTGCCGAGCCAATTCGGCACGGTTCAGGGGCACCTAAGTCGAAGGTTCAGAGCCAGAGCGGGACACGCACCGAGCAAAAGACCGGCATGCGCACAGAAACTGCGGCGTTCACAGGTCCGACCGGTCGACTGTGTCCTGGCCATGGCTTTGCCCAAAAATTACTCATCGCGCGCCGCCGCGCGTGAGCCACTTACGCCTAAGTCTTTGAAAACTGGCGTAAACGTCTGCTAGTGCACGCTATGTCTACGCCCTTTCGGCCCCGACCCGCAACGATTTTATGGACAGGCCCCCTGTCATGGCCAGATCCCGGCTTGGCCCCGGCGTGATCTGCCTGCACCGGACGCGCCGGGCCCCGCTATCCCCGGAGGGAAGAGCCCGGCCGCGAAGTCGAGCCCTCGGGCCTATTGACGCCGGAAGGCCCGGCTGAGGTCATCGCGCCGCACCACGCCAAAGAGAAGGGCCAGAATCCCGAATGAGGCGAGTCCGCCAATGACAAGCAGGACTAACGCCCCTCCCTTGACCAGAAGGGAGCCGGCGAGCGCGTTCGACAGCGCTCCCGCCGCAATCCAAAGCACACCTCCCATGATAACGCTGCAAGCACCGACACGCGGAAGCCGCCCGCGCAGGCGCGAATCGATCGTGAGATTCTTCCGGCGCCGTAATCCCCGGAAGAGAAGCGCGATGTTGAGCCACGACGCCAGCACCGTCGCGAGCGCGATCCCGGCATAGCCGATGATCGTGAAGAGCACCGCGCTCAATGCCGTGTTCACGACCATGCTGATCACGGCGAAACGGAACGGCGTCGCCGTGTCTTCCCGGGCGTAGTAGCTGGGCGTCAGCGCCTTGACCAGCGCGAAGGCCGGCAGCCCAAAGCCGTAGATCGCCAACACGCGGGCAATCGCGGCGCTGTCGGCCGTCGACATCGCGCCGCGCTCGAACAACACACTCACGATCGGCCCGGGAATGACGACCAGCGCGACGGCAGCCGGCA